>CAJCID010000304.1 GCA_903970305.1 Rhodospirillales bacterium | reverse complement strand
ACGGGTCGCCTCAAAGAACACCGGGAAATGATGGGTGTTTCTACCGTATGTTATTGCACCAAAAATGAGGGGACCCCGAGCTCGTAGAGCGAAATTCTATCGGCGCAACGTACCCTTGATGTCGTACATCCGCGCCCCTTGACCCTCGTGAGGAAGATCCGTGGCGATGATCTGAAGCTGTGCGGAACCTGCAGGCTTTGCGAGTAGGAAGCTGCCGTTGAAGCGGCGGTTAAGGCCGGGAAATCGGCATGTGCTCAAGGTGACGTCGACCCAAACGATGTGCTGAGCGTCTTGCGACCAAATACCCAGCAACTTGCAGCCGTTCTCGTCACTCGAGCCGGCCAGTTTGCCGTCGGGCGTGAACTCGGCGGCGAGGGAGACGACGGAGTGCGCGGCTTGTAGCAGTTGGCCATTTTCATTGGCCTGATATTGAACCTGGCCGCTCCATTTGCCGACGGGAGAGAACGAGGGGGCTGAACCGCTGAGGGTGGAGTCCGATGGCGCGGCAGTGGAGCTGCTCGAGTCGAACGGAGTGGAGGCGCAGGGCCGATCGGTGAGGATAGTCTGGCCACCCTTGATGCACTTGAAGACGGTGGTGCCGGCGTGGGTGAGGCCTGTTACCGCGAGGGCGGCCAGACCGACAAGCAAGCGTGGGCTGATGCGCATGAGGGAAGACGCTAGCAGAGATGGGCCGCCGGCAGTCGGTAATGGGTCGCATTGTCCACGGGAATCTCCGGACTATTCCCTGTGCGGATCTCGCCGATGCTGAACCAGCTGGCGGTTAGGCTCTGGTGCACCAGACAGAAAGGTCGCTGGGTAAAAATCATATCTTGGGTGGCGACCGTGATGTCCTAATCGCAGGAGTGCGCGTGCCCCGATTTAATGTAAATGCGCCTACCGCACCTTCGAAGAAGCGTGAAGATGGGTTCCATAACCAGATGCTGAGCAAGGGAGACATCATTCGGCGTGCTCTCGGCGTTCGAATTCGTCCGGCTATTCGGGGACATGATTAAGACTGTAAGACTGTCAGTGGCCGCAAGGTTCTCGGAGCCCCAGCCACGGGTCGCTGATTTTGAGGTGGCTGCCGGGGCTCAGGGGTAGGCAATTTCCTCGGAGCTTCTGCCGCCGACGCGGCAGATCGCGCCTTTGGGCTCGTAGTCGGGACCCGTTTCGGATTATGCCCGCGAGTAACATTCGACCTGAGGCAACCCGGTAACACTCTCCTGACAATATGACCGGGCAGTTCTAATTGTCGCCGGTTAGGTCTCCAATTTGTGAGTTCCATCTCCTCCTTGCCCTTACATTATTGTCAAGCTTTGACGCGGCTCAATAGCCGTGATTCCCTGAATACCAGATGTGTTCTGCGCGATGGTGAAACTCCCTCCCATGCATGCGACCCCCTTCGAGAATGCCCATGGCGCTGCTTGAGCCGGGATCACTGCTGCGGGACACCTACGAGGTCGAGCGCTTTATCGGCGAGGGCGCATTCGCGGAGGTGTATCGCGTCAAGCACCGATTTCTGGGTAGGCAGGCGCTGAAGATTTTCAAACAGTCCGAGATGAGCATCGAAGATACCCACGACATGCTGGGTGAGGCGATTCTGCTCTCTAGAATTGGCCATCCCAACATTGTCCGCGTCTTCGATGCCAACGTTCTGGAGACTCAACGTAGCCAGCACGGCTACTTCACAATGGAGCACGTACCAGGCGGCAGTCTTCGCAAGTTCTGGCAATCACATGGGGAGGCATTGGTGCCTGTGGCGACCTCGCTAGACCTCATCAAGCAGGTTTGCCGCGGTCTCACGGTTGCTCACAGCGAAAAGCCTCCGATCATTCACAGAGACATCAAGCCCGACAATATCCTGGTCGGATATGAGGCCGACGGCCTGCGCGCCAGAGTAAGTGATTTCGGCCTTGCGAAGTCGGTCAACCCCCTCACCCTGCTTGCCACGACGGCGGGCACGGTGTCGTTCAAGCCGCCGGAGGCCTTCCTCGATAAGAAGGGCGACTCCTGCGCCAGCGATGTCTGGGCGATCGGCGCGACGCTGTACATGCTACTGACCGATCATCTGCCGGCGAGTCCCGCCGCCGATATGACCTTGAACGCCAGGAAGCCCATAGTGCTGCCTTCACGAACGAACCCTGACGCGGATTCAGGTCTTGATCGCATAGTCACAAAAGCGCTCAACAAGAACCCTGCGCTGCGCTATCGAGACGCCCGCGAATTACTTGAAGCGCTAGAGCAATGGCGTCCTGTCTATGAGACCAGCCAGATCAGGAGGAAGATCCTCAGCAGCGAGCCATCAAAGCTCGCGATAGACGGCGTAGACGCACGGGACTCTGGCCGGGGGCGGCAGTTGATCAAGTCTGCGGAGGAGCTTGCACGATCCGGTCGTCTGACCGAGGCGGCGGATACGATGGAAGAAGCATTTAACAAGTCCCCAGAGATACGCGACAAGTACTCGGAAAGAGTTCGCCTGTGGCGCCGTGGAATGAGCATGTAACCTATGGTCAATCCGGCGACAAGCGATCTTATTAATAAATGGCACGTCTCAGTGAGGGACTCGGTGAGCGCGACGCTCGCGGAGATTCTGACGCCGGACCTGTACCGTCGTAATCCTTTTCGCGTCCTTGGGCTTCCAATTACAGCCTCCACAAGGATGGTCGCAACCCACGCGCAAAAGCGACAGGTCTTAGCAGAACTCGGAAGCACAGATCCCTCGTTGGACGGACCCTTCCCGCTTAGACCAGCGTCCACTCTGGAGGACATCCGGAAGGCTGAGGGGGAACTCAATGACCCAGTTCGGCGGATCATCCATGAGCTCTTCTGGTTCTGGCCTCTGGATGGTGTCGATCCATGGAGTGGCTCTCAAGTTCCTGATAGCTACGGCTATCGTGACGGAACTTTGATTAGATTTCCGACGAATCCCTATGGTCCCGGGCTCTTCAGCAATGCACTTTATTTTCCGGCAACGGGTCAGGTTAACTTTCCCGAGCCCATTCTCA
>CAJCID010000303.1 GCA_903970305.1 Rhodospirillales bacterium | reverse complement strand
GTCGCTCACTCCAACGAGGGTGTAGTGGACGACCCCGTCTTTGCCTAGGGTGATCGATTTGGCATCCACAGAGAAGCGAAAGCTGCTCGCTGGGCTCACATAGAAATTGACGAGGTCGGGGTTTGAGACGGGGTTCGGCGGGCTCGGAGGAACCTCGGTCCAGTTCTTCTCGTCGGTAAAGAGGTCGTCAAAGGGAGCGGCGTGGCTCGAGCCGATGAGTCCGAGGAGTAAGGCGAGTGCTGCCCAAAACGCCGAGCGCCTGCTTGAGACCTTCCGTGCCACCTCACAGGCAGGAGGGGCACCCACCTTCCCATCAACCATGCGTGCCGGCCTGGGAATCGCCAACGTCGGCCGAGACTTCCAATTCGATGCCGCCAGCGCGCGCAGCTTGGCGCGCACAGCGCGCCTGATCTTGCTTGCGGAACAATAAGCGAGACAATTCATTGAGGGCCTGGCTATAGACGTCGCGCTTGAATTCGATCACCGCGTCCAGGGGGACCCAGTAATCATGCCAGCGCCAGGCATCAAACTCGGGATGATCGGTTGCGCGCAGACTAATGTCCGAATCGCGCCCGATGAGGCGCAGCAGAAACCAGATCTGCTTCTGCCCGCGATAGCTGCCGCGCCATTCGCGGCGCACCCAATGGTCCGGGACTTCGTAGCGCAACCAGTCCCGGGTCCGTCCGACGATACGCACATGGTCCGGAAGCAAGCCGATCTCCTCGCGCAGCTCGCGATACATGGCCTGCTCAGGGGTCTCGCCATGCTTGATGCCACCCTGAGGGAACTGCCAGGAGTGCTCTCGAATCCGCTTGCCCCAAAAGACTTCGTTCCTGGCATTGGCCAAGATGATACCGACGTTGGGGCGGAAGCCTTCTCTATCCAACATGTCGGCCAACCTGCAATCCGTTAGAATTGAAACCATTATAACCAGAGTCTTGCTGATCAATTCAAGCAAACAAATCAAGCGCATGCGTGCATCACGGTTTTTCGTCTCGACCCTGAAGGAAGCCCCCTCCGACGCGGAGGTTGTGAGTCATCAATTGATGGTGCGAGCAGGCCTGATCAAGCGCTTGGCCGGGGGTATATACACCTATATGCCCATGGGGCTGCGCACCATCCGCAAGGTGGAGCGAATCGTCCGGGAGGAAATGGAACGCGCCGGGGCGATCGAGCTGCTCATGCCCGTCGTGCAGCCGGCCGAACTCTGGCAGGAGTCGCTGCGCTGGGAGAAATACGGCCCCGAACTGCTGCGTTTTAAGGATCGGCACGCCCGGGACTTCGTGCTGCAGCCGACCTCCGAGGAGGTGGTCACGGATATCGCGCGCAAGGAGCTGAAAAGCTACAAACAGCTACCGGTGAATTTCTATCACATCCAGACCAAGTTCCGGGACGAGATTCGACCGCGCTTTGGGGTCATGCGGGGACGCGAATTCACCATGAAAGACGCCTACAGCTTTGATCGGGACTTCGAGGGCCTGCAGGCGAGCTACGGCAAGATGTATCAGGCCTACGCGGCGATTTTCGAGCGCATCGGCCTGCGCTTTCGGGCGGTCGCCGCAGATACGGGCAGTATTGGTGGCTCTGGATCGCACGAGTTTCACGTCCTGGCCGATTCGGGCGAGGACGCGCTCGCGTTCTGTCCCGAGTCGGGCTTCGCGGCCAACGTGGAAATGGCCGAAGCGCTGGCGCCAAAGGAGTCGCGGCGCGCGCCCACCCAGGAGATGGAGCGCGTCCCGACTCCAGGCAGGGCCAAATGTGAGGACGTCGCTCAATTCCTGGGTATCGGACTCGATCAGACGGTCAAATCGATCGTTCTGGCAGTCGACCTGGACGCCGGACCCCAGATCTGGCTGCTCCTGTTGCGCGGCGACCATCAGATGAACGAGATCAAGGTGCGCAAGATCGCCGGTCTGGAGAACTTCCGGTTCGCGAGCGAGGCCGAGATCATCGAGTGGTTCGGCACCCCGCCCGGCTATCTGGGGCCCGTCGGGACCCGTCGACCTGTCGAGGTCTTGGTTGACCGTAGCGTTCTGGCAATGAGCGATTTCGTGATCGGCGCCAATGCCGCTGACTATCATCTGAGGGGGGTGAACTGGGGGCGTGATCTGCCCGAGCCACGCGTTGCGGACCTGCGCAACGTCGTGGCAGGAGACCCTTCTCCCGATGGGCTAGGTTATCTGGAGCTCTGCCGGGGGATCGAGGTGGGTCATATCTTCCAGCTCGGCACGCTCTACTCGGGCAAATTGAACGCCACCTTCTTAGACGAGAATGGGCGTGCCCAGCTGTTCCAGATGGGCTGCTACGGGATCGGGATCACCCGCATCGCCGGGGCGGCGATCGAGCAAAACCACGACGAGCGCGGGATCGTCTGGCCGGTCGCGATCGCTCCGTTCGAGGTCGTCATCTGTCCGGTCGGTTTTGGCAAGAGTGAGTCGGTAAGAAGTGCGGCGCTTCGCCTCTATGAAGAGCTTTTGGGCTTAGGCGTGGACGTCATCATCGATGATCGTGACGAACGACCCGGGGTCATGTTTGCCGATTGGGAACTCATCGGCGTCCCGGTCCGCGTCACCGTCGGGGAGCGCGGACTGAAGGAGGGCGTAGTGGAGGTCCAGCCGAGGCGGGCTCCCGCGGGCGCGCAATCCGGGGCAGCTCCTGACGTCCAGAGGGTGAATACTGCGCAGGCGCATGGGCAGATCCTCGACCTGCTGAGAGAGTTGTCCAAACGGTGAAGCCAAGACGCCCGCCTCCAGTCCCCGGGATCCGGCGGCCAACAGGCCCTGGGCACTGGATGGGCCGGGGCCTCCTCTGGGTTCTGCTGACCGGTCTGGGGATGCCGCTTCTGGCCTGGGCCGGAGCCCAGGACTATGAGCCCCTTTCGGCCTCAGTACGAACCGCCTTGTCAGCCGCGATCTCCAACTCCCGTCCCCCGAGGGTCGAATTCGAGACGGCCGGCGACCGCTTGGCCTACCTCGAGTGGCTGGCCGAGATGTCGAATCGCCTGAAGAGTCGGCAGCCAAACTTCGTGGTCCGCCGCGATCTCCTTGAGACAGTCTACTACGAGGCCAAACGGGCTGGCCTCGAACCATCCTTGGTCCTCGGGCTGATCCAGGTGGAATCCAATTTTCGGAAGTATGCGGTCAGTCAGGCGGGCGCCCGGGGCTTGACGCAGGTGATGCCGTTTTGGGTGGATCTGATCGGCGATGGCGATCCGAGCAAGCTCTTCGACCTGCGCGTGAACATTCGCTTCGGCTGCGTGATTCTGAGGCATTACCTCGACCAGGAGCAGGGCAGTCTGTTTCGCGCCCTGGGTCGCTACAACGGCTCGCTTGGCCAAGCTGATTACCCGAATCTGGTTCTCGCCGCGTGGAAGAAATGGGAGTACACGCCGGAACTGCAGCCCTCTCTTCCCACGCGCGCGGCCCTGCCGACGGGCGCACTAAGCGGTCACTAGGGTGTGGGGCGATTGCCTAGCGCATTCCCGGGAAGCCCCCACGCATGCCGCGCATCAGTTTGGCGAGCCCGCCCTTTTGCAGTTGCTTCATCATCCCCTGCATCTGCTCGAATTGCTTGAGTAGGCGATTCACCTCCTGGACGGGCACGCCCGCGCCTGCGGCGATGCGGCGCTTGCGCGAAGCCTTAATCAGGTCTGGCTTGGCGCGTTCCTGCGCCGTCATGGAATTGATGATGCCCTCCATCCGCCGGGTGTCCCGTTCGGCGCGGGCCATATCGGTCTGACCCGCGGCGGCTTGCATCTGGGCGGGTAGCTTGTCGAGGACTCCGCCAAGGCCTCCCATCTTCTTCATCTGCTGCAACTGCATCTTGAAGTCCTCCAGATCGAAACGCGTCCCGGACTTCATCTTCTTGACGAGCTTTTCCGCCTCTGCGACATCCACCGAGCGCTGTGCGTCCTCGACCAAGGCGAGGATGTCGCCCATGCCGAGGATGCGGCTCGCCATCCTGTCCGGATGGAAGACCTCAAGGCCGTCGAGTTTCTCGCCCACACCGACGAACTTGATCGGCTTGCCGGTGACGTGGCGTACCGACAGGGCTGCTCCGCCGCGGGCGTCACCATCGAGCTTGGTGAGCACGATCCCGGTCAAGGGCAGCGTGGCGTCGAACGCCTTCGCGGTATTGACCGCGTCCTGGCCGGCCATCGCGTCGACGACGAACAGTGTCTCGGCTGGATGGATGGCCGCGTCGATCGCGGCTATTTCGTTCATCATCTCCGCGTCGATCGCGAGGCGGCCGGCGGTGTCGACGATGAGTACGTCGTGATAGTGCTTTTTCGCCCAATCGAGGGCGGCGCGCGCGATGTCGACCGGTGCCTGCGTGCTCTCGGACGGGAAAAAGTCGGCGTCGACCTGGGCTGCCACGGTCTTGAGCTGTTCGATGGCCGCGGGCCGGTAGATGTCAGCCGAGACCACCAGGACCTTCTTCTTTTGCAGCCGCAACAGGCGCGCAAGCTTGCCCACGGTCGTGGTCTTGCCAGCTCCCTGGAGTCCGGCCATGAGGATGATCGCCGGGGGCGTGACGGCGAGGTTCAGGGTTTGCGCTCCCGGTCCGAGGTCGCCTCCTATGATCGCCGTCAACTCCTTCTGGACGACGCCGACCAGCGCCTGTCCGGGTGACAAGCTGCCGGCGACGTCGGCGCCCAGGGCGCGCTCTTTGACGCGCGCGATGAATTCGCGCACGACGGGCAGTGCGACGTCGGCCTCGAGAAGCGCCATGCGAACCTCGCGCAGCATCTCGGCCGTGTTGGCCTCGGTCAGACGGGCTTCGCCGCGCATGGTCTTGACCACGCGAGCTAAGCGTTGTGAGAGGTTATCGAGCATGGGTTTCTGGGGGCCGGCAATTCGCCAGTGTACGTGGTGTAAACTCGAAAAATGATCATTCTACTGTACGCCGTTGTTGCCCTCGGCTACCTCGGTTTGGCGGCGTGGGCCTGGCGCCGCGCCCTTGCGGCCCCGGCGCCCGCGAGCCTGCTCGCGGCGCCCTCACCGGCGGCGACGCCCCGCGCGGGGGGCTCCTTTAGCCTCGTCGAGCGCCTGGCACTCTATGTCATTTGGGTCCTGCACCTGTGGCTTCTCGGAACCGATTTTCGAGGGCCCGACGGTATCCGCTTCGGCTTTGCCTCGGCGTTGTCGGCGACGATGTGGTTGGCCGTTGCCATCTTTTGGTTTGAGAGCCTGTACTTCTCGCTGGCTGGCATGCGACTGCTGATCCTTCCGATCGCTTGCTTGTGTGCACTCTTGCCGTTGTGGTTTCCTGGGACTGCGGCGCTCGCCGCGGCGCACGCGACGCGCAATCCCGCGTTCGATGCCCATGTGGTCGTCGCGCTGGCGTCCTACAGCTTGTTGACCATCGCCGCCTTGCAGGCCCTTCTGATGGCCGCACTCGATCGCTGGCTGCATCAGACCGAGGCGACCGTGCCCCAATCGCGCGGCATCTGGTCGCGCCTGGAGGGTGCGGTTCTCGGACAGCTACCACCACTGTTGACGATGGAGCGCCTCCTTTTTCGTCTGGTTGCATTTGGCTTTGTGCTCTTGACCCTTACGGTACTGACTGGCATCGTGTTCTCGGAGGCCCTCTTCGGCCGCCCGCTCACGCTGGATCATAAGACGGTATTCACCCTGATTTCGTGGGTCATCTTCGCCGCCCTTTTGTTCGGGCGCAGACTCTATGGCTGGCGTGGTCGTGTCGCGCTGCGTTGGACACTGTCAGGATTTGTCGCGATGTTCCTGGCCTATGCGGGGAGCCGCTTCGTCCTGGAAGTCGTGCTGCATCGGGTCTAGGGGGCGGTCGTGGCGCGACTGCTGTTTTGGTTACTGCTGGCTCTTGGCGGGTGGTGGCTGTTCCGTACTGGGGGCCGAACGAAGAAGGTGGTGCCAAGAGCTTCTGCCCGGCCGGGCGAAATAGAAGCAGACCCGATGTTGCAATGCGCCTACTGTGGGGTCCATTTCCCGCGCGGCGACGGATCGAGCGCGCGGGATGGTCGACATTTCTGCAGTCCCGCACACCAGCAAGCCGCGCTCCATGCTGATTCCAAGTAGAAGCTACCTCCCCGATCCAGGCCCGTCATATTGGGTGTCATTGCGCTACTTCAGCCTGAGCCGACTCGTTGTGGTCGGCCTGCTGTTATTGACCCTGTTGCTCTCGGGGGGCATTGGCGAGTTCCGGGCAACCGGGCCAGAGGTCTTCCAGCGTACCGTCATCACCTACGGCATCTTCGGTCTGATGTTCAGCTACCTGGCCATCACCCGGCAGGAGCGCTTCTATCTGCAACTGGTCGGGCAACTGATCCTCGACCTGACGGCGATCACCTTCCTCATGCATGCCAGTGGCGGCGTGCGCGGCGGCATCGCCGTCCTCTATTTGCTTCCCATCGCCGGCGCAGCCATCATGAGCCCGCTCTTGCTGGCTGCGGGGTTCGCCGCGGCCTCCACCATCACGATCCTGGGCGAGACTCTCGTGCGCAACATCGCGGGCGACCAGAATTCGGCGAGCACCTTGGAGGCGGGTCTCTATGGGATCGCCTGCTTTGCCATTGCCCTGGTGATCAACCGCCTCGCGGCCCGCTTGATCGCCCAGCAGGAAATCGCGCAACGTCGCGGCTTGGACCTTGAGCGGCAGATCGAGATCAACCGCCTGGTCGTGGCGGACATGCAAGACGGCGTGCTCATCCTGGCCGAGGATGGCAGTCCGAGCGCCTTGAATCCTGCGGCGGCACGCATGCTCCGGGTCGCACACCCGGAGATCCTGGTCCGTCAGGGATGGCGCGATCACGCGGCCGGCCACCAGATTCACGATCACTTCCTCGCCTGGATGCGATCACCGAGTACGGTCTCGGAGACCTTCGAACTGACCGTGGGGTCCGAGTCGGAGGAAGGGACGGGTATCGGGTCTGAACGACTGCGAGCGCGCTTCGTCTCGGCTCAAGGCAGTGAGGCCACGGGGGGGCATGTCGTGTTCCTGGAGGACCTGCAGCGGGTGGACGAGCGCGCGCAACAGCTCAAGCTGGCATCGATGGGGCGACTGACAGCCAGTATCGCCCATGAGATCCGCAATCCGCTGGCGGCGATCAGTCATGCCAGCGCGCTCCTAAGCGAAGGCATTTCGGAGAAGCCCGAGCGCAGGCTGCTCAGTATCGTGCAGGACAATACCCGCAGGCTGGATCGAATCGTCGAGAACATCCTGCAACTCTCGCGCCGCGGTCCGGTGCAAGCCGACGAGGTCGAGCTCGAGCCTTTTCTCAGCGAAATTATCGCGGAATTCTGTCGGGACCAGGGATTTAGCCCGCTGTCGGTCGACGTATCGATCTACGCCAGGCCGATGCTGTACTTCAATCGCGATCATCTGCGCCAGGTCGTCATGAACCTGCTGCAGAATGCCGCACGGCATGCCAGCGGCGGTGATGCCAGCGTGAGCCTCGTGGTGGTACCGGTCGTGCCGACCGATGCGCGGGCACTGCGTGCCCGCGCCATGGTTCCGCCACGGAATGTGGACCGGATCGAATTGATCGTGCAAGATGACGGAGCCGGGATCGACGCGCAGACCCGCCTGCACCTGTTTGAGCCCTTTTTCACGACGCACCACAGGGGAACCGGGCTTGGACTGTATTTGGCGCGCGAGCTGTGCCTGGCCAACGGCGCGACACTCGGATACGTGCCGAATGCAGATGTGAACAAGAAGGGAGGGTTTGTGATCAACGCAGCCGGATGGCTCGATGAAGCCCACGAGGAATCGCGGATCAAGGTGCTGAAAGCGGATCGGATAACTGATGAATAGCCCGGCTCAAGGCGCTGCCCGCGCCATCCCCCGGGTACTCGTCGTGGACGACGAACCGGATCTGCGCGAATTGCTCGAGATCACCCTCGTGCGCATGGGTCTTGACGTGGACAGCGCCGCCACGGTCGCCGTGGCGAGGGAGTCCTTAGGCCGGAACTCATATGCGCTGTGTCTGACCGACATGCGGCTGCCTGATGGCTCCGGGATGGAACTCGTCGAGACGATCGCGCGCGAGTTGCCCGCTACGCTGGTTGCCGTCATCACCGCATTTGGTAGCACCGACAATGCGGTCGCGGCCCTGAAGGCGGGCGCCTTTGACTACCTGTCCAAACCGGTTTCGCTCGAGCAGCTGCGCAATCTCGTGCAGGCGGCCGTGCAGTCGTTTCGAGCCAATACCGAGCGACCGGGGTCGCGGCCCGCGGCCAAGGATGCTTCTTCAGGCAAGGGCGAGTCAGGCAACTCCGATGTGCTCGCCCGCCTACTGGGCGAGTCGGCTGCGATGCGCGACGTGCGCGCCCTGATCCGAAGGGTCGCCCGGTCCCAGGCGCCGGTGGCGATCAGTGGCGAGTCCGGTAGCGGGAAGGAGTTGGTTGCGCGCGCGATTCACAGCTGCAGCGGCCGCCGCGACGGTCCCTTTGTCGCGGTCAATTGCGGGGCCATTCCTGAGCAGCTGATGGAGGCTGAGTTCTTCGGCTACCGCAAGGGCGCTTTCACCGGAGCCGACAGCGATCGCGACGGCCACTTCCAGACCGCGCGTGCCGGCACGCTCTTTCTGGATGAGGTCGCTGACCTGCCGCTCCAGATGCAAGTGAAGCTGTTGCGGGCAATCCAGGAGCGATCGGTGCGCCGTGTGGGCGGCATGAGCGAGGAGCAGCTCGATGTGCGCCTCGTCAGCGCAACGCACCAGAACCTGGCGCAGTTGGTCAGCCAGGGGAAGTTTCGCCAGGATCTTTATTACCGCTTGAACGTCATCGACATCCGCATCCCACCCCTGCGTGACCGACGTGATGACATTCCCCTGTTAGCCCACCACATCCTCAAGCAGATGGCGCCGAACATGGTGCTGACCGATGCTGCCGTCGAGAAGCTCGCGTCCTATCCGTTTCCAGGCAATGTGCGGGAGCTCGGCAATGTGCTCGAGCGCTCCAGTGCCTTCTCCGAGACGGACGTCATCGATGCGGCGGATCTGCAGTTGGCCTCGTTCGAGCCCCCTGCCCACTCGGAAGCGGCGATTCCCGCGTCGGCCCCGGTGAGCGTGGCGCCCTCGGCCGACCCGGCTGCTGCAGCTCAAACCGGCGAGCCGAGCGTTCCTGTGGTCGCCGCGGCTCCCAACGTCCTCGGTTTCGTAGGCACCCTGCCTGAGCATCTCGATCGCATCGAAAAGGAGGTCATTGAACGGGCGTTGGCGCAGACGCGCTACAACCGGACGGCGGCCGCGGAACTGCTCGGGATCACGTTTCGGCAACTGCGCTACCGTATGCAGCGCCTGAATATTCAATAATGCCCAAAGGGCGCTGCCGGAATCGCTCTGTACCATGAAACTCGGACCCGCTGGTTGGTGTTCGGGCATCCGCCGGATCGACTCCCCCAACTGTGACGAACGGCCCGACGGGGCAGAGCCCATCTTGCTGGTGGTGCACAGCATCAGCCTGCCTCCGGGCCAGTTTGGCGGCCCCGAGATCCTTGATCTCTTCACCAATCGCCTCGATTGGGATGCGCATCCCTACTTTCAGTCGATTCGTGGACTGAGGGTCTCCGCGCATTTCCTCATTCGACGGGATGGCGAACTCGTGCAGTTCGTCTCCTGTGCCGCGCGAGCCTGGCACGCGGGGGCATCCGAGTTCGAGGGGCGCAAGGTCTGCAATGACTTCTCGATCGGGGTCGAACTGGAGGGGCTTGAGGGCAGCGTCTTTGGTGCGCAGCAGTACGCTACGCTCATCGAGCTGAGCCATGCGCTCTTAGAGCGCTACCCACTGGTTGCCGCAGCGGCACACAGCGAGATCGCTCCCGGACGAAAGACCGACCCGGGGCCCGGTTTCGACTGGCATGCCTTCCTCGATGGGGGCAGGGTCCCGCTGCGCCGCATCCGGTCAGTCTAGCTGCGCCGACAGCGGACTAGCGCGCCGCCCAGAAGTCCGGGCAGTGACTTCGGGAGGGTCCGAACCTGTGGATTTCCTGTGCATGGCCTGTGTACTTCCTGTGCAGAACAGGGCTCACCCTGTGGATGGATTGTGGATGATTCAACGGGAAAAAAATCTTGCGTTGAGGACCCGCGCCTACTACAATTAGTACCCAGAGGGTGCTCATCCACTACCTATAGTGGGTCAATACAAACTTCCAAGGTGGTATCCAAGACATGATTGAGACGGTAGGGCAGCGTTGCTGTCGCCCCATTGCAGTGATCCGACTCAGTCTTGGTCCCGTTGTCATCCAACCCGTGGCGTCGCGGTTAGCGGCCGGACGTGCCTGTGCCCTGAATCGGCTTACCCGGTAGAGGGCCAGGCGCTCGATCCGGGCGACTTGCTATCCATTGGTTCCAAGAAATACAAATTCGGAGGTATCCATGCAATGGTCTAATCAGACGGCCGCCGGCCCATCCAATCCTCTGCCATCTGCTGGCTCACCAGTGCATGCGGGCGGGCTGCCTAGTGGCCGCACCGAGTTCTCCGACTTCAAGGTGATTCGTCGCAACGGCGCGGTGGTGGGATTCGAGCCGGCCAAGATCTCAATCGCCTTGACGAAGGCCTTCCTGGCCGTCAACGGCGGACAGGGCGCGGCCTCGGCACGCATCCGCGAGGTCGTCGAGCAACTCACCGCAGGTGTGGTTGGATCATTGATGCGACGCATGCCATCGGGCGGAACGGTGCATATCGAGGATATCCAGGATCAGGTCGAGCTTGCCTTGATGCGAGCTGGAGAGCATGAAGTGGCGCGCTCCTACGTCCTGTATCGCGAGCGCCGGGCACAGGAACGGGCCCAGATGCGCAAGGACAGTGATGGTGCAGGAGTGGCCCAGCTCCATGTCGTCGAAAATGGTATGCGTGTGCCCTTCGACCCGGCGCGTATCCGGGCCTTGATCGAGGCTGCATGCGAGGGACTGACGGAGTTCGTCAGTCCCGATGTGATCGTCTCGGAGACCATTAAGAATCTCTATGATGGCGTGCCGATCGAGGAGGTTCATAAGTCGGCCATCCTTGCGGCCCGTTCGCAGCTGGAGAACGATCCCGCCTACAGCAAGGTGACCGCACGGCTGCTCTTGCACACCGTGCGCAGGGAGGTGCTGCAAGAGGAGGTGGACCAGGCGGCCATGCGCAGCCGGTATGCTCAGTACTTCCCAAAGTTCATCAAGCGTGGGATCGACGTCGAACTGCTCGATGAACGTCTCGCCCAGTACGATCTGGCGAAGCTGGGGGCGGCGCTCGATGCACGCCGCGACCTGCAGTTCGACTATATCGGACTGCAGACCCTCTATGACCGCTACTTCCTCATCGATCGTAATGACGATTTCAGTAAGGACGGCCGCCGCATCGAGTTGCCCCAGGCGTTCTTTATGCGCGTGGCGATGGGTCTGGCTTTGAACGAGATCGACCGCGAGGCGCGGGCCGTCGAGTTCTATGAGATCTTGTCGCGTTTTGACTTCATGAGCTCGACGCCCACGCTCTTTAATGCAGGCACCCGCCATTCGCAGCTGTCCTCGTGCTATCTCACCACGGTCTCTGACGATCTGGACGGCATTTACGAATCCATCAAGGAAAATGCCCTCTTGGCCAAGTATGCGGGCGGCCTTGGCAATGACTGGACTCCGGTGCGCGCGATGGGATCGCACATCAAGGGCACCAACGGAGAGTCCCAGGGAGTGGTGCCGTTCCTGAAGGTGGTCAACGATACGGCCGTGGCGGTGAACCAGTGCTTTGCTCCCGAGACGGAAGTGTTCACTGGCGACGGGGCGCGCCCGATCCGTGATCTGCGAGCGGGCGACCTGGTGCTGACCGAGCACGGCGACTATCGCGAGGTCGTCGAGCATCTGACCTACAATCAGGCCGACCCGATGGTCTCGGTCGATGTGGAGCATGCCCTTGAGCCTTTGCGTGTGACGGCGGGCCACCCCCTCTTTGCGCTCAAGGGGCTGCCCGTCGATCAGGGCGCCGAGCGGACCGCACATTGGCTTGCCAAGGGTAAGCTGAGGCCAAACTGGATTGACGCCGGTGAGCTGCAGCAGGGCGACTACGTCGCCTTCGTGATCCCTACGGAGATCGTGCCTGCGGGGCTGTCGGACGAGGACGCCCGCCTGTACGGCATTCTGCTCGCCGCGGGCGACCTGGACTCTGCCCGTACGGAATGGGTGGTCGGAGGCAATTCCGCAGGCGATACCCACTTTCAGTTCGTCGAGAGCTACCTCGCGCAAAGAGGGATCACCTTTGTTGCCGGTCGCGGTCAGCAGCGCGATCTGGAGATCCGGTTCGGAGCGGGCAAGAGTGCGTTACGGGAAGGGACCTCGGGGCTGGCGCTGGGCCTACCGGACGCGGCGCTGCCTTTTGCGCGTTCGGACTTGTTCGACGCGCTCGGCAACCGCCGGATCGCCCCTCGCTTTGCCCATTTGCCCCGCTCCCAAACACTCTCTTTGTTGCAGGGCCTGATTGAGACCGCAGGCGAGATCGGTGATGGGAAGGCCATTTCCCTGTCGACGACTTCGCGTGCGCTCGCCCAGGGGGTACGGTATCAGCTCTTGCGCATGCGCGTGCCGATCACGGGAACCTATCGGGAACGACAGGAGCCGAATGCGGCACCCCGGATCGGAGCCGCCGTTCACCCGGCCAGTGGATCGCAGCGCGTCTTCCAGTTGAACATTCCTGCAGTTCCACCGCTCGCCCAGCGGTTGGGGTGCCCGTCACTTGCGAAGAAGGATTGGATCGAATTTCAAGGCGCCGTCTATTCCAAAGTACGCGACGTCGAGGCCATAGCCCCGGTCCCGTTCGTGTTCGATCTGAAGGTCGAGGGCACGCCCAGCTACCAGACGAGCGCCGGATTGGCGCACAACGGGGGCAAGCGCAAGGGTGCCGTCTGCTGCTATCTGGAGACCTGGCACCTCGATATTGAGGAATTCCTGGAGTTGCGCAAGAACACTGGTGACGACCGGCGCCGTACCCACGACATGAACACGGCCAACTGGATTCCGGACCTG
>CAJCID010000302.1 GCA_903970305.1 Rhodospirillales bacterium | reverse complement strand
CGGCTCTATACGGTCATGGAACGCCTTCTCGAAGACCTTTCTTTCGAAGCGGCAGCCTCGAGCGGCAGGACAGTGACGATCGACGCGAACTTTGTTGATGAACGACTTGGCGAGCTCTCCGAAAGCGAGGATCTCGCGCGCTACGTGCTGTAAGGAATCGGTTCTCGGGCAGCAGCCCTCATTCGAGCCTCTAACGTTTTGTGGAGCCGGGCACCTCGGCCAGTTGCGCGAGGTAGTCCAGACCTGCGATGGCGCGGCTGCCATACCAAGACAGCATCTCGCCATCGACGAGGCGGACATCGCAGCCTGGCAATATCGACTGGACGTCATGGCGGTCGGCTTGCGTGAAGCGATAGGGCTCGCTTGAGAGCAGGACGATGTCCGCGCGACCCCCGAGACTCTCTAAGTCGATCTTCGGATAGCGCGCTGGCGCGTCGACGGGAAGCTGATGCCAGCCGATGCAGGCGAGCATGTTGCCGATATAGGTGTCCGGTGCGACGGTCATCCAGGGATCTCTCCAGATGAGGTAGAGGACCGGCCGAACGGGCAGGCCCACCGCGGGGATCCGGGACCACGCGGTCTCAAACGCCTGGCACAGGGCCAAGGCGCGCGCGCGTGCGCCAAAGAGGGCCCCAAAGAACCGGTACAGCGCCAGATTGTCGAGCGGTGCTTGGGGGTGCGTGACGACCACGTGCGGAACAAACTCCGCGAGCGCCTCGACGGTGGGCCTCTCGTTCTCATCAATGTTCACGATCAGGTGCGAGGGAGCCAAACGACGAATCTTCTCGAGATTGACCTGCTTGGTCCCGCCGACCTTCGCGATGCGCTTTACGACATGCGCCGGATGGATGCAATAGCCAGTGCGTCCGACGATCAACCCCGCAAGACCGAGCTCGCAGAGCAGTTCCGTTAGAGAGGGGACAAGGCAGACGATGCGGGCGTTCGGATCCGGCCTATGTTGAGTTCCAAGGGCGTCCCTCAGATCCGATTCGGGAGGATGCGCAACGCCGTCCTGCGAAGTGGCCCCGGCCATCAGCGCCTCTTGTTTCGGTGTGGCTCCTCGAGGACGCCCGTCGGGGCCTGTCCAACGAGTGCCCTGGCCAGGCGCAGCAGCGTTGCGGGGTCGGCCGTCGGATCGAGGAGGCGCTGCCTCGACTGCGACGCGAGGGGACCACTCCTTGCCCTGCCGGGCTTGCGTTCCGGGCTGGGCCACGGCGCGCCCACTGTACTCGCAGTTGGGTTCACGCCGATTTGCATCGCGCGCCTGGGCTCGGAACAGCGAGATGCCCTGGCCTTGGGCTAGGTCTTGCCCGCGACGATCCCCTTGCGCTCGTTGGCAACGAGGTAGTCGAGAATATTGAACGCATTGCGCTGCTCGCCAAGATGATACTTGCCATCGACGGTGACAAACGGAATGGCATCGACACCGTAGTTCTGTGCCATCTGGGTGGCTTGGCGGACTTTGGTTTGGACCGAGAAGGAATTGTAGAGGTCCGCAAATTTCTTCGGATCGATGCCGTTCTGCTGCGCAAAGGCCGTCTGCAGTTCGATCGTGTTCAGGGGATTATGGTCATTGTGGATGGCCGCGAAGACCCTCGAGCGCAGCTCGGATTCCTTGCCGAGGCTGTCGAGAACGTAGTAAAGACGCTGCAGAGGGACCTGATTGTCGGCAAATGCGATGGGAACGTGGCGGATGTTCACGTCGGCGGCCTGTTTCTTGGACCAGTCGGTGAATCCTGGATCAAATTCGTTGCAATGCGGGCACCAGTAGCCAAAGAAGAAGACGACTTCAACCTTCCCTGCGGCCTCTCGCGGCTGCGGTGGGTCGAGGCGCGTGTAGTCGCGACCTTCGACGGGCGGCGCGCTTGGGGCTTGTGCATGAACGGCGACTGCCAGCGCGGCAAGACACAACGCGCAGAAGAGTTGGCGCAGCAAAAGGGTGGCTGGCGCAAGCGGGCTGGGTCGGCGTGCTGAAGCGGAGATTTTCATGGTTGGGGACTCTGCTGAAAGGAGCGGTTCTCGGGTTCGACGGCGCAAGACTCACGCGAAGGGAACGCGCGGCGCACCTAGGGAGTTGACTTCGGTGGCGGCACAACGTTCGCATCAATGCCGTTTTCGGCCAGGCGCTGTCGTACGCGGTTCAAATCGTCGATCCGTGTATAAGGGCCAAGCCGGACGCGGAACACGGAGGCACCATCGCGATCGGCAGGAGAGATCGCTGCCTCGAATCCGAGCAGGGCGAGCTTGGCACGCATGTTCTCTGCATCGTCTTCGGTCCGGTAAGCGCCTGCCTGCAGGAAGGCGGGCTTGCCCTCGGGGACATCGGGCCGGGATTTGTCAATGACGGCCACCTTCTCGCCCGAGTGCGCCGCGTTCGTGGCTGATGCGATCCCCGGCACCGCGCTCGGGGTGGGGCTGTTCGCGGCCGCCGTGTTGGCGGGCGCCGGTCCCGAATCGGCAGGCAGTTGCACGTCCTTGGCATAGAGCGAGCGGTTCGGATCGGGCAGCTTCGTGGGTTCAGCCGTCGGCGCATCTGGAGCATGCGCGAGCTTGTTGATGAAGGGAATGGGTGCCTTCGTGACGACGAGGGCCACGGCAACCGCGATACCCAGACCCAACACCAGGCCGATGATGAAGCCGACGAGCGCGTTGCCCCGTTGCGGGGCCGCTGATACTGTCATGCAGAATTCTCCTGACTACATTTTGTCTGGCGCGGATACACCCAAGAGTGCCAAACCATTGCGCAAGACCTGGCGCGTGGCCAGCAGCAAGGCAAGCCGGGCCCGCTTGAGACTCTCATCGTCGACCAATACTCGCTCCGCATTGTAATAGGAGTGCAAATCGGCCGCGCAGTCTTTCAGGTAGAACGCAATCTGATGGGGGGCCATTTCGTCGGCCGCCTCGACGAGCACCTCGGGATACTCCGAGAGACGCCGCAGCAGCGCCGCTTCCCGCGGTGTGTTAAGGGGCTCGAGATCGACAGTCAACAATTGATTCAGGTTGCCACTCTCGCGCTCTTGCCATTGCGCCAGCACGGAGGACACGCGCGCGTGGGCATACTGAATGTAGTAGACCGGATTCTCCTCGGATTGCGAACGTGCCAGATCGATATCGAAGGTGAACTCAGTATCGGCCTTGCGGCTAACGAGGAAGAACCGGACCGCGTCGCGCCCGGCCCAATCGATCAAATCGCGCACGGTCACGTAGTCGCCCGCGCGCTTGGACAGCTTGACTTCCTCTCCGCCGCGCACGACACGGACCATCTTGTGCAGGACATAGCCCGGATACCCTTCTGGAATGCCCAGATTGACCCCCTGCAGTCCGGCACGCACCCGGTCGACGGTGCTCTTATGGTCCGAACCCTGCACGTTGATGACCTTCCGAAAGCCCCTCTGCCACTTGTTGATGTGGTATGCGATGTCCGGCACGAAGTAGGTGTATGACCCATTGGACTTGCGCATCACGCGGTCCTTGTCGTCGCCACTCTCGGTGGTTTTTAGCCACAGGGCCCCATCCATCTCGTAGGTCTTGTCCGCCCCGATGAGGGCGACCACGACCTCGTCGACCTTGCCGTCGCGATAGAGCGAGGACTCGAGGAAATAATTGTCAAAGCGCGCGCCAAACGCGCGCAGATCAAGGTCCTGCTCATGGCGCATATAGGCCACCGAAAACTCGCGGATTGCAGCAAGATCCTCGGGGTCTCCTGAGGCGGTGAAGCTGCGATCGTCGGCGGTCACGCACTGCCTTTGGTTGTATGCCCGCGCAATATCGGCGACATACTCGCCGTTGTAGGCCAGAGGCGGCCAGCCGGGGTCTCCTGGGACAAGGCCCGCGAGGCGCGCATGCACCGACGCGCTCAGATTGGCGATCTGCTCGCCCGCGTCGTTATAGTAGAACTCCCTCGTCACCGCATAGCCTTGCGCCTCGAGCACGGACGCCAAGACGTCGCCCAGGGCGGCTTGGCGGGCGTGGCCCAGATGCAAGGGACCGGTCGGATTGGCCGAGACGTATTCGATGAGGGTTTTTTCACCACGGCCCCGCGCGCTGCGGCCGAAGGCATCTCCCTGCGCGAGGATGCGAGCGACGACCTCCTGCTTGGCAGCCGGGCGCAGTCGCAGATTGATGAAACCGGGACCGGCCACTTCGGCCGTGGCGATCAAGGCGGCAGACTTCGGCGAGCGGCCCAGTTCGGCCACGATCGCTTCAGCCAATCCGCGGGGGTTGCGCTTTAAGCCACGCGCAAGCTGCATGGCGATGTTGCAGGCAAAATCGCCATGCTCTGCGATCTTGGGTCGCTCCAAGACGACCTTGATGCGGGCGGCCTCGAGTTCTTCAGGCGGGACGACCACGGCGAGGCTGGCCCCGATGGCTTCGATCAAATCAGCTTGTTGTGAGGACATTGGCTCTGGCACGCACGGGCTCTCGCACGGGCCCGCTTGGGCTTCAAAAGAACGATTATAGCGAGCCGGCCGCTGGGGGCTCGTCTAGCCAGACCCCGGAACCTTGCGCGCCCGGGGGTGGGTAGCATCATAGACTGCGGCAAGTCGCTGGAAATCCAGGCTCGTGTAGATCTGGGTCGCCGCGATGCTCGCGTGTCCGAGCAATTCCTGGACTGCGCGCAGGTCACCGCTGGATTGCAATAGATGAGAGGCAAACGAGTGGCGCAGCACGTGCGGATGGACCTGGGCCGCTATACCCACCCGCAGCGCATGGGCCTTCAGGCGATGTTGGATCGTGCGCGCCGAGAGCCTTGCGCCCCGTGCCGAAAGAAACAGCGCGTGGGGATCCAGAGCCACCCAGGCGACGCGCAGTTTGAGCCAGTCCGAAAGCGCGGCCCGCGCCGGAGCGCCGACGGGAACCGTCCGGCGCTTGCCCCCCTTGCCCATCACGGTCACCTCGGCGGCATCCAGGTCGAGCCAGCCCAGAGAGCGGTAGCCCCGGTCCTGATGGTAGTTAACGTCCAGACTGACCAGCTCGGACAGGCGCAGTCCTGATGAATAGAAGAGCTCGAAGATGGCCCGATCGCGCGCTCCGGCCAGTCCTTCGGCCACGGGAGTCGACACCAGCTGGACGGCCTGGTCCGGCGACAGGGCCTTGGGCAGCCGTCGGGAGGTCTTGGGAGCGCGTACGTCAGCGACCGGGTTGGCGGGGATGCTGCGTTCCCGACCTAGCCAGGAATAGAAGGTGCGCCAAGCCGAGAGCGCGCGGGCGATCGCCCGTCCGGACAGGCCGCGACCGTGCAGGAGCACGGCGTAGCGTCGGATCTGGTGCTGCTCCAAAGAGGCCAACGGGACAGGATTAGGTTCCTGGGCGGCAAATTGGGCCAACACGCCCAGGTCATGCCGATAGCTCGTGATGGTGAGCGCCGCGAGCTTGCGTTCCACGGCGAGGTACCGCAGGTAGTCCTCGATCAGGGCCAGCTCGAGGGGCTCGATCATGGCTAGGCAAGAAGCCGGGTCAGGGCTGCACTGGCTATCTCGCCGACGCGCGAGAGCACTTCGGTGCCCAGGCCGCCATGAAAGCGCCGTGGATCCGAGGAAGCCATGACCAAGAGTCCGAAAGGCTGCGGCGAAGCACCGCGCCTGAGCGGTAAGAGAGCAATGGACTGGATCTGCAGATACTCCAGGAGGGGCCGCACACAGGCGTGGACCTCGGTGAGGGCGCCGACGTAGGGTTCGCGCAATTGGTTCGCCAGACTGATCACGTCGACCGGGACGGCCTGCGCTACCGGCAGATCGGCGAAATCGTCGGCGGCTTCCCAGATGCGCAGGGCGATGCTCGGGATCGCAAAGATCTCCGCGAGCGAAGTGGTCAGCGCATCGGGGAGCAGGCGCGTATTGCGTTGCAGTAGAAGTCCCCTCGTCCAGCGCTGCAGCCGGTCGAGGATCGCATCGTTCTCCTGTCCGAAACGCACCAGTTCAGCCAGGCGCAATTCAAGTGCCTTATTCTTATCGCGCAGCGTCAGCATTTGCCGCTCCGACAGCGAAATCGCGCGACCTCCATGCGGATGCGGCAGACTCACGGCGTTGAGCAGTTCGGCGTACTGATCAAAAAACTCGGGGTGGGACTGCAGGTAATCGGCGACATCCTGGGCATTCATCGACGTGATCTTCCTCTTGGCAATGGCATCATCTATCAGGCCCCCAGCGCGCTGAGGTCGAGTTCCCCGTCGAACACCGCCACGGCGGGGCCATTCATCCTGACCACACGGCCAGGCCCGTCCCAGACGATGCGTAGATCCCCCCCCCGGGTATGGACGGTGACCGCGGCGTCGAGCCGGCCCGAAAGAATCCCCAACACCGCTGCGGCACAAGCCCCGGTCCCGCAGGACAGGGTTTCTCCCGCGCCACGCTCCCATACCCTCAGCCGGATTTCAGTCGGGCCGACAATCTGCACGAATCCGGCGTTAACGCGCTGCGGGAAGCGTTCGTGGCATTCTAGCAAGGGGCCTTCGCTACCGACGGGGGCCAAGTCGACGGTCTCGACGATCTGCACGACATGCGGATTGCCCATCGAGACCACGGCAACCGCCCGTATCCCATCGCGGACTTCGAGATCCCACCAGTCGACGGCGCCCACGCGACGATGCTCCAGGCCCCTCGGATCGAAGGGAACCGCTGCCGGCTCAAAGCGGGGCGCACCCATATCGACCGTCACCGAACCATCTTCCTCGAGATGCGGTTCGATGATCCCACCCAGGGTCGAGACCCGGATCGGATTGTGCTTCGCGAGTCCCTTCTCGTGCACGAAGCGCGCGAAGGCCCGAGCGCCATTGCCGCATTGCTCGACCTCACCACCATCGGCGTTAAAGATCCGATAGGTGAAATCGACGGGCGTCTCGCCCGGTGGGCTGGCCGGTGCGGGCTCGATGAAGAGAATCTGGTCCGCCCCCACACCGCGGCGTCGATCTGCAATGGCCCGCAGTTGGGCGCCATTCAGTACGATACGTTGCCGGGTCGCGTCAATGACCACGAAGTCGTTACCAGCGCCGTGCATCTTGGTAAAGGGGATCTTGTTCACGCGTCTGCTTGGCATCATCTGTCCGTTTCGACGGGCGCAACAGCGACCGTTCGGCGCGGCTCTTGGACTTCTGCCCATGCCACAGGTCGCACCGCGATCGGCCCCGTTAGTGTACCGGAGCCGCGCGGCGTTCTGGGACGACCGCCTGGGGTATTCAGGCTAGCGGGCATAAACGCGTGCCTCGCCAGGAGGACGGGTCTTGAAGCGTTTGTGGGTCCACAGGTACTGCTCAGGCATCTCGCGCACCCGAGCCTCGATGAACGCGTTGAGCCGTTCGGTTGCCAAAACCACGTCCCCTCCTGGGAAGTTCTCCCAAGCCGGATAAAGTCGCACTTCGTAGCCCATCGGAGTCATGCGCGTCACACAGGGCACCACGAGTGCATCAGCCAGTCGGGCCAAGCGCGGCACGGCCGTCACGGTCGCCGCGGGCACGCCGAAAAAGGGCACGAAGATCGCGTCCCGGGCGCCAAAGTCCATGTCCGGGAGATAGTAAAACGGCAGCCCTTCTCGCAAGGCCTTCAGTGCGCCGCGCACGCCGTCTTGACGCGAGAGAAGGACGGGACTGTTAAAGCGGCTGCGCCCCTCCAGCACGGCCCGGTTGAACTCCGGATTTTTTTGGTTCGAATAGATCGAGACGAGACGCCACGTCAAGGTCGCCAGGACACCGCCGGCGTCGAGACCGACAAAGTGCGGTGCAAGCAGGATCACCGGGCCTCGCGTTCGGGCGGCCTCGAAGTGATGAAAGTCGACCCAGCGCACCCGTGACTGGATTAAGCTCGGCGTGCCCCACCAGAGAAATCCCCGGTCCAAGAGCGCTTGGGCGAATACCCCAAAGTGGGCGCGTGCGAGCTGGCGACGTTCCGGGGGGCTCAGCTCGGGAAAACACAGCCCGACGTTAGTCAGGGCGACACTGCGGCGTTCGGCGCTGACGAGATAAAACAACGCCCCCAACGCCCCGCCGAGCCCCCTGACCCAGCGCAGCGGCAATCGGCCGAGTCCTTTGAGCAGCCAAAGCGCAAACCGCGTCATGGATGCATCGGCGGGGCCTCGACCCCTTTGGGTTTCTTGTAGCGGTTGTAGCCCCAGAAGTACTGATCCGGGGCGATACGGATCAGCTTTTCCATGGCCCGGTTGATCTGGGTGGCCTGCGTCTCAGCCGTTCCGCCGAGCACATCCTCGAATGGGAAGATGCGCAGCATCCATCCGCGGCCCTTTGACAGTCGTTCTCCCCAGGCGAGCAACAGCGTCGCCCCGGTCATCTGCTGCAGCTTGGCGGGCAGCGTCATGGTGTAGGCCGGCCGGCCGAAGAAGGGCGCCCAGACGCCCTCGCCTTCGCTGGGGACCTGATCGGGCAGCAAGCCGATCGCCTCGCCGCGCCGCAGCGCCCGAAACAGCTGCCGTACACCTGCGAGGTTGGCCGGTACGGGCCTTAGGTTGCCGCGCGCACGCCCTGTCTCGATCAGTGGTCGAAGGGCTGACTTGCGGGGCGGCCTGTAGAGCACCGTGAGAGGAGCCTTGTCGGGCGTGGCCAACACGAAATACTGCGCGGTGACCTCGAAGCATCCCAGGTGAGGAGTGAGGAAGATCACGCCGCGTTGGCTTGCCCGTGCGGCCTCGACCAGATGCCAATCAACAGGCGTGATGCGTGGGATGAGCTCGGCTGCCGGTCGCAGCCAGATGTAGGGCAACTCGAGGATGCTCTTGCCCATCTCGGCCGCGGCGCGGTCTGCCACGGCCGGATCGGTAATGCCAGCCTGGGCGAGATTGGCGCGCAGCGTGCTGCGGTAGGAGGGTGCAGCCCACGCTACGGTTCGACCCAGGACTGCTCCAAGACCATGCAGCGTGCCCAGAGGCAGCCGGGACAGTAGTCGGAACAGAAAGAGGAACACAATGGGGTGCGAAAGCAGTCCGGTCCAGATCGAGGGGGCCTTGGCGCGCTGCATCGAGCACAAAGACGCGGTATCATACCCTCGATCATCAGTGGACTTGCCAGGTTAATTGACAACTTGCGGGGCGGGTCCGGGTTTGCGTGCCATCCCGCGCGCCTTGATCTCCGCTAAAGCGTCGTCCGTCTCCCCAGCTGTTGTGGCGGTCCCGCTAGCGGCCCAGCGCGAGTTTGAATCCCGTCACAGGAGAGATAATGTCATCCGATTTTCTGTTCACGTCCGAGTCGGTATCTGAGGGTCATCCGGATAAAGTTGCCGACCAGATCTCCGATGCCATCCTCGATGCCATCCTCACCCAGGACCGGTTCTCCCGCGTGGCCGCGGAAACCTTGTGCAATACAGGTCTCGTTGTTCTGGCTGGAGAAATCACCACGTCCGCCAATGTCGACTACATCCAGGTCGCGCGCGACACCATCAAGCGCATCGGCTACGACAACACCGACTACGGCATCGATTACAGAGGCTGTGCCGTCCTTGTAGCCTATGATAAGCAGAGTCCGGACATCGCCCAAGGCGTGGACCGCGCCTCCGACGACTACCTGAATCAGGGCGCCGGGGACCAGGGACTCATGTTCGGATACGCCTGCGACGAGACTCCCGAACTGATGCCCGCACCAATCTACTACGCGCATCGACTGGTCGAACGCCAGGCCGAGTTGCGCCGGGATGGTCGCCTGCCCTGGCTGCGGCCCGATGCAAAATCCCAGGTGACCTTTCGGTACGTCGATGGACGTCCGCAGAGCATTGATACCGTGGTCTTGTCCACCCAACACGCCCCCGACATCACTCAAGACAAGATTCGCGAGGCGGTGATCGAGGAGATCATCAAGCCAGTCCTGCCTAAGGACCTGATCCGCGGGGAGATCAAGTACCTCGTGAATCCCACCGGCCGGTTCGTGATCGGCGGCCCGCATGGAGATTGCGGCTTGACGGGACGCAAGATCATCGTAGACACCTACGGTGGCGCCTCGCCCCATGGCGGCGGCGCGTTTTCGGGGAAGGATCCCTCCAAAGTCGATCGCTCGGCAGCTTACGCGGCGCGCTACGTCGCGAAAAACGTCGTGGCCGCGGGACTTGCGCGCCAGTGCCAGGTTCAAGTGAGCTACGCAATCGGGGTGGCCAAGCCCATCAATGTCACCGTCTACACCGAGCAGACCGGCAAGATCTCCGATGAGCAGATCTCCAGGCTCGTACAGGAACAGTTCGACCTGCGCCCCAAGGGAATCGTCCAAATGCTGGATTTGTTGCGCCCGATCTACGAAAAGACAGCGGCCTATGGACACTTCGGACGCAACGAGCCGGAGTTCACGTGGGAGGCTACTGACAAGGTCGAGGCCCTGCGCGCGGCGGCTGGAATCTGAGGCGTGCCAAGCGCTTCGGGCGCATCTCAGAAGGGCGCTTGGCTGCGGATCTTTAGCGCAGTTACGGCGGAAATTGCGCAGAGGCACCTCGATTCGGACATCCACGCGATGGCCCGAATTACCGCGCGAGCCCGTCGATGCACTCAGCATGCGTAGACCCCGATTCGCCTGGCGGCTCGATGCTCGGTGCAGAGGGGTAGTGGAATCGGCAGAATCCGTCCGAGCGCGATGCCGCGACTAGCAGCGGCTCGTTCATTTGCGGTAGAATCCTTTTTCGCCAAGGAGCGTTGCGACAAGGTTTCCAAATCTTGCCAGGCTTGGCGTTGGTCCCGCAACGGCGCTCACGAACTTTTTTCGAAAGAAAGGAGGGCGTGATGAACGCCGCAGTCCTCAACCCCATTCATTCCCAGAAGTCCGATTTTCATGTTGCCGATCTTGCGCTTGCCGCTTGGGGGCGCAAGGAAATTCGCATAGCCGAGACCGAGATGCCCGGTCTCATGGCGATCCGCAAGGAGTACGCTCAGAGCCAGCCGCTGCGCGGCGCGCGGATTACCGGATCGTTGCACATGACGATTCAGACGGCCGTACTGATCGAGACCCTCCAGGCCCTGGGAGCCAACGTGCGTTGGGCCTCCTGCAATATCTTCTCGACGCAGGATCACGCCGCGGCGGCGATCGCCGAAACCGGCACACCGGTGTTCGCCTACAAGGGCGAATCTCTGGTGGAGTATTGGGCGTTCACGCACCAGATCTTCGAGTGGCCCGATGGCGGCTTCTCCAACATGATTCTCGATGACGGAGGCGATGCGACGCTTCTGCTCCACCTTGGCGCACGCGCCGAAAATGACAGCTCCATTTTGTCGCAACCCACGAGCGAGGAAGAAGAGGTCCTCTACGCTGCGATCAAGGCCAAACTCGCAATCGATCCGACGTGGTACTCCGTGCGGCTCGCCCAGATTCGTGGCGTCACCGAGGAAACCACGACGGGTGTCCATCGTCTCTACCAGATGCACGAGGAGGGACGTCTCGCCTTTCCGGCGATCAATGTCAACGATTCCGTCACCAAGTCGAAGTTCGACAATCTCTACGGCTGCAGAGAGTCGCTGGTCGACGGCATCAAGCGTGCCACCGACGTCATGATCGCAGGCAAGATTGCTTTGGTCGCCGGATACGGTGACGTCGGCAAGGGCTCGGCGCAGGCGCTCAGGGCGCTGTCGGCCCAGGTCTGGATCACTGAGATCGATCCGATTTGTGCGCTGCAGGCGGCCATGGAAGGCTACCGCGTCGTCACGATGGACTACGCGGCGGACAAGGCGGACATCTTCGTGACCGCCACGGGAAACTACAAGGTGATCAACCACGAGCACATGCTGCGTATGAAGGATCAGGCGATCGTCTGCAATATCGGACACTTCGACAACGAGATCGACGTGGCCTCGCTTGAGAAGTACGAGTGGGACGAGATCAAGCCGCAGGTCGACCACGTCATCTTCCCGGATGGCAAGCGCATCATTCTGCTGGCGAAGGGTCGACTCGTGAATCTGGGCTGTGGCACCGGACATCCAAGCTATGTGATGTCCTCCTCCTTCGCCAATCAGACGATCGCGCAGATCGAACTGTGGACCAAGCACGAGCAGTATCCGGTCGGCGTCTACACTCTGCCGAAGCACCTGGACGAGAAGGTCGCCCGGCTTCAGTTGACCAAACTGGGAGCGATGCTCACCGAGCTCTCCCCAGAACAGGCCAGCTACATCGGCGTGGACGTCACAGGGCCTTACAAGAAGGACACCTACCGCTACTAGGATGATTCCGGGGTATCGCGCCGCGCGCCTCGCTGCCGCGGCGCGTGCTGCTGCACCATTCTTTAGGGGCTAACCATGCGCATCCTGCTCGTCTGGTTCATCAACGCGGTTGCATTGCTCGCCGTGCCGTACGTCTTGCCGTCCATTTCGGTGGATAGCTTCATCACGGCTCTCGTGGCGGCCTTGATCCTCGGCCTCGTCAATACCGTCCTAAGGCCGGTCCTGGTGCTCCTGACGCTGCCCGTCACCTTGTTGACTCTGGGTCTATTCATCTTTGTCATCAATGGGCTGCTCTTCTGGTTCGTCGGTTCGTTTATCGCCGGTTTTCATGTCGCTGGATTCTGGTCGGGCGTCTTTGGTGCGATCGTCTACAGCATCGTGTCGTGGCTGCTCTCGGCGATTCTGTTGGGCCGTGAGCGCAGCTAAGAGGACCCTCGATCGATGACCGCGCAACAGACTCACAGTTTTGAGTTCTTCCCGCCGCGAACCCCTGAAGGCTCGCAGAAGCTGCAATCGGTCTGGGGAGAGCTTGCCGTGCTGAGACCGAAGTTCTTCTCGGTAACCTTCGGAGCGGGAGGGAGCACGCGCGAGGGGACTCTTGCCACTGTGAAGGCCCTCTGCGCCGATGGTCATGAAGTCGCCCCTCACCTGTCGTGCGTAGGCGCCTCCCGCGAGTCCGTGCGTGAACTCCTTGCCGCCTATCGCGACATGGGTATCACCCGACTGGTCGCTCTACGAGGGGACCTGCCATCGGGAGCTGGTCTGGGGGGCGCTGGCTCCTGGCGACATGCAAGCGACCTGGTGGCGTTCATCCGCTCGGAGACCGGTCGGGCGTTTCATATCGAAGTGGCCGCCTACCCGGAATTCCATCCGCAATCCCGCTCCCCAAAGGAGGACATGGCCGCCTTCGCGAGGAAGGTCAAGGAGGGCGCTGATTCCGCGATCACGCAGTTCTTCTTCAATCCCGATGCGTACTTCCGCTTCGTCGCGGACGTGCGGGCGTTAGGGGTGAGCATCCCCATTGTGCCCGGCATCATGCCGATCACCAATTACATGCAGTTACGGGGATTTGCCGAGAAATCGGCCATCGAGATGCCGCGCTGGATCGACGAGCGGCTCCGTGCATTCGGAGACGACACTGCGTCAATCCGCGCCTTCGGGCTCGACGTCGTCACGGCGCTGTGCGAGCGCCTCCTTGATGGCGGGGCACCGGGCCTGCACTTTTATACGATGAACCAGGCAGCCAGCTGCAAGGAGATCTGGCGGCGCCTGCGACTTTCCGGAACACCGGCAGGTTCCGACTGACTAGGAGGGCGAGTGGAGAGCCTCGGCCGCGAAGTAGTGGTTTCCGCCGCGCTCCTTGACCTTGGCTACGGCGGCAGTCGCACCGTCTAGCAGTGCCGCCGCAGTCGTGCTCTGTCCCGAAAACAAGGCGATCCCGATGCTTGCGGACATGTGCAGGGCATGGTCGTTCAGAGCGACCTCTTGCCTGAGGGCAGCGAGCAGCGACTCGGCGGAGCTAAAGGCCTGGCTACGGCTGCCCAGGCGTTCGAGAATGATGCCGAACTGGTCCGCACCGATGCGTGCGGCAGTATCCTCGATGCGGATCGCCTCGGTCAGGCGGCTGGCGAAGATCTTCAGCACCGCATCGCCGCTCGAATGGCCGTAGTCCCAGTTCAGGGCCTGGAATCGGTCGATGTCGATGGCGAGAACCGCAAGCATCTCATTGTCACTTCGCGTCCTCAGCATGGCGCGCTCGAGGCGATCGAGAAACAATGCGCGATTGGGCAGCAGGGTGAGTGGATCGGTCTGCGCCATCTGACGCAGAGTTTCCTCGAGCCGTTTGCGCTCACCGATATCCGTCATCGTCACCGCAATCCCATCACCCAGGGGCACGATGTGCTGCAAGAGCCAGGAGGCTGAGCCTTCTCTGAGCTCGATGCGCAATTCCGCATCGCTTGGGCGCTGGCTTTCCACCACCCTCCGGTAGCGTTCCATCCAGCCGCCTGCAAAAAGTTGTGGCACCGCCTCGCGCAGCGGCTGATGCAAGATTTCGGTGCGTGTCTTGCCGAGTAGCTTCTCGGCATTGCGGTTCAGGTAGCTCAGCTGAAAGTCGATGAGGGTGCCATCGGTCGAACGTATGGCCTCAAGAATCATGAAGGCATCCAGGCCCGATTCGCAGGCGATCCGGAAGCGATTCTCGCTATCGACCACGGCCCTTTGCGTGGCCGTCATCTGCGCGACAATGGGTTTGATCCGCCAGCGCAGGAGCCAGGCTCCCGCCGCGACCAGCAGGATCAGCGTGGGCAGGATGATCTCCAGGCCCTTGCGGATGGGACGATAGATCTCGGCCAGATCGATCTTCATGACCATCCCCAAACCGATGGTGCCGACCGGGCGGTAGGCCGCCAGTACCCGGTTGCGCTTGAGGTCCAAGACTTTGGTCATACCGATCTCCCCTTCAATGGCCCGGCTCATCGGAAAGGGCTTATCCCCCTGGGGGCTCTCGGCAAAGTAGGGCTGAGCGCGGAACCGTGTCGGAAAGCAGGCTAGCCGGTTCGTTGAGAGTGCACACAACCCCACTTCGCCGGATTCTCCCCCTTGCGCGGTACTGGTACTTAGGCGGGTCAGGATCGTTGCCGGCTGCTCCGTCGTGACACTTCCGAGCTGAACCCCGTTGCGGAGGATCGGTTTGGTCGTATGCAGATAAAAGCCGTCATCCCAGATGAGGGTCAGCGGATCAACGCTGTTCAGCGCCACCTCCAGCGCAGGCTTCTCGCGGATGGAGCCGATCGAGGCGATCGGCTGCCCGGTCAGATCAAGAAACCTGACTGAGGTAAAACCGTGCGGCAGGAAACTGCGTGCGATGGATTCGAGTCCGTCACGTGCTGCCTGATCCGAGGGCTGCCGGGACAGGCGCGCGTAGTACTCCTCGACGCCAGGGCGCGTCGCGATCATCGCGGTGCGCCCGGCGAGCTGGTCCACGGTGGAGGCGAAGAAGTTGGCCCGGTCCTGGAGCTGGTCGCTCAGCTGGTCGCTGACCAGGTCCTCGAGGCGACCCTGCAGGATGCCGAAGGCGACGAGCCCAGCGACGGTGGCCATGGCGACCAGGAAGAACTCCGCATCGAGGGTGAGCTGCTCACTGGACGGACGGTTGCTCTGGGGACGGTACCAAGGTTCTTGGCGACAGCGTTCGCGCACACCCAAAGCTAACGCCAGCAGTCCGCCGCTGGTGGGTAGTGCAAGCCGCGACAAGGCGGGCCACGTGTAGAGGTAGTCCAGTTGCAGCAGGCTCGCCAAAAGGCTCAGCACCGCGAAGGTGACGACCGACCAGATCAGGGCACGCACGAGACGCGCTCGCAGCGCAGATGGGGTGCCGCGCGCGAACAGGTAAGCCAGGCTCACCGCGATATACGCGAGCCCAGTGTCGATCCCCATGCGCCCCTCCATCGCCATGGGATCTCCAATCCAGGCATGCCACTGCTGCACGGCGGAAAAGGCAGGGAGATCAAATGCCCGCTGCACCAAGCCCCCTGCGGCGGTGGCCATTGTGATGGCGATCAAGACCAGACTGGTCCGTTGGGGCCTAATCGTGCCCGCATCGAAGAGGAGCGCCACGCCTGAAAGAATGAGGCAGAGCACGCTCGGTAAGACGATCGGAACGCTCAGCTGCGGGATGATCTGCACCAGCAGAGGATTGTGCAGGATGTAGCCCGCGAGCCCCAGGAGCCCGAGCCCGAGCGTCACCAGGCCAAACCCGCTGCGCTGCAACCACAACAGGCGGGCGGATCGGGTCGGGGTATCAGAAGTCATCGGCAACCGGGCGAGGCAGGCAGCCCGCTTCGCCCGGGGGATCGGGTACGGGCCAGGAGGAGATCAAAAGCAGCCGTTCTGGGTGATGATCGCATCCAGGGGGACATCATGCTCTGCAATCGGAAATTCCTCCAGCCGGGACTCGGAGTAGGCCACACCGAACGTCGGCCGTGTCTGCGCGGCAAGGGTGCGGTCATAGTAGCCTCCCCCATAGCCGAGCCGGAAACAGCGGCCCTTCTGATCGACAAAGAAGCCCAGACACGGCAAGACGATGAAGTCCGGCTCGACCCATTGGGCAACCTCAGGAACGGGTACGCCGAAGGGGCCGGCACGCATGACCGTGCCGGGACGCCAGAGGGCAAACCGGAGTGGCATCCCGCGACCGACCACCACCGGGAGCGCGACCTGCTCCCATTCGGGCCATAAGGGCCGCAGGTCGGGTTCTCCCGCGATGGGCCAATAGCTCGCCACGAGCGGGCCCCCGCCTGTTCCAGCCGGTAGCTTCCCAACCGCCGTGGCCAGCGCCAGGCGAATGCGCGCGTCCGCCGTCTCGTGCTCCGATTCACTCATTGCCTGGCGGCGCGCAAGCAAAGCAAGGCGCAACTCGGCGCGCGACGGACTCATCGAATTCATGCGGCAATGCTATCCTATGCACTGTGAAAAGTTGCTGGCATCCGCTACCGATTCTTGGCCCTTTGATGTGGCGGCCGCGCCAGGCGGGAGCGACCCTCGGCGGCACGTGCTTGTTGGCCTTGGCCGGACTGCTCGCGTCGGGTGTCGACGTGGCGCAGGGCAAGACGGCTGCGCCCGCAGCGCAGCTTGCGGGTGCCGCCCAAACCGCAGACGATGCCTTTCTCGCGCTGCGCGAGGCGGTGCGCGAAGGTGATCTCGACGGCGCAGCAGTTTTGGGCCAGCGTGTCCGGGCTCTGGATCCAAACTATCCCCTCGCGCCTTACATCGAGTACTACGCGCTCAGCCAGCGGCTCAAGTCGGTCAACGACCCGGTCTCCGATGATGCGGTGCGCAGCTTCATCGCCCGCAACCCCGACAGCCTCGTGGCTGACCTCGCCCGGCGCGACTGGCTGCTCGCGCTTGGCAAGCGCGGTGACTTCCTGACGTTCGAGCGCGAACTGCCGGGCTACGTCGCGGCCGATGATCCCCAGGTCAACTGTTACGCCTTGACCGGACGCTATCTGAGAATGGCGCGTGAGCCCGATTCGGTATCCGCTCTCGTTCTCGCCCAGGCGCGCGCGGCGATCTTTGTGCCCAAAGATATGCTCGGCGATGCCTGCCTTGGCCTGGCGACACTCCTGAACAATGATGGCCGGCTCACCGGAGCTGATCTGTGGTCCGCCGCGCGCCTGGCAGCCGAGACCAATCAGGCCACATCCTTTAAGCGCTATCTGAGCCTCTTGCCCGCAAGCGACGGACCTGCGCCCGATGTCGTCGATGCAATCTATGACAAGCCTGCGCTGTGGCTGGCACGCCATCCGAATGATTCGCTGCGTCGTCAGCAGGACCTGGTCGTCCTCGCGCTCGCGCGCATGGCGCGCGCGGCTCCCGAGGAAACCGCGGTCCAGTTTGAACGGATCTGGGCACCACGCCTGTCGGCGGACGCACGCGCAGTGGTCTGGGCCGAACTTTCGGCGGCCGCGGCCAAACGGGGCCTTCCCTTAGCCCTCGAATGGGCGCGCCGCTCGGAGGATGCGACAGGTCTGTCTGAGGACATCCTGGCCTGGCGGGTGCGCGCTGCGCTGCGCGAACAGAACTGGCCGCTGGTGGCGCTGTTCATCGAGGCGATGCCCGGCGAGATGCGACGCGCCGACTCGGGCGATGGTGCCTGGACCTATTGGCTCGCCCGGGCCAGGCGCGAAGCGGGAGACGGGGCCGAGGCCAACGCCTTGTTCGCCAGTCTTGCTGGCCAGTTCCACTTCTACGGGCAACTCGCTCGGGAGGAGTCCGGCCAGCCACTGCTCTTGCCTCCCCAGGCCGCTCCGGTGACGCCGGCCGAGCTGGAAAGTGTCCAGGGATTGCCTGGTTTCGCGAGGGCCTTTAGGTTCTATCAGCTGAATTTGCGGCCGCAGGGCAATCTGGAGTGGAACTTTACGATTCGCGGCATGAGCGATCGCCAGTTGCTCGCTTCGGCCGATTGGGCCCGTCGCAACCAGATCTACGATCGTGCGGTCAACACGGCCGATCGCACCCGTTCTGAGCATGATTTTACGGTCCGGTTTCTTGCCCCCTTCTATAGCTCGATGGCGCCCCAGGCGAAGTCTGTCGGGCTCGATCTCGACTGGGTCTATGGCCTCATCCGGCAGGAATCCCGGTTCATTCTCGATGCGCATTCGAGCGCGGGTGCCTCGGGCCTGATGCAACTCATGCCCGGTACTGCACGCTATGTCGCCAAGAAGATCGGCCTTGCCAACTACCGCCCTGATCAAGTCCTCGACATGGACACCAACCTGCTGCTCGGTACGCACTATCTGCGCCTGGTCCTGGATCAACTTCAAGATGACGAGCTTTTGGCCACTGCAGCCTACAATGCAGGGCCGGGGCGTCCGCGGTCTTGGCGTGCGCTCTTGACCAGACCCCTGGAGGGCGCGATCTTCGCCGAGACCATACCCATCCCCGAGACGCGCGACTACGTGAAAAAGGTCATGAGCAACGCGGTCTTCTATGGCCTGTTGTTCGAGCCCGCCAAACCCCAGTCGCTCAAGGCCAGACTCGGGGTGATCGAGCCGGGTGCCGATGTGGCCACCAGCGATGTTCCTTAGCCGACGAACAACCCGCTGCAGTTCCAAGGCGGCAGCCAACCCCCGATTGCCTTAAAATCGGGTACACGGAGCCGGCGCTATCACCCCTGCGGTTCCCTTCTTCTGATGAAAAAGCCCCTATGAAGCACCACAGGATCGCAGTCTTCGGTGGCTCGGGCTTCGTGGGCAGCCACGTCGTCGCCCAGCTTGTCGCGCGCGGACGTCAGGTCACCGT
>CAJCID010000301.1 GCA_903970305.1 Rhodospirillales bacterium | reverse complement strand
GGGCATCAAGGCCATCGATGTCCTGATGGTCCTCTTTCATCTCGTCTAGGAGCAGTTCATGGCCTCCCTCCTGCGACCCGCAGTCACTCTGTTCGTGTTCTTTTCGATCGCTGCGGGCGTGGTCTACCCGGCCCTTGTGACCGGGATCGCCAATCTCGCCTTCCCGGTGCAGGCGCGCGGCAGCCTCGTTGAACGCGATGGCCAAGCAGTCGGCTCCGAGCTCATTGGCCAGTCCTTCTCCACAGCGCGCTACTTCTGGTCGCGTCCGTCGGCGACCACGCCGATGCCGAACAACGGTCAGTCCTCGGGTGGCTCGAATCTCGGTCCGCTCAATCCCGCCCTCATCGACGCGGTCAAAGGGCGCATCGAGGCGCTCGGGGTCGGCAGCACCTCCGCGACGACGCCCGTGCCGATTGACCTCGTCACGACCTCGGCAAGCGGTCTTGACCCGGACATCAGTCCCGAGGCCGCCCTGTTCCAGATCGAGCGTATCGCGCATGAACGCGGCCTGCCGATCGAGAAGGTCAAAGCGCTTGTCACGTCCCATACCCGTGGCCCGCAATGGGGAATTTTCGGGGAGCCGCGCGTGAACGTACTGGATCTGAACCTCGCGCTCGATGCGCTCGCCTCGAAGCCCTGAATCCGAACCTGTCCGGGCGCGCCGTCCCCTAGCCAGCCAGGGCGTAGAATATCGTCGTCATGCATGCTGAAGACGAGAGCCGACCCAATCCGGATCAATTGCTTGCGCGCGTGCAGCGCGAGGAGCAGCGCGCGAGCCGCGGACGGCTTCGGATCTACTTCGGCGCCTCGGCGGGTGTGGGCAAGACCTATGCGATGCTCCTTGCCGGGCGGCGGCTCAAGCGTGAGGGCGTCGATGTCGTCGTCGGCGTCGTCGAGACGCACGGTCGCGCCGAGACGTTGGCGCTGCTCGATCCGGAGGGTGGCCTTGAGGTCCTGCCTGCCCACGTCTTCGAATACAAAGGGCGCGAACTCTCCGAATTTGATCTCGATGGCGCCCTCGCACGCAAGCCCAAGCTCCTCATTGTCGACGAGTTGGCGCATTCAAACGCCCCCGGCTCGCGCCACCCGAAACGCTGGCAGGACGTCGAAGAGCTCGTCTCGGCAGGAATCGATGTCTTTACCGCACTCAATGTCCAGCATCTCGAGAGCCTAAACGACGTCGTCGGTGGAATCACCGGCGTGCGGGTGCAAGAGACCATCCCCGACACCTTTTTCGACCAGGCCGACGAGGTCGTCATGGTCGATCTGCCCGCCGAGGAGCTCCTAAAGAGGCTTGCGGAAGGAAAGGTCTACCTCCCCGAGCAGGCGCGTCGCGCCGCCGGCAATTTCTTCAGGCGCGGTAACCTCATGGCATTGCGCGAACTCGCGCTGCGCCGCACGGCCGACCGGATCGAGGGGGATGTCCAGAGCTACCGGACCGACGAGGCGATCCGGCCGGTCTGGAAGACCGAGGCGTCCATGGTCTGCTGCGTGGGGCCGAGCAGACATTCGGAGAACGTGATCCGGGCGACCGCGCGCCTGGCGAGCCAGACCGCGACAGCCTGGCACGCAGTCTACGTCGAGACACCGCGCCTGCAGCGTCTGCCTAGCGCCGAGCGCGAGCGGATCTTAAGGAGCTTGAGGCTCGCGCAGGAACTAGGCGCCCAGACCGCGATCCTGTCCGGAAGCGACGGCGATATCGGCGCCCTGGTGGTGGACTACGCGCGCGTGCGCAACCTGTCCCGAATTGTGCTGGGACGACCGGAGCGCAGGCCGCTCTGGGGTTGGCAGCAACCGCTCGCCCGGCGCATCGCAGCCTTGGCGCCGGAGGTGGATCTGGTCGAGCTTGGTCGCGGTTTGGGCATCCGCGAAGCGAGTGTCGCGCCCAGTTCCAGTGTCGAGCCAGAGCCGGATCCGAAGGCGCCGCTACGCCGCAGGCAATATCTCTGGGCGGTGCTGACGTGCGCTGCGACGACATTGGTGACCGCACCCCTTCTGCCCTATGTTCATCTGACCAATATCGCCATGCTGTTCCTGCTCGCCGGCGCCTTGGTGGCCATGCGCTGGGGGCGCGGACCAGCCGTGCTCTCGGCCGTGCTCAATGTCGCCGCGTACGACTTCTTCTTCGTGCCGCCGCGCTTCTCCTTCGCTGTTTCGGATATCCAGTACGTCCTGACGTTCGGCGTGATGCTCTCGGTGGGCCTCATGATCGCGGAACTGACGGCCCGCCTACGTTATCAGGCGCGCGTGGCCAACTATCGCGAGGAGCGCGCCCGTTCGCTCTATGAATTTGCGCGTGACCTCTCGAGCGTCTTGCGTACGGAAGACGTCATCTCGACCAGCGTGTCGGTCATCGGCCGGGCGTTTCGAGGGGATGTCCAGGTCCTTGCGGGAGCCCTGGAAAACCGTCTGGAAATTCCGCCCGAGGTTGCGCGGCTGTCCGAGTTCGAGCCCGCGATTGCCCAGTGGACCTTCGATAAGCAGCATGCCGCCGGGATGGGTACCGATACCCTGCCCGGGAGCAGCTGGATCTACCTTCCCCTGCGGGCGCCGAGCCGTACACGCGGAGTTCTGGCGCTGCGTCCCAAGGTGCGACGACTTCTGATGGTTCCGGAACAGATGCGTCAGCTCGAGACCTTTGCGGCGCTTGTTGCCATCGCCCTGGAGCGCGTCCACTACGTCGTCGTTGCCCAGGAGGCCTTGGTGGGGATGGAATCCGAACGCCTGCGCAACTCGCTCCTGGCCGCGCTCTCGCATGACCTGCGTACCCCTCTTGCCGCTGTCGTCGGACTCGCCGACTCCCTTTGCCTGACCAAGCCTGAGCTGACTGACTTGCAGCATGAACTGGCCACTGCCATCGGCCAAGAAGCCCGGCGTATGAACGCGCTCGTGAATAATCTGCTCGACATGGCGCGCATCGAGACGGGCGAGATCAACCTTAACCTGCAGTGGCAACCGATCGAGGAGGTCATCGGCAGCGCCCTGCAGGCGACCCGATCCGTGTTGGTTCAACACCGCATCGAGGTGGCGCTCGCGCCGGACCTGCCATTGGTGCAGTTTGACGCCGCTCTCATCGAGCGGGTTCTGGCCAACTTGCTCGAGAATGCGGGCAAGTACACCCCGGCGGGAACTCTCGTGAAGCTCTCGGCAGCGACCAGCCAGGGAAAGCTTTTTGTGAGCGTGGAAGACGACGGCCCGGGATTGCCCCGAGGGCGCGAGGAAGCCCTGTTCGAGAAGTTCGTGCGCGGCCAGAAGGAGTCTTCGACCGCCGGTGTGGGGCTGGGCCTGTCGATCTGCCGCGCGATCATCGCCGCCCATGGAGGCGAGATCCATGCCGATCGCGACAGGGATTCGGGGGCGCGCTTCACCTTCACGCTACCGCTCGGACATCCTCCTGCAATCGTGGACGAGCCGACCGAGGCGAGCGCCCATGTCTGATCCTCGTCCGGTGGCAGTGCTGGTCGAGGACGAGCAGCAGATCCGGCGCTTTGTCAGGACATCGCTCGAGGCAGAAGGCTGGATTGTGTTCGAAGCGCAGACGCTCAAATCAGGTCTGATCGAAGCAGGCACGCGCAAGCCCGACCTGGTGGTACTCGATCTGGGGCTGCCCGATGGCGACGGTGTCGATCTCATCTCCGACCTGAGGGGATGGTCGAGCGTGCCGATCATCGTGCTGTCGGCCCGTAGCGACGAGCAGCAGAAGATCAAGGCCCTCGATGCAGGTGCGGACGACTATCTCACGAAGCCCTTCGGTGTGGGCGAACTATTGGCCCGCGTGCGCGCAGCATTAAGGCGCCGCACGACGGCGAGCAATGAACGCAGCTCCGTGTTCTCCTTCGGTGACGTCGTCGTTGATCTCGTCGCGCGTGTCGTCAAGAGGGCCGCCGAGCCCGTGCACCTGACACCCATCGAGTATCGATTGCTGTCCGTCTTGATCGCCAACGCCGGCAAGGTTCTGACACACCGGCAGCTCTTGCGCGAGGTCTGGGGACCTTCCCACATCGAGAGTAGCCACTACCTGCGCGTCTACATGGGCCATCTGCGCTCGAAACTCGAAGAAGATCCGGCTCGACCCCGATTTCTCCTCACCGAAACCGCAGTGGGTTATCGCCTCGACGCGTAGGCGGGGCGGAGCACAGCGAGTGGCTCCGCCCCGCTCAGGAGATTGCTGGGTATTTAGCGCCCGGAGGGAGGAGGCGGGTAGGCCGCGGGAGGAGCATAGTCCGGCGGCACACTGCTATATCCCGGAGGAGGTGGGGGTGGGGGCGGATAATACCCGGGAGGGGGCCCGCCCTGGCTCGCCACACGCCCATAGGTCGGCACCTTGTTACCCTTGGCATACATGCACTGCACGTAGGACTGGTCGTAACGGCGCTGCGTGCCGTATGCGGCGGCATTGCCCGCACTCGCTCCTGCCGCGGTCCCAAACAACAGACCCGTACCGGCACCGATGCCGGCGCCGCGGCCGCCACCGATCGCGGCACCCGCAACGGCGCCCACGACGGTACCGATCGCCGCACTTTCGGCGACCGAATTGACCTGCGAGTCGGAAGGATTGCCATTCTGATACTGCGCATAGTTGCGGCAATCAACATCGTCTGCCCGGAACTGGTCGAAACTCTTGCCGTTGCCCGGAAGGACGCTGACGCTTGGGCCCGTGGGTACGGACACGCAACCCGCCAGAGCCAACACCGGCAGTATGTAAAGCGACGTGGACTTCAGATTCATATCAACCTCTATTACTTTGAGCCCTGTGGCTGCGGTGCAACGCGTTGCCAGCCGCTCGGACATTCTTTGACATACGGGTAGTAACCAGACGGGTTGTCGCAGTGGTACCAGTCGTAGCTGGGCGGCTGGACACTTGCGGTTTGTCCCCCGTCGCTACGCTCCACATAAGCGGTGGGCGCTGCCGGGACGGCTACCGCAGGGGGATAGTAGTAGGCCGGATAGTCATACCAAGGACCATACCCCCAGTAGCCCCAGCCCGGGCCGTAGTACAAGCCTGGAGCCACAACCACCCCGAGGCCAAAGCCCCACCCGAATCCTCGCCCCCAATACCCTCCGTGGCCGTAATATCCTCGACCGTAGAAATGCTGCGCGTCAGCCGGTTCGGCCACGAGGGACCCCGCCACGAGACAGGACGCTGCCAGTACCCCGAAACAAGCTTTCTTCAGATTCATGTCCGCTTCCTTTCCTTCTAGACTTCGCATTCACCAACATTTGCAATAGTAGGATCAATTTGCGCCCGGTACGTTCCATTATCGAGCTTCGGGGGCCATTTTGTGATCGCTCAACCGGCCCGGCAACGTTTTGTAACACTTTGCCTGGCGCCCGTGTGAACTACGTCACGTTCTCGGGGGGCACACTCACCCGAGAGGGCCTATCAGAGAGGATTCTCCCCGAAACTTTCCCCGAAGCTTTCCCGGCAGTGAACTCGACGCACCTTCACGCCTTAGATGGGGGTGACCGCACAAAACTCCAGTCTGAGGATCGACTAGTTTGACGAGCGTTTGACCCGCCGTGCGAGCGCGCGGTCGCATCCATCGAAGAGCAACTCGACGACCAGTGCGAGCAATGCGGCCGGAATGGCACCCGCCAAGAGCATCCGGTTGTCGTTCAGCGCCAGTCCCACGGTGATGCGCTGACCATACCCGCCCGCGCCGATGAAGGCGGCGATCGTGGCCGTGCCGACGCTGATGACCGTGGCGGTCTTTAGCCCTGCAAGAATGACGCGGCCCGCCAGGGGCACTTCGATGGCCGTTAGGCGCTGCCGCGCTGACAGTCCGAGCGCGCGCCCGGCCTCGCGCAGCCCGTGCGGGACCTCGAGAAGGCCCACGCACGTATTGCGCACAATCGGCAGCAGCGCATAGATAAAGAGTGCAACCAAGGCGGGAAGCGTGCCGATCTGTCCGAGAACGGGGATCAGAAAGGCCAGTAGCGCCAGCGCCGGAATGGTCTGCAAGACGCCCACGCCGAGCATGATCGGCGACCGGATGGCCGGCGCATGGGCTGCCAAGGTTCCGAGCGGTATGCCAAGGGCAAGCGCCGCGGATACGGAGAGGATCACGAGGATCACATGCTCCCGGGTGAGCTTCCAGAAATCTCCCCCGAAGACGATGGTCCATAGCCCCGCCCGCGCCGAGCCTCTACCTTCGGCGCGCCCGGACAGGAAGTCGGCTGCGATGGCTGCAAATGGGCGGTGCTCGATCTCGGCTGCTGCGTTCATGGCGATCATCTGGCCGGTATTGATCCGCCCCTGGAGTGCTTGCAAAGCGCTCCAGGCCTCTGGTAGGCGCTGGGGCAGATCGAGGCGATAGAGTACGAGCGCCTCGTAGGACGGAAAGTACTTGCGGTCGTCCTTGAGCACGACCAGATGGTCCGTGGCGATCCTCGCATCGGTGGAGTACACGTCGATGATGTCGACCTGGCCTCGTGCCAGGGCTGCATAGGCCAGACCGTGATCCAGACCAATTGGCGTCTGCGGCAGCCCGTACCGCTCCTTCAGACCTGCCCAGCCATCGGAGCGGCCGAGGAATTCGTGGGAGGCCCCGATACGCAGTTCTGGATGGGCGGATAGATCGGTGATCGAGCGCAGTTGGAGGGTGCGGGCGAGATCCGAGCGCACGGCCAACGCATAGGTGTTTTCGAAGCCAAACGGGATCGCGGCACCCAGGCCGAGCGGCGCGAGGTCCCGATTGACCTCGTCCAACGATCCGCTCGGAGTCGCGTGTTTGAGGATCTCAAGCTCGATCGTTCCGAGGTATTCCGGATAGAGATCGATGCTATGCTCTGCGAGGGCAGAAACCAGGATCGCCGTATTGCCCAGGCCCTCATGGTGCTCGGCTGGACCCGCAGTGCGCGCCGCCTGGGTCATGATCTCGCCCAGAATATAGGACTCTGTAAAGCGCTTTGAGCCCACCTCTAGGGGTTGTGCAGCCTGGGCGGCAGCAAGACCGCAAACCTGCACTATCAGAATCCAAGCCAGTCTTTGCATTTCGCTCACCTAACCGCGTCGGATCGGCGTCACGGCCGGTTCGGGGACCTCATGCGCCATCCCGAGCTACCGGGGCGCGCTGAAAGGAGCGCTGATGGGGCGCCAGAGGAAGCACCGGGAGGGAGCGCTCACTATGGATCTAATCGTTACCATAGCAGAACTCTTATCAGGAAATCCGGGTTACCTGCGGGGAGGGGGCACCGGGTCGCGCCGGCTTTGGCGCTTTGGGCCGGGCGCCGCCCTAAACGGCCGATTCGCACCAATGCTAGGATAGACGCTTCTACCACCCAGCCTCGCGCGGTGGGGAGCAGGTTAGTTGCTCTGGCGCATCGTGTCTACCGACGCGAAGGGACCCATGTCGAGAAGCACCACCCCGCTCGTGACCTCCCGGCAAGCCGACCTGACTGCGGCCTTCCTCAGCTGTCGCAATCAGACCCTAAGGCTCGCCGACGGGCTCACCGACGCCGATGCGACCGTCCAATCGATGCAGGATGCGAGTCCTTCGAAATGGCATTTGGCGCATACCACGTGGTTCTTCGAGGAGTTCGTACTCGTGCCTGGGGTGCCCGGCTACCGGGTTTTCAACCCGCACTTTCGCTTCCTTTTCAATTCGTACTATGAGACGGTCGGCGCGCGGCAGCCCCGGGAGCAGCGCGGGCTTTTGTCCCGTCCCTCACTGGACGAAGTGAAGTCATACCGGGCCCACGTCGACGATGCGCTGCTGCACTACCTGGTTGGGCCGGTCAGCGCCGCCGCGGAGGATCTGATCGAACTGGGGATCGCCCACGAAGAGCAGCACCAGGAGCTTTTCTTGACGGACATTCTTCATCTGTTCGCCCAGAATCCGCTACGCCCGGCCTATCGTCCGGGATTCGATGTGGCGCGCATGCACGAGACCCGCGCAGCCGCGTCATGGATCGAGTTTCCCGGAGGCATCGTCGAGATCGGCCACTCGGGTTCGGGATTTGGTTTCGACTGCGAACGTCCCGCGCACGCGGTCTTGTTGCGACCCTACGCCCTGGCTGAGCGACCGGTCAGCAACCGCGACTGGTGTGCTTTCATTGCCGCCGGCGGCTATGGCGATCCACGCTGGTGGCTGGCCGACGGCTGGGCGGCGGTCTGTGCCGGGGGATGGGACAGTCCCCTCTACTGGCGCCGCGAGGCAGACGAATGGCTGCAGATGACGCTCCATGGAGAAAGGCCGATCGAACCGGAAGCGCCGGTGCATCACATCTCTTACTACGAGGCCGATGCGTTCGCCCGCTGGAGTCAGGCGCGACTGCCCACCGAATCCGAATGGGAGGCTGCTGCCCGAGGACAGCCGGTTCGGGGACACTTTGCCGATAGCGCGCACTTTCGGCCCCGGCCCCGTAGCGCCGAGCCCGATGGACCGTTGCGCCAGCTCTATGGCGGTGTCTGGGAGTGGACGGCAAGCCCATTTTTGGCCTACCCGGGCTTTCAGGTGGCCCCAGGGGCAGTGGGCGAGTACAACGGCAAGTTTATGTGCGGACAGTTTGTGCTGCGTGGGGGCTCGTGCGCGACGCCTCCCGGTCACATCCGGCCCAGCTACCGTAATTTTTTCTATCCGGGCCAGCGTTGGCAGTTCAGCGGTCTGCGCCTCGCAGAGGATCGATGATGAGTAGAGCAGCGACCGCGCGCGTTTATGCGCAGGACACTCCCTTCGCGCGCGAGGTCAGGACCGGTCTCGCCCAGGAGCAGAAGAGCATACCTTGCACCTGGCTCTACGACCGGCGGGGCTCGGAGCTGTTCGAGGAAATCACCCAACTGCGTGAGTACTATCCGACGCGCTCGGAGCTTGCACTCCTGCGCGACCATTTGTCGAACTTCGGAAGGGACTTCGGCAAGCACGCCTGCGTACTGGAGATCGGCGCGGGGGCGAGTCGCAAGACGCGGCTTCTTTTGGCCGCCTTGCGCGCGCCTTACGCCTACCTGTCGGTCGACATCTCCGAGGAGTTTCTCTACGAGGCCCTGCAGGAATTACAGTCCGAGTTCCCCGAGGTTCGCTGCACGCCGCTCTTCCTGGATTTCACCGAACCGAGCGCGTTGTCCAAAATTGGCCAGAGATTGCCTGCGGAAGGCCCTCGTCTCGGTTTCTTTCCGGGATCGACGATCGGCAATCTCGATCCGGAGGAGGCTGGACGGCTTCTCAGCCGGCTCGGCAGTGTGCTGGAGGAGGAGGGTGCGCTCATGATCGGCGTGGACTCGACCTGCGATCCCAAGGTACTGCTGCCCGCCTACGACGATGCCCGTGGGGTGACTGCCGCGTTCAACTTGAACCTGCTCGTGCGCGTGAATCGTGAGCTCGATGGGGACTTCAGGCTGGAGAACTTTCGGCACGAGGCGCGTTTTGACGCGGAGCACAGTCGCGTGGAGATGCATCTGGTCAGTCTCTTGCCCCAGCGCGTGTCCGTACTGGGCAGGACCTATCTGTTCGAGGCGGGTGAATCGATCCATACCGAGAATTCGCACAAGTTCTCTCGGGCCCAGTTTCTCCAGATCGCAGCAAAGGCCGGTTGGAGCGAGGGCGCGATCTGGACCCATCCGGATTCTGGATTCGAGGTGCACGTGTTGCGGCGCCTGCGAGCGCACCCTCCCCTGCCCATCAAAAGGAATTGAGCCATGCCCGAAGCCATTTGGAACGGTCAAGTAGTCGCCCTCGCCAGCGCAACGGAAACGAAAGTCGTCGAGGGCAATATCTACTTTCCGCCAGGGACGGTTCGCCAGGAGTTCTTGCGACCGAATTCCTCGCACACGACCTGCGCCTGGAAGGGACTCGCGAGCTACTACGACCTCGAGGTGGATGGCAAGACCAACCGTCAGGCGGCGTGGTACTACCCGGACCCGAAGCCCGAGGCCGCGCAGATCAAGGGCTTCATCGCGTTCTGGAAGGGCGTCGAAGTCAGGCCCTGAGTCAGACCCTGTGCCGGGACGCTGAGCTCGCGCGCCCTAGGCCCGCGTCGCGCCATCCGTGAAGAGGTGTTCGCATTGTCCGCGCAGAGCCGCGTCATCGGTCGCGCCCGCACACACCGGCGCGAGCTTGGCTGCGATGCGCGCAAGGCTCTTGTCGTGCTGATGCGATTTATTCCATTCATCGAGACGCTCGCCGAGGTGCTTGAGCGAGGCCCGATTTCGCTCGTAGAGGAGATCCGGATTGCCGGCCAGCTCACCAATGATGGTCTCGGTCGTCTGCTCGATGCGCGACTCGTCTCCTGGGCTTAACTCGATCAGACCGCGAACGTAGAGGGTTCCCCACTGCAGGCGCGTCGCCGGCCCCTCGGCCGCGGCATAGGCCTGAGCGAGCCAGTCGATTGCTGCGGCCTTATCGCCCCTTGTCTTGGCGTTGTGTGCCAGATCGACCATGAAGTAGTAGGGCGCGTGTGAGCGCTTCAGTTCAGCCTTGAGCAGCGCGTCGGACTCATTGAGTAGTCCAGCGTCGGCCAGGATCGAGGCGGCGGCGTTGATGACCGATTGCCTCTCGTAGCTATCGCTGGTCTCCTGGTCTGCGCGGGCCACCTGGCGTTTGACCTCATTCAGCAGGGCTGGTGCAAGCGGCCCTTTGGGCTGCTCGAGGCGCGCCAGATCAACGCGCGCGTCGACTGCTCCAAGCCGGTCCGTCTCTGAGAGGCTGGGATCATTGGAGGTCTTCTCAAGCATTGCGTCCCAATCGCGCTCGAGGGTCTTGCGCTCGACAGAACGCGCCGCTGTCGCATAGCGGGTGACGGCACCCACGGAGTCGGTCAGGATGTCAAAACTGCGGCGCGCGCGGCTCGGATCTGCGAGCGTCTTTGACAGTAGGGCATAGGCCTTTCCCGAGCTATCGGGTGCAGCCGATTTGGCGCTCGCCCGGGCGTTCAGGGCTTCCAGAGCCAGCCTTTCGGACGGATCCTCAAACTCTTTTGGGCACGACTTGGCGAGCCGATCGAGCGTCAGTGGGATCCGGTCTTTGGCCACCAGCTGCTGCTCGTCGGTCTCCCAGGAATAGTAGGCGAGCATGCGCCAATCCTGCTCGGACAGACCCTGACCTCCTTCGAGAGCTTGGTTCAGGGTCTCACGGACCGGTCGGCCTCCGTTCATACCCAGCGTGAGGACATCCATGTAACGCTGCGCATCGACCTCGCCGGGCAGGCGCGTAAGCTCCGTGCCGTCGGGACGAAACAAGAGCATCGACGGATAACCGCTGACCTTGAATCGCGCCCCGAGCTGCTGCGCGTTCGGGCTGTCTCCATCGATGTAGACGGCAACGAAGGCCCGCGAGCGCTCGATGAAGTCCTGGCGGTTAAAGATCGTCGCTTTGACCTGGTTGCAAGGCGGACACCACACGGCGCCCCAGTACAGGAACACGGGCTTGTTGGCCGCGCGCGCCTCCGCGAAGGCTTTGTCGACATCGCCTTTGCGCCAGGCGATCCCGGCCACGGCCTCGGGAGGGCTCGCGGCACCTGCAGCCGGTTCGGGCTCTGGCACAGTCGGGGACGTGCCGGGCATCGCCGGTTGCACGGGGGCTTGCTGGGCGAGCTCAGCCGCGGGGGCAGAAGTCGTTGGGGCGACGGCGACGGGCTTCGAACAGCCCGATAGAACCAGCAGACAAATTAAACCGGAAACGCGCATAACCATGTTTCTCGCCTGACGATGGACTAGACCGAAGAGGATGAATGATAGCAAGCCTTGCTGCGCGCGCCTGCCGATCGCCTGGCGCGCCGCTGATGCGCCTTCGATGCGCCTCTAATGGACCAGTTGATTGATCTCGATGATCGGCATCATTACCGCGAGAACGATGGCCAACACGATACCCCCCATGAACAGGATCAACAGAGGCTCGAGGAGGCTGGTCAGGACCAGAGTACGGCGCTCCAGTTCGAGCGAGCCGGCCGTTGCCGCACGCTCGAGCATCTCGGCAACGTTGCCTGTCGCCTCACCCGAGCGCACGAGGTGGATCAGCGCAGGAGGAAAGGTACGCGCCGAGCCTAAGGCGCGCGACAGAGGAGCCCCTTCGCTCACGCGCAGGATGGCGTCGTCGACATTGCGCCGCATGACCTCGTTGCTGAGCGTCTCCCCGGCGACCTGCAATGCGCGCAGGATCGGAACGGCGGCTGCGCTGAGGATCGCCAGTGTGCTGACAAAGCGCACGGTGTTGTAGTCGCGCACGAGCCGGCCCAGAAGAGGCGCGTCGAGGAGCCAACGATGCCAAACAAGTCGGGGACCGGGATGACGCAGCAGGCGGACCGTGAAGATCCCCCCTGCGATCAGGACGAGCGCGCCATAGAGTCCGAAACGGCGTACCGTGTCGGAGATCCACAGCATGGCGATCGTGAGAAAGGGCAGCTTTTGCTTGGTGTTGGCGAACACGTTCACCACCTGCGGCACGACATAGGTCAACAGGAGCGTGACGATGCCCAATGCCACGATGGTCACGATGGCCGGATAGGTGAAGGCCAGCAGGATCTTTTGCCTGAGCGCCGCGCGCGCGTCGAGATAGTCTGCCAGACGCTCCATGACGAGTCCCAGATTGCCCGTGTGTTCACCGGCTCCGATCAGGGCACGGTACAGGTCTGGAAAATCGCGCGGATGCATTGCGAGCGCCCCGGCAAGAGATTGGCCGCCCATGACCTCGGCCCGGATCGTGGCGACCAGATCCCCCACGTAATCCCTCTCGGCCTGCTCGGTCAAGACATTCAGCGCTTCGTCCAAAGGGAGGCCCGCCACGAGCAAGCTTGCGAACTGGCGTGTGAACAGGGCCTGCTCGCGCAAGGAAAGCCGGCTCGTCAGGCGCAGTCCTGCGCGCTTGCCGCGGTTCTCGTGCGCCGGCTCGACGGTCAGGGGGATGAGACCCTGACTGCGCAACTGGCCGCGCGCGGCGCGGGCGCTGTCCGCTTCGAGAACACCGCGCTGCTCGCCACCACTGATGTTGATGGCCTCGAAACGGAATGCCGCCATCTCGGATCCTAGTTGCCGGTCACGCGCAGCACCTCTTCGAGCGACGTCACGCCGTCGACCAGCCAACGTTGGGCGTCCTCGCGCAGGCTGCGCATGCCATTGCGCCGCGCTAACATGAGGACATCGGCCTCGGGCGCGCGCGAGTGGATCAGGGCGCGGCTTTCGTCATCGATCGTCAGGAGTTCGTAGACGCCGCAGCGTCCAAGGTAGCCGGATCGTGCACATTCCTCGCAGCCCACCGGGTGCCAGGTCCCGTTCTTGATGATTCGGCACTGTGGGCAAAGCCGCCGCACCAGTCGCTGCGCCAAGACACCCAGTAGGCTCGATGCCAAGAGGTAGGGCTCAACACCCATGTCGGTCAGGCGCGTGACCGCCGAGGCGGCATCATTGGTATGCAGTGTCGCAAGTACGAGGTGGCCGGTCAGGGACGCCTGCACGGCGATCTGGGCGGTTTCGAAGTCGCGGATCTCACCGATCATGATGATGTCCGGGTCCTGGCGCAGGATGGAGCGCAGGGCCTTCGCGAAGGTCATGCCGATGCGGTCGTTCACCTGGGTCTGGCCGATTCCGGCGAGATCGTATTCGATGGGATCTTCCACCGTCAGGATATTGCTGGTCGTAGTCTCCAGGCGCGAGAGCGCAGCGTATAGGGTCGTGGTCTTACCCGAGCCTGTCGGGCCGGTCACGAGCACGATCCCGTGAGGATGGGCGATCAGGCGGTCAAAGGCTGCGAGCGTGTCTTCGGCCATGCCCAGGCGTGACAGATTGAGCCTCTGGCTGTCCTTGTCGAGCAGACGCAGCACGGCCCTCTCGCCGTGCCCGGTCGGCAGCGTCGAGACGCGCACGTCGACCGCACGCCCTCCGACCCGCAGCGTGATGCGCCCATCCTGAGGCAGGCGCTTCTCGGCGATGTCGAGCTTGGCCATGATCTTGATGCGCGAGATGAGCGCGCCGTGCAGGGCCTTGTTCGGCCGGACGATGTCGCGCAAAGTGCCATCGACGCGAAAGCGCACGACCGAGGACTGCTCGAACGGTTCGATATGAATATCGGAGGCGTTTTCCCGGGTGGCCTGGGTCAGCAGGGCGTTGATCATGCGGATGATCGGTGCGTCGTCCTCGGACTCAAGCAGATCCTCGATCTCGGGAATCTCCTGCATCAGCCTCGACAGGTCGACCTCTCCTTCGATCTCGCCGACCACCTGGGCGGCACGCCCGTCCTGCATCGCGTAGGCGCGGTTGATCGCGTCCTTCAACTCTCCGGGGTCAAGGCGCACGAGACGGATCGTGCCCAGGCTGCGGGCGACCTCGGCTATGGCCGCAACCGGGGTCGCCTCGCTGATCCAGACCTCGAGCGAATCCTCGGCTTGGTGCGCAACGAGTATCTGCGCATTGCGCGCGAATCCGTAGGGCAGCATCCGGGCCGCGTTGGGCGCGGCGGGATTGCGCGGCACGGCACTCATGGTGACGTCGCCCGTGTGGCCGCGGGCGTCGGAGCGGCTTCGCGAGGCACGGGTTCGAGGAATTCACCCGGAATGCGTTGTGGACCTGGGCTCGCGGGGACCGGC
>CAJCID010000300.1 GCA_903970305.1 Rhodospirillales bacterium | reverse complement strand
ATCGGCGCCCCGCTCCAGGAAAGCCGCCCGTTTCGGGCCGACGCGCACGACCGAGAAGTCCGAAGTCCCCCCGCCGATGTCGGCGACGAAGACGATCTCCTCGGCCGTGAGGGTCGACTCATAGTCGAGGGCCGCAGCGATCGGCTCGAATTGGAAGGCGATCTCGCGAAATCCGGCCTGGCGCGCGGCCGCCTCGAGAGCCGCCTCGGCGGCGCGGTCCGCCTTCAGATCCTCGTCGTGAAAGCGCACGGGTCGGCCGAGCACCACCTCGGTGAGCGCAGTGTGCGTCTGTTCTTCGGCCTTCTCCTTCAAGTGCTTCAGAAAGGCGCTGATGAGATCGAGATAGCGCACCGCAATCCCGTCGCCCAACTGGGTCGTCTCCTCGACGAGCCGCGATCCGAGAATGCTCTTTAGGGAGCGCATCAGGCGCCCCTCCTGGCCCTCGGTGTAGGCGGCCACCGCGGCCCGACCATAGGAGCGCGTACCCTCTTCGCTGTGATGAAAAATGGCTGTCGGCAGTGTCAGCGCAGCGCCTTCGACCTCGACGAGGCAAAGACCACCTGTCGAGTCCCCGGCAAGCGGGGCGTCATCCGTGGTGCGGACGATGGCTGAGTTCGAGGTCCCGAAATCGATTGCGCAATAGCCCACCGGATCCCCCCGAAACAAAGCACGAGAGTGTAGAGGGGTGAAGCCAAGGCCGCAAGCAGGATGCTCCCCCGGACGCCCCTACCTTCAGTGAAAAGGCTCTTTGGGCCAGGGGCGCAGACTGCTGCCTTTGCAGTCGATCTGCCCATACTTCAGATACTTCTCGGGAACACCCTTGGAGACGCAGGTCCAGGTGATCTCTCCGGTCGCTGCATTGCGTGCCGGAGCCAAGCCGATCGCACTATCTTCGCCGCCCTGGTCCATCACGCTCGTCGCATAGACCACCATCGTCTGGGAATCCACGTGCACCCCGTAAGGCATGTGGGCAAATTGTTCGTGGTAGCCCAACGCCTCCAGCGACGTTTCGATCTTGCCGGTTTCTTGGAAGTGCCGGCCGACCAGCTGGCTCAATGCCTTGCAATCCGACAGCGCTGGCGTGATTCGATCCAGCGCGTTGTAGAGAGCCAGATAGGGCAGCAAGAAGCCGTAGACGCCGACGTTAAAGACGATCCCGATCGCGCACAGCGCGACGGCCTTCCTGCGTTCGGCCCTTACGGGGGAAGCGACGCGCACGACCACCGTGCGGCAGGCAAGATCGGCGAGCGTCTGTCGTTTCGCCGTGAAGATCGGCACGAGATCAGGTACGACCAGGATGAAGGACAAGGCAGACAAGAGCGCGCGCAAACAGCTCTTGGCCAGGCCGATGGGCTCGCCGGACTCGGCCGAGACCACGGCCAGGCCCAGTTTCCGCAGCCCCCAACTCCCAAGCGTTGGCGAGGACACCCGATAACCAGGCAAGAAGGAGAACCAGGCCAGAATCCCTGCAATCCCGATCACCCGGTTCAAGGAGATGCTCGACCCGGCACTGCCTGCCACAAGCGCGAAGAGGATCGCTAAAGGATAGAGCCCAAAGTAGAGGACCGTGGCATCGGAGAGTCCAGCAAGCGAGCGCTCCTTAAGGCTCGCCCAGTCGCCGCGCAGAAAGGCCTCGCGTGCCAAGCGCGCCCAGGCCTTGGGATCGGGCGGCACCGGTTCCGCAACAGCCGCAGTCGGTGTCTGAGCGGGACTCACGGCGCCCACAAGCGTCGCGTCATACTCTGATCGCTTCGCGGGATCGAGCAAGGTTTGGACGGCGAGTCCGAGTGCGCGCTCCCGCTCTGTCCTCTGCGGACCCTCGGGCAGCGCCGCACATTCCTTCTCCAGTGCGGCAAAAGCTCTGGCGATCGCCTGGGCATCTGCCGTCGGCGCAAGTCCGAGAATCTCATAGTGCGACAACGCCACAGGAGGTTCCTTTCGTGTTCAGCGAGATGGAGGGCGTGACCTGCGCAGGCGGCGCGCGGCAACCGATTGGAGCGAGCGTGCAAGATGGGGCAGGCAGCGCAGGTGCGGCAGAAGCTTGACCCCAGGCGCGAAGCGCAGTGTCAGGTGCGTTCGGAGCGGTGTAGATTGGCGCGCTTTTCCTGATACATCAGCCGATCGGCATGGCGCTGGAGGTCCTCCAGGGTCACGCCATCCTGAGGGCAGATGGCCACGCCCAGCGACGCCTTGGCCTGCCAGCTGCGTCCCAGCCAGACAGGCTCGTCCAAGGCGGTGCGGATCTTGGCGACGATCTCCGCAACAAATGACGGGTCGCTCAATTCGCGAATCAGGACCACGAACTCGTCACCGCCGAGGCGGGCGACGAGGTCGCAACCGCGCACGGTGCGCTTTAAGCGCCTGGAGAATTCCACGAGGAGCGTGTCGCCCGCATCGTGGCCGAGTTCGTCATTGACCATCTTGAACTCGTCCAGGTCGATGAAACACAAGGCGCAATACTCACTGCGCTCGGGCGCGGCGCGCAGCGAAGCTTCGGCGAGCTCCTTGAACTTGCCGCGGTTCAAGAGCTCGGTCAGCGGGTCGTGCGAGGCCGTATGCTCGAGTTGCTCCAATGCCTGCTTGAGCTTCTGGTTGGCCAGATCGAGCTGGATGTTGCGATCGCGTTCGGCTGCGGCTGCGATCCGGTGTTGCTCGACTTCGAATTCGACCTTGAGCATCTGGGTCTTGCGACTGCTCGTGTCGGCATCGAGGGCGCGCTCCAACTGCAGCTCACCTGAGAGCGCCCAGTAGGCCTGATCAAAGCGGCCCTGGGACGCTGCGACCTGGGCCTCGAGGCCAAAAGCCCGCATCTCGTAGACCGGAATACCAATCTCACTGGCCAGCGGCGCGATTTCCTTCAAGATCGATTCGGCCTGGGCGAGATCCTTCTGGTGCAGCGCAAGTTCGGCACGACGCAAAAGCACATCACAGACCAGATCGCGCTCCTTCATCGCGCGCGCGATCTCCTCGGCCCGGGCGAGCGCCAATCCGGTCTCGGCAAGCTGATCGTTGGCCATCAGATTCTCGGCGTGGATCTTCAGCAAGAACCCCAGATGCAGAGTGTGACCGTCGCGCTCGGCGAGTTCGATGCAGGGTTTGATCTGCTCTTCGGATTCGACGTGGCGGCCCGATGCAGCGAGCGATTCGGCATAGGCTGCACAGACGATGATCCAGAGGAGAGAATCGCGATGGGGCTTGGCCAGTTCGATGGCCGCAAGCAGCAACTCCTGCGCCTTGTCGTGGTCTTTCATGACCGCGTAGATATTGCCCAGGTTCGACAGCGCCCGGATTTCTGCCACCGTGTCGCCGGTCTCCCGTCCGATCGCCAGGCACTTGTGCAGCATCTGGAAGGCCCGACCGAAGTCGCCAATACGCTCATAGATGGTTGCCAGGCCGTTCATGCAGCGATTGGCGATGCCGGACTGGCCCTGGCGGGCGGCCTCGTCGGCAGCGATTTCAAGGATTTCCCGGGACCCTTCGAAGTCGGTCAGAAAGGACAGGCCGATCCCCTCTATGAAGCGGCTCTGAGGAACGGTTTCGACGATGCCGGCTGCGAGCGCCCGGTTGCGCACGTCGCGCGCCGCAGCGACCGCCGCGGTTGGATTGGTGCGCAGCAGATCCTCCGCCTGGCGGTTCGCCGCCTGCAGCTCCTTGAGCACCTCCGTTTCAGAGCTCTCTCGCCTTACGTCCTGGGCGGTTGTCGACATGAGTGGGTGAGATACGGACGAAGATACGGACGAATCGATCGGGAGACATCTCGAGGCGGTGTTGCGGCGCCGCACGGCAAAAAAAGGCTGCACGGCAGCAACGAAGGATCGCTCCACCGCCTCAGGTCTGATGTTACGGCCTTGCGGGGCAATTGTTTAGTCAATCGTGGCGTTCTTGGAACAGTGCCCGTCCGAAGCGGGCGGAAATCGCGAAAATTCAACCGCCAGAAGGCGTTTCGTTGTATGACGAGGCGCTTCCTGGTCGCACCGAGACCGCGGCGAGCGGAACGAGCGCCCCGGCGGGCGCCTGCCGCGTATAAGGGAGGTCGCTCGCGCTTCCAGGAAGTCAGAAAGCGCTCCCGGGGGTGAAGGCGATTTCTGGATTCTGCTGTCACTCTTTCTCACGGCGAGCGACTTTTCGGGATCGGGAAAATATTGCGTTATTTCCTCCCAGATACGGCGACTCCCCTGCCATCAGACACCGGCCCGATCGAGGGGTTTTGTGCTGCGTCACGGCAGCGATGCGCCCCAGAAGAGGGCCACGCTGATGCTGCGCTGCGAGCGCCCGAAGGCACGCCCGAGCCCTCCATACACGAGTTCGGCGAAACCTCGAATGCGAACGATCGATCCGATTATCGCCCAGGAATCGCAACGCGTTCTCATGCATTGTCAGCTCTCATCGGGATGTGACAAGATGGCCGCAGGGCGTGGCCTGTCGCGAGGTGGCTGGCACACGTTAAAAAAGAGGAAACAGGGCGCACGGTGCGATTTTTTCGGATCGATGCGGCCTGTCAACACTCCAGGAGGAGACATGAAGACTACATCGTACGCGGTGGGACTGGCCTTGCTCGTCCCGCTTTGGGGATTGGCGCAGACCAACGACGACCTGGTGAAAGGATCGGCCAACACCGGCGAAGTCGTGAACTACGGTATGGGCTACAACCTGCAGCGCTTTAGCACACTCACGCAGATCAATTCGGGCAATGTGCAAAAGCTGGTCCCGGTCTGGAACTACAGCTTAGACGACAATCGCAGCGAAGAATCCCAGCCGCTCGTCTATAAAGGCGTGCTCTATGTCACCTCGCATAACGCGACGGTCGCCATCGACGCCAAGAGTGGCACGCAGATCTGGAAGGCCAAGCTCGAATACCCTGCCGATGTCCCACGGGTGGTCTGCTGCGGGATCATCAACCGAGGTGTTGCGATCTATGAGGGCAAGCTCTTTCGCACGACGCTCGATGCGAACGTGATCGCGCTCGACGCCAAAACCGGCAAAGAGCTCTGGCGCCAAAACGCGGCAGACTACAAGGTCGGGTTCACCATGACCATGGCCCCGCTGGTCGCCGACGGGGTCGTCATCACCGGCATTTCCGGTGCCGAATTCGGTACGCGCGACTTCATCGACGGCTGGGATCCCGACACCGGCAAGCATCTCTGGCGCACCTACACTGTGCCCGAGCCCACCGAGGCTGGCGGCAACACCTGGTCGGGCGACACCTGGAAGTTCGGCGGCGGCTCGACCTGGATCACGGGTTCGTTCGACCCCGAACTGCACACGCTCTACTGGGGCGTGGGCAATCCGGGACCGTTCAATGCCGCAGTCCGTCCGGGTGACAACCTCTACACCTGCTCGGTGCTGGCGATGGATCCGAAAACCGGCAAGATCAAGTGGCACTTCCAGTTCTCGCCGAACAATCCGTTCGACTACGACTCCGTGGCCGAGATGGTGTTGGCGACCATCGATGTGAAAGGCAAGCCCACGCCAGTGATCTTGAATGCCAATCGCAACGGCTTTTTCTATGTCCTCGACCGCAACGATGGCAAGCTTCTCGCCGCCAACCCCTATGTCAAGGTGACCTGGGCGAGCGGCATCGATCTCGCCACCGGCCGGCCGATCGAAACCGACGTCGCCAAGGGCGCGCGCTCAGGAGAGAAGGTCACGGTGTTTCCTTCGATTCTAGGAGGCAAGAACTGGGAGCCCATCTCCTACGATCCCAAGACCCGCCTCGCCTACGCCAACACGCTCCTCTTCGGTGGCCACTACAAGACGACCCCTGCGGAATACAAGGCAGGCGAGTGGTATGTCGGAATGGACTTGTCCGACCTCTGGGAGTGGGGGACGGGCCCGCGCGGCGAGCTCAAAGCCATCGATCCGATGACCGGCCAGACCAAATGGGGCGTGCCGAGCGACATCCCGCGCTTCTCGGGCGTGCTCTCCACGGCAGGCGGCGTGGTCTTCTCGGGACGCCTGACGGGCGAATTCGAGGCCTTCGATGCGGAATCCGGCAAGAAGCTCTGGCAGTTCAAAGCGGGCTCGGGTATCGAAGGACAACCGGTGACGTGGGAACAGGATGGTGTGCAGTATGTCGCCGTGACGAGCGGTATCGGCGGGGTCTACTCGCTCTTCTCGGGTGACGAGCGCTTAGCCTCGGTTCCGGCCGGCGGTTCAGTGTGGGTGTTCGCGCTGCAGAAGTCCTAAGGCTGGCATCGTCATCAACCCGGGGGCGTTCGCAAGAGTTCCTTACTGCGAACGCTCCCCGCACTTCTTTTGGGGTAGTCCCTCAATTGCGATACCCGATGTTTTTTCTCATGCTCACTGCCGCGCTCGTAGGCAGCGCGGCAGCCCAGGAGCGCTTCGCGCCCCAGGCTCCTCCAGGTAGCGCGGTCAGCGCATCCGATACGAAGCCGGACCCGGACACTGCGCGACCGGCTGCCGCCCGCGATGGTCCAGGGCCCGAGGAGATCGAGCAAGGCAAGGTGCTCTACGCGCACCACTGTTCGCATTGCCACGGATTCAACATGGTCAATCCGGGAACCATCTCCTACGACTTGCGCCAATTCCCGCATGACGACAAGGCGCGCTTTCTGAACTCGGTCAGCAATGGCAAGAACGGCCGCATGCCCCCATGGGGCGCGGTTCTGTCGACCGACGAAATGAACCAGATCTGGGCTTACATTCTCACGGGCGGCAAGACATGAAGCGGTCGATCCTTTCTACCTCGTCCCTTTTCTTGGTGCTGATGGGAACTGTGCTCTGGGCGCCAGCGAGCCAGGCCGAAGCCAAGCCGCTACGCGTCTGCATGGACGAGAAACTGCCGCCCTATTCGGTGGCCAAGGACGAGTCTGGCAGCGGCTTTGACGTTGCACTGGCCCAGGCGCTCGCCAAGCATCTGGGCCGCCCGCTCGAGATCCAGTGGTACGAGACCAAATTCGACGAGGAATCGAGCCCGACCCTGGAGTCGAACGCATTGCTCTCGGACGGACGCTGCGATCTGATGGCGGGCTATCCGCTGGTCGTCGACACGCTCGGCAAACCCGGCACGCCGAGCGCGCGCCTGCCGGACTTCCACGGCGCCAAGCCTGCCGACCGCAGACGCCGGGTCGAATTGGGAACGCTGGTTCCCAGCGCGCCCTACCAGAGGGCGCCGCTCGCAATGCTCTTCGGACCGCGGGTCAGCCCAAGACAGATCAAGGGTCTGGCCGACGTGACCGATCTGCGCTTCGGAGTCGAGGGTGGAAGTTTCGCCGACGCGATCTTGATGCTCTATCAGAATGGGCGCCTGGTTCCCCAGATCACGCATTTCGCACCTGGTGGGGGCCAGGTGCTCGTCAAACTCGAGTCAGGCGACATCGACGCGACCTTCCTGTCGCTCGCGCGCTTCGATGCCTATCGCCTCGAGCATCCGGACACCCAAATCCGCGACTCCGGTTTTAACTATCCGGTGGCGTTTAATCTCGGCTATGCCGCCCTTTCCAGTCAGGGCGAGTTGATCGCTAAGATCAATACCGTACTCGCGGAGATGCGCGCCTCCGGCGAAATCGCCGAGATCGCCAGGAGATCGGGCGTGACCTACGTTGCGCCGATCGATCCGGCTGTCTCGCCTGGCATCAGTTTCGCTCAACTCGAACACTGACGCGGTCAACAAGGAGCACGGGTGGTGGGCCGGTGTTGGGCCATTGGTGGAGAGCGTCTCCGATGGTCCACCCCCGCTCGGAGCCCCACGAGCGCGAAACAGGGAACGGCTGAACACAGTTTTCCACGGCGAGCCCTTCCTTAACCTAAGTCTCTCCCCGATGATGCGACATCATCTCAACCGGCAGAAACTTAGTCTTCTGAATGCGCAATGCCCTCTCCGCAACCGTATGTCACCTCTTTGCTCGCGCTGGCCGAGTCCTCAGGAACCCCGATCCCGCACGACGAGGCGCGCTGGCTGGTCTCCCGCGGGTTTGCCCATGCGATCGATCCGCTCGCCTCTGAACCAGTTGCAAGCCTTTGCATCACGCTGGCGGGGCTGCACTGGTTAAGGACCCTGGGTGTGCTCGGCCCCATCGACTACGCGCAAGCGCGCCTCGCGCTGACGGATTCGGCCTGCCCCTCCTGCACGGGCTCCGATTAGGAGGGGGTGCGCGCTTCGAACTCGGCGCAGCTTGAGCGGCAGGTGAGGTATCGACCATGTCGAGCGCAGAGGCCGTCCTGACCGCGAACCGCGGCATACCCTGAACTCATCGTGGCGAGCCCTGCGATCTGATCTTCGAGAAAGGCCGCCTCGTTCCGAAAATGCAGGCAGTGCTCGCAAGTTCGAGAAAGAGGTTCTGGCAGTCGCGCCTTCTGCTTAGGCCAGCTAAGGATGGAGATTCCAGTCATTGGCGACTTACCGACCCAACTGGGTCCAATGTTCGACGAAGACCTGGGTCGACAGGACAAAACCGAGGGCGACATTGACCACGACTCCTGCAAGGAAGGCCCAGAAGGGCTTGCCGCTCGCCCCGGCGAGTTCGCGAACGCGGGTCGTCAGGCCAATGCTGAAGAAGCAGAAGATGAAGGCCCAGGTACGCAGGTTCTTCAGCGGCGCGACGAGATCGGGATTGACGGTCTTGTTGAAGTCGGCTAACGACGCTCCTGAGGTGACCCAGGTGATGATCGCCGAGGCGATCAGAAAGCCGATCACGAATTTCGGAAAACGTGCCCAGATCTGCTTCGCATCCGCCGGAGTACGCACACCGTCCTGCTCCCAGCGCGTGGTGGCCACGATCGCAAGAACAAAAGCCCAGATGCCGATCCACGCGTCACGGCCGATCACCTTCATCAGCGTGAAGGCGTTCAGCGCCGCGTCTGCGGTTCCGGTGATGTTGGGAACATGTCCGGCATAGCCGCTATAAGTCTGGGCGGCGGCAAAGCCCGCCGCGTCGGCGAATTCCGAGGTGCCGATCCAGGCGCCGGCAACGCCCGTGGGCAGAGCCAGTTCGCGCGAGACCAAGGGCAAGAGGAAGATCATGACGATCGCCCAGAAGATCACGAGTGTGATCGCAATCGGTGCGTGTTCTCGCTTGGCACCCACTGCACCGGCGATGGCGATCGCGCCCGAGACGCCGCAGACCGCGCCGCCTGCACCCAAAACCGCCGCGAAGCGGCGGTCCAGACCAAGCCGGGTCCCGACGAAGTAGATCACGCCAAAAGTTGCGATCGAGACAATGCCCGCCTGCAGGATCGCCACGGGTCCCGCCCAGGCGATGAGGGTGAAAGGCAGCGTCGCACCCAGAAGGACGATACCGGTCTTGACGTAGAACTCGACTCGAAAGCCGCTATCCATCCAGGCGGGCAGGCCAATCAGGTTCGAGATGACAAGGCCCAGCACCAGCGCAACCAAGGGCGGCTCAAGATTATAGTAGCTCGCACGCTCCCACTGGCCGAGCGCAAACACCAGAACCGAGACCACGTAGATGAAGGTGAAAGAGCGCAGGAATTGGCCGACGGGCACGCCCAAAAGGGACGTCGCAAAGCCAAAGGCCGCCGCAAACAGCAGATACAGTGCGACATACTGGATCCAGTGCGCCGCCAGTTGACCTGGCAGGTCCGCCAGATTCGACCACTTCGCCGGCGTGACTGCGATCCAGCGGATGCTCGAGCCGGACTCGAAGAAGAGCGTGCCAATGACGACCAGTCCCACTCCGATCCAGATCGCCCACCAGTCCTCGGTACGAAAAAGCCCCGCGGCGGTCGGCGCTGGAGCTGCAGAGAAGCCTCCCTCAACTACATCGGGGTTGCTCACGGTGATTCCTCCTTCTGACGGCACGGGACGCCATCGGGTGAAAAACCTTAACGGAATTCGCAAGCGGACCCAACAACTGAAATGGAATACATTTAGATTCCATGGAAATAAGGAATCCTTCGTTGGATGCCAGAACGCCGTCGCAGAAAGACTGGGTTGGGTAGGAGCCCGGTGAGCCCGGTGAGCCCGGGCACTCGAAATGTTCGCGATGTCGAGCCTTCCAGCCGACCCAGCACAATTCGACGCCTTGGGGAACATCCTCTCGTCCAGCGCGCCTTCTCGGCCGGCAATCCCAACTGAAGCACGACAACCCGGGTTGGGTCTCGTGCGCGCGCTCGCCATTGCTTGGGTGATGCTCGACCACGCGAGACTTTTTTGATCTGGTTTCGTCCGAGGAGCTTCGGGAGCGCATTGGACGCCCACAGCGAGCGGGGTTGTCGAGCAGTCCCTTCTCACACCAACGCCCCGGGCGCGGGCCCGGGGCGAAACGTCTGCTCTTTCGGATTACTGGGGTTGATGAATGTTCGACTCGCCACGCGGAATGAGTCCAAGGCGCTCGGCCTGCCGGGCTTCCGCCTTGACCTCGGCACGATCGAGGGTCGAAGGCGTGTAGGCCACGCGAGCCTCTTGTGCTTCACCTCGGGGGATAAGTCCGTGTGCTTCGGCCAGCCGGGTTTCAGCCTTGACCTGGGCACGGCTTAAGATCGAGACTGTCGGCAACTGAGCGTCGGGCCAGTTGGCTTGACCGCGGGGGATGGCGCCCGAGCGTTCTGCCTGGCGGGCAAGCGCCTTCACTTCGGCGCGGCTTAAAGGTGCGTTCGGCGCGAGGGAGACGCTGAACTGGCTGGGGGCGAGCGCGGCTGCGGTGCTCGAATCAGCCGCAAAAGCGGACTGGCCAAGCGCCAATCCGGAAACGAGTGCTGCGGTGAGGATGAGGGAGCGGTTCATGATTTTTCCTTTCTTTGTTCGGTGATCGGATCTGGGGACTGGGTACTTGTTGCTGTGTCCGCCTCCAATATGGCTTCTTGCGGTGCATATACCAAATGGATTACGCATATCCCAGCCATATGGAATTTCTTATGGGTCGGCCAACTCACGGGAAACTCCAGGCATCCCGCATCGTCGTGATCGGAACGGTCAAGGGCGGTATCCTTGCCTCGGACCTGCGCTGAACCCCCTTGATCACCCACGCTTTCGCTTCCACCCCCCTCTCACCGATCAGAATCCTGGTCGTCGAGGACGAACCTGCCATCGCCGAGAGCGTCCTCTATGCCTTGCGCACTGAAGGGTTAGCACCCACACACGTCACGCTCGGCCACCTCGCATTGGAAGAACTGCGGCGCGAGGCTTACCGTGTCGCGATTCTGGATGTTGGACTACCCGACTGCAACGGCTTTGATTTGTTCCGAAACATCCGTCAATTCTCGGAAATTCCGGTCATCTTCCTGACGGCCCGGTCGGACGAGGTGGATCGTGTACTGGGTCTTGAGATCGGCGCGGACGACTATGTGACCAAGCCGTTTAGCCCGAGGGAACTGGCGGCACGAGTCCGGGTGATCCTCAGGCGCTCGGGCGGATCAATCGCGCAAGCTCCCCGCTCGGACGAGCAGAAATGGGCTGGATTTCGCGTCGATGTCGACAAGCAGCGCATCTATTGCGAGGGCCATGCGCTCGAATTGACCCGCTACGAGTACCGGCTCTTGAAGACTTTTCTTGAAAACCCCGAGCGGATCTTCAGTCGCGACGATCTGATGCGCCGGATCTGGACGGCTCCGGACCATAGTCTGGTACGCACCGTCGACTCCCACATCAAGACGCTGCGTGCCAAGGTGCGAAGCGTGACAACCGGGCCCGACCCGATCCAGACGCACCGGGGACAGGGGTACTCCTGGAAGCTCGGGTCGTGAAGATCTCGACTCAGATCGCACTCTCGTATTTTCTGATCGTTGGCCTTGCGTCCTACTTCTTCCTCTCGGTCTTCGTCGAGGACATCAAGCCGGGTGTAACCCAGTCCGTCGAGGAAACCCTGGTCGACACGGCCAACATCCTCGCCGAACTCGCGGCCCCCGATCTCGTCTCAGGAAAAATTGGCGACGGGGCGTTCGCCAAGGCCGTGCGGGCTTATGGCGCACGCTCGGTCGATGCCCCAATCTCGGGCCTGCACAAGACTTCGCTGGACTACCGCGTCCTTGTGACCGATGCGCGCGGCATCGTCGTGTATGACTCCGCCGGGGAGGACCTGGGCGCGGATTTTTCGCGGTGGAACGACGTCTACCTGTCCTTGCGCGGGCGCTACGGCGCGCGCAGCACGGCGACCGATCCGAAGGATCGCCACTCCGCCGTCATGCACGTGGCCGCACCGATTCTGGATCAGGGGCAGATCGTCGGGGTGCTCACCGTCGCCAAGGCGGACGCGACGATTGCCCCCTTCATCGATCGGGCCGAAACGCACGTCCGGATCCAGGGGGCGTTGCTCTTGACCGCGGCTGCCGGCATCGGCCTTTTTTTCGCGTGGCGCCTGACGCGCTCGATCAACCGGCTGCGCCGCTACGCGCGCTTGGTCTCCTCGGACTCGCATGTCGCGCTGCCTCGCACGATGAATCGGGAAATCGCCGAGCTCGGCGTGGCCTTGGAGGGCATGCGCGAGCGGCTCGACGGCAAACTCTACGTCGAGCAATATGTCCATGCCCTCGCACACGAGATCAAGAGCCCGGTCGCTGCCATCAAGGCGGCAGGAGAGCTGATCGGAGAAGACCTGCCCGCGCCCGACCGGGCGCGCTTTTCCAGAACGATCCAAGACGAGGCCGAGCGCATCGGGGTGATCGTCGAGCGCCTCCTCGAACTCGCGCGCCTCGAGCACCTCCAGGCGCTACAGTCGCATGTCGCGATCGACCTTGAAGCGCTGCTCCAGAAGGTCCTCGCGGACCTCGGCCATCGGCAGGCCGGAAAGCGCCTTGTAGCGACCGTCGCCGGATCGATCCTGCCCATCGAGGGTGAGCCCTTTCTGATCGAGGAGGCATTGCGCAACCTCATCGAGAACGCGATCGATTTCTCGCCCGAAGGCGGCGCGATCGCCATTACGCTGTCGAACTTAGGACCCTTCGCGGTGATCCGGATAGACGATGAGGGCCCGGGGATACCGGACTATGCAAAGGCCAGGATCTTCGAGCGCTTCTACTCCCTGCCCCGACCGGACACCGGCAAGAAAAGTACCGGGCTTGGACTGTCCCTCGTCAACGAAGTGGCCAAGCTCCATGGTGGCTCCATTCGGATTGGCAACCGCGCCGGCGCTGGAGCGAGCGCGGAACTCAGGTTGCGACACCACCCTGATTCGGGCAGCTCGTCCTGACACGCTCATTCTTCACACAGCTTCACACTCACTTCACCTGGCGCGGCTCTTGATCCTGCAGGATAGGGGCTCTTTTCATCCGGGGGTGTCCCATGCAGAAACTGCTCTTAGCCAAGGTCGCACTCATCGCGCTCTTGTCTCTCATCATGCTCGCAGTCATCGGGCTCATCGGCGGGGTGGTCAGCGAGCGGCAGCAGCGCCAGACGGAAGCGGTCAACGAGATTGCAGCCAGCTTCTCGGGGGCACAGCGCACCGCCAGTCCTTTTCTCATCCTCCCCTATGTCGAGGAATACGAGGAGAAAAAATACGACGCCAGGGGGAACTTCATGAGGAGCGAGACCAAGCGCGAGGATCACAGCCTCGTCTACTTTCCCGCCGAGCTCGCAGTCGCTGCCGAAGCCACGACCGACTGGAAGCACCGCGGACTATTTCGGGCGCTCGTCTACGAGTGGCAGGCCAACGAGACCGGCACGTTCAGCCTGCCCGCAGTTCTGCCCTATGCGCACGGGCATGCCGACTCCCAGTTGATCCCCTTGACTCCCCGGCTTGTGATCGCGCTGACCGATCCGCGCGGTCTCGTGCGCAAACCCGAAGCCAAGTGGGACGGCCATGCGCTCAGTTTCGAGCGGGGCAGCGGCGGCGGAACCATCGAAGGCAGCATCCACGCTGACGTTCCCTTAGCGTGGCTCACCACGGGACGCGCCGCGGCTTTTGCGATGCAACTCGGACTGCGCGGGACCGAGTCGTTCGCCTTCGTGCCCTATGGGGATGCGACGCACCTCACGCTGCACTCGAAGTGGCCTAGTCCAAGCTTCGGCGGGGAATTCCTGCCCAGCCCACAAGCCACGCAGATCGGAAAGGACGGCTTTACAGCCTCCTGGGACGTGAGCGGGCTCGCGAGCTCAGCCCAGGCTGACATGGAAAAATGCGTCCAGGCTCCCCGATGCATGGGGTTATCTGCCGAGCAGGCGACGGCCGTGCGCTTCATCGAGCCCATCAATATCTACTCGCTGTCCAATCGCGCCATCAAGTACGCGTTCCTGTTCGTCGCCCTGATTTTTGCCGCCTTCTTTCTCTACGAACTGATCAAGCGGCTGCGCATTCATCCGGCTCAGTATCTACTTGTCGGATTGGCCATCGCCCTCTTCTTTCTGCTCCTCATCAGTCTGTCAGAGCATCTGGATTTTGCGCTCGCGTATGGCTTGGCCGCTCTCGCCAGCACGATCCTCATCACGAGCTACCTTTCGGGCGTTCTCGCGTCCTTCAGACCTGCCGCCGTCTTTGGTGGTGGGATCGCCATTCTCTATGCCTGCCTCTACGGGCTCCTGAGTTCGGAAGACAATGCGCTCGTATTGGGGTCCATCCTGCTCTTTGTGGTCCTTGCAGGCGCGATGCTCGTCACCCGCAAACTCGACTGGTACCGTCTCTCGGACGGAAGGCCGCTGGAATCGGTCTAGATCGAGAAAGGGCTTACTTCGGGGCTTAGTTCGGGGCTTAATTCGGGGTACTTCGGTGGGGGGCGCCTCGTCGCCTCCCCGCTCAGGTCCACTCAGGTCCGCTCGGGGTTCGAGCGGAGAAGTTCCGCGCGCAAGGCCGGTGCGCGCGTCTCGGGCGAGAGCCAGATCCGGGCGAACGTGTGCACCTGGACCGGATCGTCCAGATGCGCGAGGCTTGCGTCATTGAAGTACATTTCGAGTCGTCTCGCGCCCTCGAAGACGGCCAAGAGCCGGTCGCCGCGCTCGACCGACGGAAAGGCACTCAAGAGCCAATCGCGTGGAACGGGCGTTGCACCTCGCGGCGCGAGGCGGGTCAGTTCTTCATCAGCGCCCTTGGCAAGGGTCTCGGAACTCAAGGATCGCAGATAGCGTGCTTCGAGAGCGAAGTCTCCTTCCGGAAACCCCGTGGGGCCAGAGACGAAGTAAGTCATCACGTAGACTTCAAAGACGCTCCAACGCAAGGTGCCCGAGCCCACCTCCCGCCAGGCCCCGGGCCCGCGCCGGGCAAGAGGTTCTGGCAGGACCGCCGCATCGGCGGCGCGGGGCAGACTTTGGGTCACTTCGCTTGGATCACTGCGTTTAGATCACTTCAGTTGGATCACTTCGGCAGGAGTACCTGGTCGATCACGTGGATGACGCCATTATCCGTCACGATGTCAGCCTTGATGACCTTGACCCCATTGACGGTCACACCGCCAGCGGTTGCGAGGGTGAGGCTCTGTCCGTTCAGGGTCGGAACGCTTCCCGGCTTGATGTCGGCGGCCAGCACCTTGCCCTTGACCACATGATATGTCAGGACTGCCGTGAGCTTGGCCTTGTCCTGGAGCAGGGCGTCAAGCGTTCCAGGCGGAAGCTTCGCAAAGGCAGCGTCGGTCGGTGCGAAGACCGTGAAAGGTCCAGGACCCTTCAGGGTATCGACGAGCCCCGCGGCCTTGATCGCGGTGACGAGGGTCTTGAAGTCCCCAGCCGAGACGGCCGTATCGACGATATCGGCGGCGTGCGCGGCAAAGGCGACCAAGGACAGGGTTAAGGCGAGCAGAATGCGCTTCATGAATGACTCCGGCAGATGCCCCAAAGGGCGTTGGCAAACGGTCCGCAAAGTAGAGCGGCTTAGAACGGGCGGGACCTGGACGACGCCCCGCCCCCAAACGAATACGCCTACCAGCGGCGATCCGGCTCGAGAACGGCGCGCACGGCAGCCGTGCCGATCGAAAGACCAGCCGGGATCGTGGTGCCAAAGACGCCCGACAGCGCCGTTGCGGCGGCGGGATCCAAGGTCAGTACGACATCGCCAACCTTCAGTACATCCTCACGGTCAGCGACAGTTGCCGAGGCGAGCGAGAGGTCAAATAGGGGAATGCGTCCGACGAAGTTGCCCCCCGCCGTGACCAATCCGGTCAAGACCGGTGAGCCAGTCGTATAGAGATCGATGTCGAAATCGGTCAGATCCACCCGCGTCGATCCAGCGGTCAGCGACAGGCCTCCGGTGTGGTCGATCTCACCTTTGACCGCACCCAGATCGACTGCGCCGGTCGTGATCGGAAAGATGGCGAAGACCGTGCCGTGGCGCTCTTCGAGCCGGCCCGGACCGATTGATCCAGGAGCCACACCCAGGCCCTTTAAGGCCGCGACGAAACTGTCGGCCAAGGCGACGACGGTCTGTCCGCCAACGGCGTTATGCGTCGGGGCGGCAGATACGCTCAAGGGGGCGGCTGCCAAGGACAGGCTCAAAACTCCCAAAGCAATGGCTGAATGCATGATCTTCATTTAAGTCCTCCGAAGTAGATGGGTTATGGATCGTGTTGCTTTTCGACAACGGCTCTGCTGGGGCAACTGATTGGGCAACCGCTTGGGGAACTTCAGGAAGCTGCAAGTCCGGCGCATGGCGCGCCTTTCTTCCGGGTCGTTTCCCGGTCTCGCCTCCCAGAGGTCTCCCATTCAGTGCCCCCCTTCACCGCGTACTGCACTGCCCACTTCTGACCGAGCCCTTGGCGCTGCCTGGTTCGGCAAAATGCAAAGAACTCGTGTCAAACCAAACAGTCCTCAGCACCGTATGGCTGTTGTGCTTGACGGCACATTGCGTAAGGCAGGACCATCGACTGGTGACCGGCTGTTTCCGCAACATCCAAAAAGGAGCAATTCGTTCCTTATTGGGCTGAAAACTGACTGCAGGGCTTTTACGTGACCGATCAGTATTCGGATTCACCGAGGCAGCTAATTTCTATGAATATTTCGCCAGTACGAAAGAATTCCTTTAAAGAACAGCAACTTATCGTTCGGGAGCACGCCATACTCGACGCCGTCAACCGACTGCTCGCGGCGAAGGGCTTCGATCTCATGACCCTTGACGAGGTCGCTTTGGACGTGGGGATCGCCAAGGCCTCGCTCTATAAGCACTTCCAGTCCAAAGAGGAACTTGCCTCGGCGGCGATGGCGCGCATGCTCCGGGAC
>CAJCID010000299.1 GCA_903970305.1 Rhodospirillales bacterium | reverse complement strand
GGTGCAGTGGGTGCGACGGCAGGAACGGCACGAGATGCTCGGCGACAGCCACCGGGCCAACCCCGGGCCCACCTCCACCATGGGGAATGCAGAAGGTCTTGTGCAGATTCAGGTGGGAGACATCCCCGCCGAACTCCCCGGGGGCGGCGGTACCGACCAAGGCGTTCAGGTTGGCGCCATCGATGTACACCTGGCCCCCGTGACCATGGACGATCGCGCAAATCGTCTGGATCTCCGATTCGAACACTCCATGTGTGCTCGGATAGGTGATCATGATCGCGGCCAGCCGATTGGCATGCAGATCGGCCTTCTTCTGCAAATCCTCCACGTCGACATTGCCCTGCGCATCGCAGGCCACCACCACCACGTGCATTCCGGCCATCTGGGCCGATGCGGGATTGGTGCCGTGTGCCGAGGAAGGGATGAGACAGACATCCCGATGCCCCTCACCTCGTGAGCGATGGTAGGCGCGGATGATCAAGAGGCCAGCGTACTCGCCCTGGGAGCCGGCATTGGGCTGCAAGGACACTGCTGCATAGCCGGTCGCCTCGCACAGCATCGCCTCGAGCTGGTCGATCAAGAGGCGATAGCCGGCCACTTGGCTAACGGGTGCGTAGGGATGGATATTGGCGAACTCGGGCCAGGAGATCGGTAGCATCTCCGAGGTGGCATTGAGCTTCATGGTGCACGAGCCCAGAGGGATCATGGCCCGATCCAAGGCGATATCGAGGTCGGCCAGGCGCCGCAGATAACGCAGCATCTCGGTTTCGGAGTGATAGCGGTTGAATACCGGATGGGTGAGATAGGCACTTTGTCTTGCGAGGCTGTCGGGGAATCCGTCGACTGCGCATGCCTCCATGGCCGCGAAGTCGGGCGCCGGCCTGCCCTCGGCGAAGATCGACCAGAGCAGCTCCACGTCGGCGCGCGTGGTGGTCTCATCCAGGCTCACGCCGACGCGCAGCGCGTCAATCGGACGCAGGTTGATGGAAAGCCTTGCGGCATGCTCATGCACGCCTTTGCTGCCCGAACGGGGGAGCACGCACAGCGTATCGAAATGGGACGAGTTCGCGACTTCGACCCCGAGTTCTTCCAGCCCGAGCCGCAAGGTGGAGGTCAGCCTGTGCACTCTCTTGGCGATCCGCAAGAGTCCCTGCGGTCCGTGGTAGACCGCATACATGCTGGCGATGACGGCGAGCAGCACTTGCGCGGTGCAGATGTTCGAGGTGGCTTTCTCGCGGCGGATGTGTTGCTCGCGGGTCTGCAGGGCCAAGCGGAAGGCCTGATCGCCGTGCGCGTCGATCGTCACTCCCACGAGCCGTCCGGGCATGTTGCGCTTAAACGCGTCGCGCGTGGCCAGATAGCCCGCGTGAGGTCCGCCAAAGCCCATTGGCACACCGAAGCGCTGGCTCGACCCGACGACCACATCGGCGCCCCATTCGCCCGGGGGCACAAGGAGCGTGAGCGCCAAAAGATCCGCGGCGACGATGACCATTGCCTCCTTGGCGTGCAGGCTGGCGACGAGCTCCCGATAGGCGCCGATCTCCCCGTTTGCGCCCGGATACTGCAGCACCACCGCGAACGGCGTCACTGCCGGCGCGCTCTCAGGTGGGCCGACCACAATGGCGATGCCCAGGGCATCGGCGCGGGTGCGCAGGACTTCAAGCGTCTGGGGCAGCACATCGTCGGCCACGAACAGGGTGTTGCTCGCGGATCGGCCGACCCGCTGGCAGAGGGTCATCGCTTCGGCCGCGGCGCTGGCCTCGTCAAGCATTGACGCATTCGCGATGTCCATGGCCGTGAGATCGCACACCATCGTCTGGAAATTGATGATGGCTTCAAGCCGTCCTTGCGAGATCTCCGGCTGATACGGGGTGTAGGCGGTATACCAGGCGGGGTTTTCCAGAACATTGCGCAAGATCACCGCAGGGGTATGGGTGCCATAGTAGCCCTGCCCGATGAACGACTTGAAGACCCGGTTCTGGCTTGCGATGTCACGCAGTTCGGCGAGCACCTCGGCTTCGGGCCGTGGGCCAGGCAGGCGCATCGGCAGCTTGCGCCGGATCGCCTCTGGAATGACCGCCTGCATCAGTGCTGCGCGGGACTCGAAGCCCAGCGCGGCCAGCATCTTGGCCTGATCCTCAGGCGAGGTGCCGATATGCCGCCCGACAAACTCCGCCCGGTCCTCGAGCTCGGACAGCGGGGTCCTGGGTGCTTGGGCGAGCTGGATGTGCTCGGTTGCAGTATGGGTGTTCATGAAGGATCAGGCTCCGATCAGGGCCTGATAGGCCGTCTCGTCCATCAATTGATCCAGTTCGGCCGGGTCCGACGGTCGGATCTGGATGAACCAACCCGCGCCCATCGGATCCGTATTGATCTTCGCCGGTTCGTCAGACAGTGCGCTGTTGACTGCAGTGACCTCGCCCCCGATCGGAAGCTTCACATCGGCGGCCGCTTTGACGGATTCCACGACACAAATCGTCTCGCCCTGCGCCGCCCTGCGCCCAAGGGCCGGCAGCTCGACAAACACGATATCGCCCAGCGCATCCTGGGCATGATCGGTGATGCCGACGGTCGCCAGGCCGTCCGCGTCCAGGCGGATCCATTCGTGGTCTTCGGTATAGCGCAGCGTGGTCATGCGGATTTCCTTTCAAGACAGGGGAGCGCGGCAGGGTGGAGGGGTCGCACATCGATCGGGCTCACGTTCGGCCCCGATAGTAGTGATTCGGCACAAAGGGCATCTTGGTCACTCGCACGGGCACCGCCCGGTCGCGCACGCGCGCGAAGAGGTGGGTATCGAGGCGCGAGAACGGTTCTGGCACGTAGCCCATTGCGATGGCGCCACCCAAGCTCGGGGCGAAACCTCCGCTTGTGACACGTCCGATGGGCTCGCCCGACTCGCTCTCGAGGACCACGCCCTCGCGGATGGGAGTTTTTTCGAGACCGATGAGGCCCACGCGCTTTCTGGCAGAACCGGTTTCGAGCTCGCCAAGGATGCGATCAGCGCCGGGAAAGCCACCCGGACGGCTACCCTTGGCGCGGCGGTTCTTGGAGATCGCCCAAGCCAGGCCTGCCTCGACGGGCGTGCTGTTGACGTCGATATCGTGGCCATAGAGGCAAAGGCCGGCTTCAAGGCGCAACGAGTCGCGCGCACCGAGGCCGATCGCCTTGACCTCGGCTTCGGCCAGCAGGGTACGGGCTAAGACTTCAGCCGCTGCGTTTTCGACCGAAATCTCAAAGCCGTCCTCGCCGGTATACCCTGAGCGCGTCACAAAACATTCGATTCCGGAGATCTCGATCGTCTGCGCGCTCATGAAAAGCCAGCTGTCGAAATCGACCCGGGGGGAGAGCCTTTGCAGTACGTCGACGGCGGCCGGGCCCTGCAGAGCCAAAAGAGCATGCTCGGAGAGCTCCACGATCATGCAGTAATCCCCAAGGGCCGAGCGCAGATGCGAGGTGTCGGCCTCCTTGCAGGCGGCATTGACCACGACGAACAACCCCTGCGGCAGGCGCGTCACCATCAAGTCGTCGAGGATTCCACCCTGCGCGTTCGTGAAGAGCGCGTAGCGCTGCTGATAGGGCTCAAGCCCCAGAACATCCACAGGCACGAGTGTCTCGAGCGCGGCTGCGGCGGCGTCACCGATCAGCTGAAGCTGACCCATGTGAGAGACGTCGAACAGACCGGCAGCGGCGCGCGTGTGCTGATGCTCCTTCAGCACGCCCAGTGGATACTGAACCGGCATGGCGTAGCCCGCGAACGGAACCATCCGGGCTCCCAATTCGACGTGCAAGGCGTGTAGCGGCGTGTGTCGGAGTTCGGACATGAGACCTCTCTGGTCGCGACCTGGGGAAACACAATGTCTCCTGCGTGCGTCCCTCTGTCCTTGTACCTGAGAGATTACGGCGCCCAGGCGTTCGGCCCGGCACCATGTGCCCCTTCGGTGGATGGCCTGTCCCGCATAGAGAACCGGGACGCCATCACTCTCCAGATTGGTCTTGCCGTAGCATCAGTTCCTCTGCCTGAGCGATTATGGGAATACGCCTTCGGCGGCGCGGGCCCAAGCCTGCGCACTCTCCTGATGTACAGCGCTATTGTACTGAAAAGATCCCGGGGCCGCCACGGAATTCCGGCGGCAGGGCGCACCGGCAACGGCTGGGCACTACTTTCGTGTGAAGGAACGCGCCTCGCCTCGGGAATTGAGCGGATCGTCCTCGACGACGACGATGTCGCCCCCGCTGGTCAGGATGATCGAGGTTGCGCTCAGGTCTTCGCGCGGAGACGCGTAGTTGTACTCGCCATCCATCGGCACCAGATCGAAATTGAATTCCGTATCGGTCACGCCCGTACGGGCCATGGGCGCGGTTTCGATGAGCTTCTGGTTGCTCTCGGTGACCCGCTTGACGAGCGTGTCGACGACGAGTTTACGGAAGTGCTCCTGGGTTTCTTCGCTGGCGAGCGCATAGGCGGCCGGACTCACCTCCAGGAAGATGACGTCGGTCATGGCCACGACGGTCGTCGTGCGCGTCGCCTTGCCTGGATTGAAGAAGGCCAGTTCCCCCAGCACTTCCCCAGCGCCTAAGACCGAGAGCCGGCGGCCGCGCATCGATACCTCGACCTCGCCTTGCAGCAGGACGCCGAAACTGGCGCCTTCATCGCCTTCGGTCATGAACTGGCGCGACTCGTTGTACTCGCGCCAGTGAGAAATCCGCAAGATCTCCCAGATCTCGTCGTTTTCGAACTCGAACAAAGAGGCGCACTGCCGCACCATCTTGAATCGCCTGGACAGCTTGATCGAGTCGGCATCGTCCAAGATCTGAAACTTCGCTCCCGAGAGATCCTGGGCGAGCTCGATGCCGGTCCTGTAGCGCGAGTACAGATCCTTCTCGAGAGACTTCCTGACGATCGGGTCAAGCTGCTCGGGGACCGAGGGATTCAAGATGCTGACCGGCTCGGAATCCATGTTGATGATCTTGTACATGAGTGCCGCCCGGTTCTTCGCCCGGTAGGGCAGGCGTCCGGTCAGCATCTCGAACATGACCGCACCCAGCGAGTACAGATCGCTCTGGATATTGAGCGGGTAGTCCTTGATCTGCTCGGGCGACATGTAGGCCGGCGAGCCCACGCCCATGATGAAGGTGGAATCAGCCCCGCTCTTGCGCAGATTCAAGGCCAAGCCGAAGTCCATGATCTTGACGTCGCCGTCGTTGGACAGGAGGATGTTGTCGGGCTTTATGTCTCGATGCACGATGCCGCGCCGCCCCGCGAAATCCAGCGCCATCGCGCATTTGAAGATGACCTCGACGACGCGGTGGGGCGGCAGGAGCTTGTCGAACGTGCAGAACTCGCGTAGCGCCACCCCTTGGACGAACTCCATCGCGATATAGGCGCAATCGTCTTCGATCTCAGCAGCGTAGATCTGGACGATGTTGGGATGCTGCACCCGGGTGGCTAAAGCCGCCTCGGTCATGAACAGTTTCTTCAAGCGCCGGGCCATCTTGGCCTTCTTGGCGTCGAACTGCATGACCTTCAGAGCCACGACGTCGCCACTCTCGCGGTGCCGCGCCCGATAGACGACGGACGTCGCCCCTTCTCCGACCTCTTCGAGGACTTCGTAGGGTCCGTAATCCAGACGCTCAGCCGATGCGCGACTATCAGCCATGCACGCTCTCATTACGCATCATGTCTCGTCCGAATTTTTGCAATTCCCGGTTCCAAAAATGTGTCCCGATGGTCTCCGCTGTTCGCCTGACACCGTCCCAGACGGGTCGCGACCGCACGTCTTGAGAGCATCGGTACGGGGACCGGGTTCCTCCGATTGACAATTCACCCTCCATATTACCGCGTGCATGGAGTGCTTGTATAAATCGGCATTTCCGGCAAAGTCTTGACTGTTGTCAAGGAATTGTTGCACAGCCAGCCGGTCGAAATCTCGCGGAGCCGCAAAACCGGGCTAGCAGAGGACCGGCCTCTAGAATCCCGGCTCCGAGCGGCCTTGTGCTGTCGCCCCGTTTGGGTAGGGTTACGCTCCTTTTGCACTGGCCGTCAATACCCCACTGGGGTAAACTTTGCGCCGACGATGGAGGGGAGAAATACTCGGGCCCTGAAAAGCACCCCCCCGAGGCAGGCGGGGGCTATCTTTGGGGGGAGCAACGACGAAGGGAGCGCTTGCGCGGCTTGGTCGAGTAAACCAAATGGACCGCCGCAGCGTTCCCGCCCCATGTCCCTTTCGATGCGGCGCAAAAGACAGGTCCCCAAACGGGATCCGATTTGCGCACTTGAGACTTCCGGCGTGATCAACACGGGCTTGAATTTTGACCACTAACGACCAATCGCCCACGCTGACCCCAAAGGGGCGCCTCGCGTTCTCCTTCAAGGACTTCGTCGTGGCCTTGTGCCTGGCGGGAGTGATCGCCTTCGCCAACAGCGCCATCTGGTCGTGGATGAACCGCCCCGAGGTCGCTCCGGCCTTTGAGGGCTCCATCAACGGTTTTGCCTTCGATGGCTACCAGCGCGACGAGAGCCCGCTGCGCGAGAGCTTTCCCTCGGAAAACGAGCTGGCCTCGGACATTGCACTCCTGTCGCACTATACGAAGCAGATTCGCCTGTACAGCTCCATCGACACCGATGCCGTGCCCGCCCTTGCGCGCCAACAAGGCATGCGGGTGACCGCGGGTGCCTGGCTGGACCGGCAGAAAGACCGCAATGCGCTCGAGATCAAGGCGCTCTTGCAGTCCTTGAAGGAAAACAGCAACATCGACCGGGCGATCGTGGGCAACGAGTCGATCCTGCGCAGCGATCTGACGGTTCCCGAACTGATCCGCTATCTGGACATCGTCCGCCGGCGCAGCCACGTCCCGGTCTCGACGGCCGAGCCCTGGCATATCTGGCTGAAGCATCCCGAGCTGGTCGAGCATGTTGACTTCATCACCGTCCACTTGCTGCCCTACTGGGAGGGGGTCCAGCGTCAGGACGCCGTGACCCACGTCCTGCGCCGCTATGAGGAATTACGGCGCAAGTACCCCTACAAGAAGATTGTGATCGGTGAGGTGGGCTGGCCAAGCAACGGCGATCGGGTCAAATCCGACTCGTCGCTGACCTATGCCACCGCCTCGGTTTCGCAGGAGGCCGAGTTCATCCGCGAATTCCTGCCCGTCGCGCGCGAGCACCATCTCGATTATTTTCTGATGGAGGCATTCGATCAGCCCTGGAAGCGGGCTGGGGAGGGACGCACCGGGGCCTACTGGGGCATGTTCGACGCGGACCGGCAACCCAAGTTCTCGCTGGAGGGGCCGGTGATCGCGGACCCGGAGTGGCCCACCAAGTCGCTCGTCGCCTCGGCCCTCGCGTTTCTGCCCATCCTGTGGTTTGCGTACGCGTTTCGGCGCTTCCGTCTGGCCGGAAGACTCTTTTTCGGTAGCCTCATCCAGGCCGCAGCCGCGCTTGTGGTCTGGATCATCACCTTGCCATTCGAGTTCTACCTGAATGGACTGGACTGGACGATGCTCGTGATCCTGCTGCCGGCCTTGGCGGCCATGCTGATGATTCTTTTGACGAACGGGTTCGAGTTTACCGAGGCCGTCTGGTGCAGGCGCTGGCTACGGCAGTTCGGACCCGAGGCGCTGCCCGAGGCGGCTGAGGAGCCGTTCGTCTCGATCCACCTTCCCTGTTACAACGAACCACCCGAGATGGTGATCCAGACGCTCGCCAGTCTTGCGCGTATGGATTATCGGAACTTCGAAGTTCTCGTCATCGACAACAACACCAAGAAGGAGGAAACCTGGAAACCGGTCGAGCGCTATGTCGCGAGCATGAATGCCCTCGGCGGGGGACCCGTGGTGCGCTTCTTCCATCTTGCAGACTGGCCTGGATTCAAGGCGGGTGCGCTGAACTTTGGCTTGGAGGAGACGGATCCGCGGGCCGAAATCATCGGCGTGGTCGATTCCGACTACGTCGTCAGCCAGGACTGGCTCAAGGTGATGGTCGGACACTTCGCGGCTCCCAAGGTCGCTGTAGTCCAGGCGCCTCAGGCGCATCGGAACTGGCAGCAGAACATGTTCCAGCGCATTTGCAGCTGGGAGTATGACGGCTTCTTTCGAATCGGCATGCATCACCGCAATGAGCGTGACGCGATCATCCAGCATGGCACCATGACCTTGGTGCGCAGGGAAGCGCTCGTGGGGACTGGCGGCTGGTCCGAATGGTGCATCTGCGAGGATGCTGAACTCGGATTGAGGCTCATGAATGCCGGCTGGCAGACGCGCTACGTCGATGAGGTCCTCGGACGGGGCCTCACGCCCTCGAATTTCGCAGGCTATAAGTCGCAGCGCTTTCGTTGGGCTTTCGGGGCGATGCAGATCCTAAAGAGGCGCTGGAATTGGCTCTGGGGTAAGAGTCCGGGCCAGCCCGGCCTGAGTGGCGGACAGCGGTTCCACTTCCTGACGGGCTGGTTCTCGTGGTTTGCCGACGCTTTGCACCTGCTCTTTACACTGGCCTCGATCGCCTGGACCGTTGGCATGATCGCGCGACCCGAGGACTTCAGCTTGCCCTTGGATTTGTTCGTGATCCCGGTGCTGGGCTTTTTTGTGCTCAAGGCGTTCTTCGGTCCAGCTCTCTACCGGGTCCGTGTACCTTGTGGCTGGTGGGATGTCCTTGGCGCGTCGATCGCGAGCATGGCGCTCTCGCACGCGATCGCACGCGGCATCATGGCCGGTCTTGTTCAAAAGCACGGAACGTTTGTCGTCACGCCAAAGAGCTGGCAGTCCAAGGGCGGTCCGGTCTGGTTCAACGCGGTGCGCGAGGAGTTCATGCTCCTCATCGGGATCACCGTGTGCATCGCCGGGACGCTGTTTAAGATGCCCATGCAGTATGAAACCCTGCTCTGGACAGCGATTTTGGCCACCCAATCGATTCCTTACCTGTCCGCCTTCACCTGTGCACTGATCTCGGCCTACAGCGGACGTTCCGCGCCACCGGTACACGTCCAGGCGATCGATGGCGCAAGCCGTCTGGAACTCGCCGTTGCGAGTGCCGAGGAAGTCGAGACCGCCGCAGGGACGGTGACAGAGCCCCTGCCCGTCTCTGCGGTAGCGCCCGCCTAGTGCGAGGCAGGGACCAGCCCGCCGATCTTTGAGCCGGGCTTTAAGCCATGCTTGGCGAACCAGCCCAGATTCATCTCCAGCGCAAACAGGGCCGGCTTGTTCGAACAATGATCGGTCAAGGTCTGTGGCTGCATGTCCTCGATATTGATGATCGACCCGGATTCGTCCAAAAATGCCACGGACAGGGGGAGGAGCGTGTTCTTCATCCACATGCATTCGCGCGCCGGGAAGTCGAAGATGAAGGCCATGCCCTGATTGGCGCCCAGGGATTCGCGGAACATCAGACCCTGTTCACGCTCCGGGTCGGTCGATGCGATCTCCGCGGTGACGACCAGGATTCCCGCGGTGAGCTTGCGCACGGGGAACTGCGTTGGACTTTCCTGGGCCAGTGCTGCGCTCCAGAAAAAACCGGCAAGAAGGGGTGCCAGAAGAAGGCAATGGCGTACGGGGAGCATGGGCAGTACCGGTCGATGCGGACAAGAACGACCGTATTCTAAACGGGCCGGCGGGCAAGCCAAGGCCCCGCACAAAATAAGGTGGGCAGGGGATTACCCTGCCCAGGCGGTTCCGCTGACCGACCTCGTGCCCATTGGCGCACGCGGGCACAAACCTCCACCCGAGGCCTCGCGTCGACCAGAAGGGTTCAGAGCTTCCCCTGGCGCGCGCCCGGCGGACCGGACCGTGCGCCATGCAGTCCCACAACCCCAACCCCGGGGCGTAGCGGTCTACCCGGTCGGACGGACCAGGAAGGCGAACGCCCTCCGCTCTTTCTAATGGACGGGATGATGGTGGTGGTGGCGATGGTGGTGGTGGTGATGGTGCGGGGGAGCAGCCAGCGCGGCTTGCGAGCCGAATGCCAGAACAAGGACTCCCAGGGCGATCTTCGCGATCAGTTTGTGTGAAGCAGTCATGACGTTCTCCGTTGAACAATGTTGTGCAGCATGAGGCTGCGCGCAAACTTTCAACGGCGCGACCCGCGTCGCGGTTGACGGCGCGCGTTCAAATCCTGGTGGTCCAATCGACTGGGGGCGCCCTGCAGGGTCATGCCCAGGGTCTCCCGGTCGAGAACCTTCCATTGGCCCGGCGCAAGACCCAGTTTAGACAGTTCGATCGCGCCGATGGCAGACCGGATGAGGCGCAGTGTCGGATGTCCGATCGCGGCGGTGGTGCGCCGCACCTGTCGGTTCTTCCCTTCGGAGAGCACCAACTCGAGCCAGGCGGTCGGGATGTTCTTGCGTCGGCGAATCGGTGGCTCGCGCGCCCAGAGATTCGCCGGGGGGGCGATGAGCTGCGCCCTATCGGGTCGGCTCACGCAGTCGCCCAAGAGCACGCCTTGGGCCAAGCGCGCAAGACCCGCCGCGCTGGGTTGCCCTTCGACCTGGACCCAGTAGCGCTTGGCCAGCTTGCTCGCAGGCGCTGCGATCGCGTGCTGCAGTGTCCCTTCGTCGGTCAAAAGGAGCAGTCCTTCGCTGTCGAAATCGAGCCGTCCTGCAGGGTAGACCAGAGGGATCGGCACAAAATCCTTCAGGGTCGGTCGTCCGCCCGATGGGCTGAATTGGCAGACCACGCCGTAGGGTTTGTTCAGGGCGATCAGCATGGCTCTGGCTCGCAAAGCGGGACGTTTCGGAGCATAATATCAGACAGGATATTCTTATATCTTATAAAAGACATCTGAAGCTTCGGCTCGCGTGGCGCGCACAGCAAAGGGCGCGTTTGTTACACTGAAGAGGCCTCGATATCTTGGCGCGGGCACGGTAGCTGGAACGGTGGAGAGCGCGCTGGCCAAGACGTCTGCCGATGCCCCACTGCGAATCCCAGTTCTTCGGAGATCATCATGTTTCAGCACATCAAATTGCCCCCGAGCGGTGAGAAGATCACGGTCAACCCGGACTTTTCGCTGAACGTTCCGGATCAGCCGATCATCCCCTATATCGAGGGAGACGGGACGGGACTGGATATCACGCCTGTGATGATCAAAGTCGTCGACGCGGCTGTCGCAAAGGCGTATGGAGGCAAGCGCCAGATCTCGTGGATGGAGATCTACGCAGGCGAAAAGTCGACCAAGGTCTACGGCCCGGACGTGTGGCTGCCCGAGGAGACATTGAAGGTCCTAAAGGACTACGTCGTCTCGATCAAAGGGCCGCTGACGACCCCGGTCGGGGGCGGCATCCGTTCCCTCAATGTTGCGCTGCGTCAGGAACTCGACCTTTATGTCTGCCTCCGTCCGGTCCGTTACTTCAAGGGCGTGCCGAGTCCCGTAAAGGCCCCAGAAAAGGTCGACATGGTCATCTTCCGGGAGAACTCGGAGGATATCTACGCCGGCATCGAGTACCAAGCCGAGTCGGCCAACGCGAAGAAGCTGGTGAAGTTCCTGATCGAGGAGATGGGGGTCAAGAAGATCCGCTTCCCCAATACTTCGGGCATCGGGATCAAACCGGTATCCCGGGAAGGTACTGAGCGACTGGTTCGCAAGGCCATCCAGTATGCGATCGACAACAACCGTGCCTCGGTGACCTTGGTTCACAAGGGCAACATCATGAAGTTCACCGAGGGAGGCTTTCGTGACTGGGGCTACGCCTTGGCCCAGCGCGAGTTCGGGGCGCAGCTGATCGACGGAGGACCCTGGTGCAAATTCACCAATCCCAAGTCAGGCAAGGAAATCGTGGTCAAGGATGTGATCGCTGACGCGTTCTTGCAGCAGATCATCCTGCGCCCGGTCGAGTACGACGTCATTGCCACCCTGAACCTGAACGGCGACTACATTTCGGATGCCCTCGCGGCCCAGGTGGGCGGCATCGGCATCGCGCCGGGCGCGAATATGTCGGATTCCGTGGCAATGTTCGAAGCCACTCACGGCACGGCGCCGAAGTATGCTGGAAAAGACTATGTCAATCCTGGATCAGAAATCCTGTCTGCTGAAATGATGTTGCGCCATATGGGATGGGTCGAGGCGGCAGATCTGATCATCCAGTCGATGGAGCGCTCGATTCTTTCTAAGAAGGTGACCTACGACTTCGCGCGGCTGATGGAAGGCGCAACCCAGGTTTCCTGCTCGGGGTTTGGTCAGGTGATGATCGACCACCTGTAGCCGGGGAAAGCCTCGGATGCGTCTATCCCGGTGTTTCGACGGAAAATGGGCCGTGGCGCTTGCAGGTGGGATCGTCGGGCGCTCAGGCCGAGTCTTCCCCCGAGCGTAAAAAAAACCGTGGTTAGCATCAACTAAACACGGACTGTGGAATGGACTCTGCTGGATCGCTCGTTCGGCAGAGGAACTCTCTTAATTCCGGCTGTAGCCTCTCAAGCGGCCTGAATATTCGATGCCTGCTTGCCCTTTGGGCCCTGGGTGACTTCAAATTGGACTTTTTGTCCTTCTTTTAGCGTTTTGAAGCCGTTCATCTGGATGGCGGAGAAGTGCGCGAAAAGGTCTTCGCCACCGTCGTCCGGAGTGATGAATCCATAGCCCTTTGCGTCATTGAACCATTTGACGGTACCAGTTGCCATAAATGCGATCTTCCCAAGAAAGAACCGAAAACGGGCTTGAATCCCAAGGCCCCGGCACGCTCTCTGCACCGGCCCCCCCACAAATTGAAGCCCGGCCCGTGTTTGACGCTCTAGTTTGCAGACGTGCGTTCGGATAGCTGACCGGTGCGGCAAACCGCTTGACAGCAAACACGGCAACAATTGTTCGGCGTAAAACCAGGGAAGTCAAGTAGCTGTAACGGCGTTTTCGGGAATAGTTCCCAAAAACAGTCAACCGGGCCCTAGCACGATGTTCCTTCCGCAACGCGGCGCTAAAGGGCTTGAATTAGCCCGCCTGAGTGCAATATCCTGCTACAGAATCATTGCGAATCGTATTTTTCGATTCGAGCGCAGGACGCGGGTTCGCATTAGAATTGTCCCAATGGCTCAGCATCACCTTCCGGACGATGACCAGACTACCCTCCTGGAGAAGAAGGAGCAGAGGGTCGAGCCTCCCCCGATGTTCCAGGTGGTGCTTTTGAATGACGATTACACGCCGATGGAATTTGTGGTACTTGTTTTACAGCAGTTTTTCGGTAAAGGCAGGGAGCAGGCGACGCAGATCATGTTGAAGGTACACCGCGAGGGCAAGGGGGTCTGCGGTATCTACCCCCGGGACATCGCGGCGACGAAGGTTGAACAGGTGACGGAGTTTTCACGCCAGCATCAGCATCCGCTGCAGTGCGTGATGGAGGAAGCATGATCGCGCAGGAATTGGAAGTCAGTTTGCACATGGCGTTCGTCGAAGCTCGCCAGGCGCGACACGAGTTCATTACCGTCGAGCATCTGTTGCTCGCGCTCTTGGACAACCCCACCGCTGCGGCGGTTTTGCGCGCATGCGCGGCGAACATTGAAGATCTTCGCAAGAATCTGTCGAACTTCATCAATGACAACACGCCCGTGGTGTCGGGAACCGAGGAGATCGACACCCAGCCGACCCTGGGTTTCCAACGCGTGATCCAGCGCGCCATGATGCATGTGCAGTCCACATCCAATGGCAAGAAGGAGGTGACTGGAGCGAATGTGCTCGTCGCCATCTTTGGCGAGAAGGACTCCCATGCCGTGTATTACCTGCATCAACAGGGCATCACTCGTCTGGACGTCGTCAACTTCATCTCGCATGGCATCAGCAAGGCACCCTCGCAGCAAGGCGGCAGTGCCGAGCCGCAGGAGCAGGAAGCCGACGGAGATAAGGAACAGCGCCAGACGGCTCTGGATCAATTCACCCAGAACCTGAACGCCTTGGCGCTCCAGGGCAAGATCGATCCCCTGATCGGGCGCGAATCAGAGGTTGAGCGCGTCATCCAGGTCCTGTGTCGTCGGCGCAAGAACAACCCGCTCCTGGTTGGGGAAGCGGGTGTCGGCAAGACGGCAATCGCCGAAGGTCTTGCTTGGCGGATCACGCAAAATGACGTACCGGAGATCCTCGGTCAGAGCCAAGTCTTCGCGCTCGATATGGGTGCGTTGCTGGCTGGCACCAAATATCGGGGTGACTTCGAGCAGCGTCTGAAGGCGGTGCTCAAGCAGTTAAAGGAGAATCCGCACGCGATCCTGTTCATCGACGAGATCCATACCTTGATCGGTGCCGGCTCGGCTTCGGGGGGAACGCTTGATGCCTCGAACCTGCTGAAACCAGCGCTCTCGTCGGGTCAGCTCAAGTGCATCGGTGCGACCACCTACAACGAATATCGCGGCATTTTCGAGAAGGATCACGCGCTCTCCCGGCGTTTCCAGAAAATCGACGTGAACGAGCCGACGGTCGAGCAGACGGTCCAGATTCTGCGCGGGTTGAAGTCGCGCTTTGAGGAGCATCACGGCGTCAAGTATTCGGCAACCGCCTTGAGTTCGGCGGCCGAACTCGCTGCGCGCTTCATCAACGACCGCCATCTGCCGGACAAGGCGATCGATGTGATCGATGAGGCCGGAGCGGCCCAGCGAATCCTGCCCCCCTCGAAGCGCAAGAAAACCATCGGCAAGGGTGAGATTGAGGACATCATCGCCAAGATCGCGCGCATCCCGCCTCAAAATGTCTCGTCCGACGACCGCAGCAAGTTGGCCTCGATCGAACGGGATCTGAAGAACGTCGTCTTCGGTCAGGAGCCGGCCATCGAGGCACTGGCTGCGGCCATCAAGATGGCCCGCTCGGGTCTGGGCAAGCCGGAAAAGCCCATCGGCTCATTCCTTTTCTCCGGACCGACCGGCGTGGGCAAGACCGAGGTGGCCCGTCAACTGGCGTTCATTCTGGGGATCGAGCTGATCCGCTTTGACATGTCTGAATACATGGAACGCCATGCGGTCTCTCGTCTCATCGGCGCACCCCCGGGGTATGTCGGCTTCGACCAGGGCGGTCTTCTGACCGAGGCGATCGCGAAGAAGCCGCACGCTGTGTTGCTGCTCGACGAAATCGAAAAGGCGCATCCGGATGTCTTCAACATCCTTTTGCAGGTGATGGACCATGGCACCTTGACGGACAACAACGGGCGCAAGGCCGACTTTCGCAACGTCATCATCGTCATGACGACCAATGCTGGGGCCGAGGCGCTGCACAAGGTCTCGATCGGCTTTACCGACAGCAAGCAGGCAGGCGACGAGATGGGCGAGATCAAGCGCCTGTTCACGCCAGAGTTCCGCAATCGGCTCGATGCGATCATCTCCTTTAGTGCGCTCGACCAGGAGATCATCCTGCGTGTTGTGGACAAGTTCCTGATGCAGCTCGAAGAGCAGCTGCACGAGAAGAAGGTCGATATCATCTTTGCCGAGGAATTGCGTGTGTTCCTTGCGAAGAAGGGATTCGATCCCCTGATGGGCGCAAGGCCCATGGCGCGCCTGATCCAGGACATGATCCGCCGTGCTCTGGCCGACGAACTGCTCTTTGGCAAGCTCGTCAATGGCGGCAAGGTGACGGTCGATCTCGACGACAAGGATCAGATCAAGCTGAGCTTCCCCGAAGGCGGGGGAGCGCCAGCGGCGAGCCCCGAGGTCGAAGAACTCGACGCCTAAGTCCTGCCAACACTGCCCCCAAGGCCTTAGGGGCAGTGCGCAGGGAGCTTGATACAGGAGTCGGGCTGCGCACCATTTCTGTGCGCAAAAGGGCCCGAAAGAACCCAATTTGAGTCTGATCGGGGCACGGTCCTTCGAATTCGGGTATACTTCTTAGGTGCATTGCAACACGCCACGATTTTTCAGCTCGTAGCTTTCGCTGCTCCCTGAGACTGCGCCGTTTTGTTGTCCGCACAGTCCATCGTCTCTCGCCACTCTCCATTCCTTAGCGCTTTACCGCGTGTTCGGGTGTGATACATCGGTTAGAGCCGATGCTTTATCCACCGTCTGACCCCCCCGTCTTGGGGGTCGGCTCTGCGTTTGCGCGCCTGCGCGTCGCACAAGGAAAGGTTTTGCCATGTCTTTGGACAATCTTCGCGAATTCATCGCTCATCCCGATGCGGCCTCTCTTGCCAATCTGGATGCGTCTTCCGCCCGTAGCGTGGGCCCAGTACCTGCGCCGGTCAGCGCGTTCGATTCGCTCGGGCTGCATCCAGGACTCCTGAAAAGTCTCTTAGCCTCTGGCTATACCGAACCGACCACGGTGCAATCCCGGGCGATTCCGGAGGCGCTTGCCGGACATGACCTGATGGTTTCCTCGCAGACGGGGAGCGGCAAGACCGCGGCATTCATGCTGCCAGCCTTGCACAAGCTCGCCCTACCTTCGCGGGGCCCGGGAATCGGTCCGCGCATGCTGGTGTTGACCCCGACCCGCGAGCTCGCACTCCAGGTGACCGCAGCTGCTGACAACTACGGCAAATTTCTCAAGCGCGTCAAGACCGTCTCGATCCTAGGAGGTATGCCCTATCCGGTTCAGAACCGGCTCCTGCGTCAGCCAGTCGACGTTCTCGTCGCGACGCCCGGGCGGCTGCTGGATCACCTGAACCGCGGTCGTATCGACTTCTCCCGCCTGGAACTCCTGGTGCTCGATGAGGCTGACCGGATGCTCGACATGGGTTTCATCGAGGACATCGAGACGATCGTTGCTGCCACGCCCGCAACCCGCCAGACCCTGCTTTTTTCGGCGACGCTGGCAGGCTCGGTGGGCAAGCTAGCGGTGCGCATGTTGCGCTCGCCGCAGCGTATCGAGGTGTCCCCGGCCCGCGCCAAACACGACCATATCGAGCAGCGTCTGCACTTCGCCGACGACCTGGCCCACAAGAACCGCTTACTCTCGCACCTCTTGCGTGATGTGGCAGTGAACCAGGCGGTGGTCTTTACCGCCACCAAAAGGGACGCAGATCAACTCGCCGATTCGCTCATCGATCAGGGGTTCTCTGCAGCTGCCTTGCATGGAGACATGCGCCAGGGCGAGCGCACGCGCACTCTGGATGCAGTACGCCGGGGCAGCGTCAAGATCCTGGTGGCCACCGATGTGGCCGCGCGTGGCATCGACGTCCAGGCGATCAGCCACGTGATCAACTTTGATTTGCCCAAGCAGGCTGAAGACTACGTCCACCGCATCGGCCGCACCGGGCGTGCAGGTCGTAGCGGTATCGCCATCAGTCTTGCCGGAGGCAAGGACTTCGGTACTGTGAAACAGATCGAGCGTTTCACTGCACAACCGATCACCGTACACGTCATTCCGGGCCTTGAGCCCCGTTACGCAGGCAAAGCTCCTTCTCGCAAGGCACCGGCCAGGCGTCCCCCCGGACGCGGCGCGCCAGGCGGCTATGGCGCTGACCGCGCCCGCCGCGTGGACCCTCCCCGTCAGAAGCGCGGCTAGTTGGGGTCTAGGGCGGTCCGCTTGCTAGGACTGCCCGGAACTGCCAAAGCCCCCGGTTCCACGACTCGATTCGGGGAACTGCTCGACGACGCGAAATCCGACCTGCACCACAGGCACGATCACCAGCTGCGCGAGCCGATCGAGAGGGTTTAGCACGAACGGGCTCGAGCCACGGTTCCAGGTGCTCACCATCAATTGACCCTGGTAGTCCGAGTCAATCAGGCCCACCAGATTGCCCAGCACGATCCCGTGCTTGTGACCGAGCCCACTGCGCGGCAGGATCAACGCAGCAAATCCTGGATCGCCGATGTGGATCGCAACTCCCGTTGGGATCAGCTCGGTCTGTCCCGCCTCGAGCGTCAGCGGTGCATCGATACAGGCCCTGAGATCAAGTCCGGCACTGCCCGATGTTGCATAGGCCGGGTGCTGGTCTTTGAGACGAGCATCCAGGATTCTCAAATCAATCTGCATAAAAGGGTTCCATTCAGAAGAGAAGAGGATGTGGAGGCGCAGCGCCGATCGTCTCAGTCCACGCTCGCTGAGCAGCAGCCCAGACGGAGCGCGCTCTAGCGCCCAGTACGGGTTGCGCCCGCCGTCGGGATGGGGATGGGCGCGGGACGCTTCACGGGACCAGTCGTCTTGCGCTGCTTCAGGACTGCTCCGATCAAAAGGGCAAACACCAGAACCGCGATCCCCAATCGAAAGGCTCCTCCGAGGATGAGTGCCGCGGCCGCCATTCCGCCGATCACGCTGATCGCCGTTCCAAACCCACTGGGAGGGTGCGCACCCGATGAAGGAGGTGCGGGTGCGGTCAGCGGCTTTCCGGTTACGACCGGAGCAACCCTCTGCGGTGCCGCAGCCATCGCGGGCCGTCCGGGGGCCGGCCGGGAAGTGGGCTCGGAGGTGGCTTCTTGGCTCAAGACATTGGCGCCGTCCAGAAGGCGCGCCTGCTGGCGGGCGGTCAACAACTCGATATAACGCGCGAAATCGCCCCCGACAGGTATGAGATCCGAATCGGTCACGAGCTGATCCTCTGTGCGATCTCTGCGATCAACTTGCGTGCGAGGGTCAATTTGTCTGCCGGACCAAGGGTGATTCGGCCCTCCTCGTCGTAGACGATGAGTTCGCTCGAGTCGGCACCGATCGCGTCCTGTGCGAGGTTGCCGACCAATAAAGGAACTCGTTTGGTATGCCGTTTCGCCTGCGCTTGGGCGTCGAGGTCATGCGTCTCGGCGGCAAAGCCCACACAGAAAGGCGGGTTTGACAGCGCTGCGACCGTGGCGAGAATGTCCGGGTTCTCGACGAACTCGAAGACTGGGGAAGGGCTTCCTCGACCTTTCTTGATCTTTTGCGCACTCGGCTCCCGAATGCGCCAATCGGCCACAGCCGCAACTCCGATGAAAATCTGGGCATGCAGGACCGTCGCCATGACGGCATCGAACATCTGCTGCGCCGTCTCGACATCAATGCGGTTCACTCCTCGAGGGACCGCGAGCGCAGTGGGTCCCGAGACCAGCGTCACGCGCGCTCCGGCTTCGTGGGCCGCCCGCGCCAGCGCGTATCCCATCTTGCCCGAGGACCGGTTCGTGAGACCCCGGACCGGATCGATCGGCTCAAAAGTCGGGCCCGCAGTCAGAAGGACCCTTTGGTCGCGCAGCAGCTTCGGTTGGAAGAAGGCGACCAGTTCCTCCAGCACCTCATCGGGTTCGATCATGCGGCCGGCACCGACTTCTCCGCAGGCCTGGTCTCCCGAGGTCGGGCCCAGCAGCACGACACCATCCGCGCGCAGCTGGTTCGCATTGCGCTGCGTCGCCGGATGCCCCCACATCTGCTTGTTCATTGCCGGGGCAACGAGTAGCGGACAGTCGCGCGCTAGACACAGGGTGCTGAGCAGATCGTCGGCGGCACCCCTTGCGAGTTTGGCCATGAAATCTGCGCTGGCGGGAACGACCAGGATCGCGTCGGCCCCGCGCGACAGATCGATGTGGGCCATGGCGCTGGGCACGCGCGTATCCCATTGGCTCGTGTAGACCGGGTTGCCGGTTAGTGCCTGCATCGTCGTCGCGGTGATGAACTGTTCGGCCGCTGCGGTCATGACGACCTGCACGCGCGCACCATGTTCCTGCAGGCGCCGCGCGAGAAACGCTGACTTATAGGCGGCGATGCCGCCCGTCAGGCCGAGGATGATCGACTTGCCTTCGAGATCTGCTATTACCTCTGCCACTCGGGCCTCCGTGTTTCGGCATGACGCGATCTTGCCATAGAACGCGCGGCCGACCTTCCCCGCTTGAAGCGCAACGGTGCAGCATAACTGTGAAGTGCAACCCGCCCCTTTACCCCCTCTCGGCCGGTGCGCCCCTAGGCAGCCCGGCGCACCCGCAAGAGTTCGTCGAGGACCAGAAGAACCGCTCCTATGGTGATGGCGCTGTCGGCCACGTTAAATGCGGGGAAGTACCAATCACGCCAATATACCAGCAGGAAATCGACGACCCTTCCATGCAGGATCCGGTCAAGCACGTTACCGAGGGCGCCACCCAGAATCAGAGCCAGCGAGAGCGCAAATAGTCTCTGCCGTCCGTGGCGGGCCAAAAGACGCACGATGAACAGCGCCGCAACCAACCCCACGCCGGTGAAGAACCAGCGCTGCCAGCCGCCCTGGGTGGAAAGAAAGCTGAAGGCCGCCCCCTTGTTGTAGAGCAGGGTCAAATCGAAGAAAGGAAGGATCTTCAGGCGCTCGCCATAACCGAAATGGTGTTCGATCTGGATCTTGGAGAGCTGGTCAAAGCCAATGACTAAGGCTGACAGGACAAGCCAGGGGCCCAATCGGGCGGCCAAGGAGCCGCCGGAGGCGCCGGGGCGGGAACGTGTCTTAGGCATGGAAAGAGTTCGGGGAGGTGGCGGGCTTGCCCAGGTACCGGCAAGCCCCTATGAGAACGGGATCAGGCGAAGCGGCGCTCTTCGCCCGCGCCAAAGAGGTTGCTCTGACAGCGCGCGCACAGACCCGGGTGCGCCGGATCGGAGCCAACGTCGGCACGATAGTGCCAGCACCGGGCACACTTCGGATGGGTCGACGGGGTGACCATGATCGTCTCGCTTTCTCCCGCCGTGGCGAGACTGACCTTCGCCTGAGAGGTGATGAGCACAAAGCGCAGGTCGTCGGCGAGACTTGCCAGAACCGCATGCCGCGATTCGGCCGCGCGAAGTTCGAGTTCCGCCTGCAACGAGGCCCCGATACGCCCCTCGACGCGCACCTCCTCGAGGCGCTTTGTGACCTCGGCACGGACTGCGCGGATGAGTGCCCACTTCTCAAGCAGTGCCGCACCATCAGTGACCTCGGGAAGCGTGTGATAGGTCGTCGCGAAGATCGTGCCCAGCGCTTTTTCCGACTCGCTCGCGAAGAACGACCAAGCTTCCTCTGCTGTAAAGGAGAGGATCGGAGCCATCAGGCGCAGCAGCGAAGAGGTGATGTGCCAGAGGGCATTTTGTGCCGAGCGGCGTGCCACGCTGGACCGGCCGGTGGTGTAGAGGCGGTCTTTCAAGATATCGAGATAGAACCCACCGAGGTCCTCCGAACAATAGCTCTGCAGCTTGGCCATGACCGGATGAAACTCGAAATCTTCGTAATGCTGCAGCAATTCGACCTGTAAGGCGTTCATCCGCGCGACGGCGTAGCGATCGATCTCGAGCCAGGCGGACACCGGCAGGCCATCTTCTGTCGGATCGAAATCGGCCGTATTGGCCAGAAGGAAGCGCAAGGTGTTGCGGATGCGCCGGTAACCCTCGACGATCCGCTTGAGGATTTCATCCGAGATGGAGACGTCGCCCGAATAGTCGGCGCTGCCGACCCACAGGCGCAGGATCTCGGCACCCAGGGTTTCGGAGATCTTCTGGGGAGACATCACGTTGCCCAGGGACTTGGACATCTTGCGACCTTCGCCGTCCATCACGAACCCGTGGGTGAGCAGCATATTGAAGGGCGCGCGACCGTAGAGCATGCATGAGATCAGAAGCGACGAGTGAAACCAGCCCCGGTGCTGATCCGAACCCTCCAGGTAGAGATCGGCGGGAAATTGCGATGCCTCCCGGTGAGAGCCAAGCAACACCGTCTGAAAGCTTGAGCCGGAGTCGAACCAGACATCGAGGGTATCGCGATTCTTCACGTAGTCCCTTGCCTCCTCGCCCAGGAGCTCGGCCGGATCGAGTGTCTGCCAGGCTTCTATGCCGTGAGCTGCGATGCGCAGTGCGACCTCCTCGATCAGCTCAGGGGTGCGTGGATGCAAGGCACCGGTTTCGCGATGTACAAAAAACGCCATCGGCACCCCCCACTGCCGCTGCCGCGATAAAGTCCAATCCGGTCGGTTGGCGATCATTGCGAAGAGCCGCGCCTTGCCCCAGGCCGGGAAAAAGCGCGTCGCCTCAACAGCGGCCAAAGCCGTGGTGCGCAGACTATCCTGGTCCGGTCCGGGGGCGATGTCCATGCCGACGAACCACTGCGAGGTGGCGCGGTAGATGATCGGCGTGCGGTGCCGCCAGCAGTGCATGTAGCTGTGCGTGAAGCGCGCCGAGTGGAACAGGGCCCCGTGCTCGCGGATCGTCTCGACGATCCTGGGCGTGGCCGTCCAGATGTTCTCGCCCCCAAAGAGCGGCTCAGAACGCGCGTAGGTCCCGTCGCCTGTGACCGGATTGAGAATCTCGTCGTCTGCCAGACCGTTGGCCTTGCATGAGATGAAGTCCTCAAGCCCGTAGGCGGGCGCGGAGTGGACGATGCCCGTTCCCTGTTCGAGCGTGACGTACTCGCCCAGATAGACCGGCGCGCGGCGTGGGTAGAATGGATGGAGGAACTCGACGTGATCAAGCGCTGCCCCGACACAGCGAGCGAGGATCGTTCCCGACAGGCCGTAGGTCTTAAGGCAGCTTTCGACCCGCTCTTCGGCCAGGATCAGCATGCCGCGCTCGGTGGCGACGAGGGCGTAGAGCAGTTCCGGGTTCAGATTCAGGGCCTGATTGGCCGGGATGGTCCAGGGCGTTGTGGTCCAGATCACCGCATAGCCAGGACCTGCGGGCAGGGCGGGCAGACCGAAAGCTTGTGCGATGCGCAGCCGCTGGTCATCGGGAAACGCAAATCCCACGTCCACCGCGATATCGACCTTGTCCTGGTACTCGACCTCGAACTCGGCCAGAGCCGATCCGCAGTCGAAGCACCAGTTCACGGGCTTTAGACCCCGGAAGATCCGGCCTTGGGCAAGGACGCGGCCGAGAACGCGTAGTTCCTCGGCCTCCGCCGCAAAATCCATCGTCGTATAAGGGTGCTCCCAATCCCCGAGGATGCCCAAGCGGACGAAGCCTGCCATCTGGCGCGCGATCTGCGTATGCGCATAGGCCCGAGCCTTGGCCTGCACGTCCTGTGCCGGCAGATTTCTGCCGAACTCCTTTTCGATGTGGATCTCGATAGGCATGCCATGGCAGTCCCAGCCTGGGACGTATTGCGCATCGAGTCCTTTAAGACCCCGCGCCTTGACGACCATGTCCTTTAAGATCTTGTTTAGGGCATGGCCGATATGGATTTCACCATTGGCAAAAGGCGGTCCGTCGTGCAGGATGAATTTCGGCTGACCCTTGCGGGCCTCGCGTATCCGTTGATAGAACCTGCGGTCCTGCCAATCCTTGATCCACTGCGGCTCGCGCCGCGCAAGATCGCCGCGCATCGGAAAAGGCGTCTCGGGAAGATTGAGCGTGCTCTTATAGTCCTGCTTCGTGTTCGATTTGGGATCTGCTGACTCGGCCATGATGGGTCTTCTGTCGCGAGAGGCGGGCGAGGTCAGAACGTCTCCTTCGCCAAGCCTAGTGTGGAATGGGGGGCAAAGCTCTTGCCCTGAGCGAGCGGCGCCGTACCTAACTAATTCGGTCGGTGGCGGAGGTAGCGAAGTTCAGTGAGAGCGGGGGCCGTGCAAAAAAGGCGCGCGCCGCGCGCGTATCCTCGGCGATGGCGGCGGTCAATCCGGCCAGATCGGGATACTTTTGCTCGTCACGCAATTTTGTCAGGAATTCCACACCTACCAGCTTACCGTAAACGTTCAAGGCGAAGTCGATCAAGTGGACTTCCAGCAACACCTGGCCGGAATCGTCGACCGTCGGTCGGCGCCCGATGCTCGCCACGCCCGGCACCGGCCCGACTGCAAGGCCATGCACCTGAACCACGAAGATTCCCGACAGGGCGGGATGACCGTGCGCTACGCGCAGGTTCAGAGTCGGAAATCCGAGCGTGCGGCCCAGTTTGGCGCCATGTACGACATGTCCGCTGATGAAGTAGGGGCGGCCAAGGAGCTGGCGGGCGCGCACCAGATCACCGGAGGCGAGCGCAGCACGCACCAGGGAACTCGAGATGCGCTCGCCGGCTTCCTCCACTGTTGGCAGGGTGACCACCTCAAAACCCAGCTCCGCGCCCGCCGCGCGCAGCAGTGCGACGTTCCCCGCTCTTTTGGCACCGAAACAAAAGTCTTCGCCAACCATGACCCAGCGCGGCTGGCAGGCCAGGACCAGCACATCCTTGATGAACTGGGCAGGCGAGAGCGCGGCAAAACGCGCGCCAAAGTGCTCCACGATGACGCGATCGACCCCGCACTCGGCCAGCGCGCCGAGCTTGTCACGCAGATTCGCGATACGGGCCGGGGCCCGATCGGGGTCCCTCGCGCGCCCGGCGAAGTATTCGCGAGGGTGCGGCTCGAAAGTCATCACCGCGGCGGCAACCCCCAGTTGGTCGGCTGCCGCGCGCAATCGGGCGAGGAGTGCCTGGTGACCCCGGTGTACGCCGTCGAAATTGCCGATCGTCATCGCGCACGGTGTCCGTGCTGCGAGCCGAGGGAGTCCGCGATAGACGCGCATAGGAAGGTCTGAGAGGAGATCAGGTCAGCTTAAACCCCTGATTATAAGCGGTCCAAGGGCTTTCCCGCCGGGAGGTCGGGGGGTGCGATGCTAAACTGCGCCCGGTGAAATCCATCGTCATTCTCATCTCGGGTCGGGGCACGAACCTGAAGGCCCTGATCGATGCGGCACGACTGGAGGACTGGCCCGCGCGGATCGTAGCCGTCATCAGCAGTCGAGAGCATGCAGCCGGTCTGGCCGTCGCACTTAAGGCCGGTATTGCAGTGGATGTCGTGGACGCGGCAGCCCACCCCGATCGCCTGCTCTTCGATCAGAAGCTTGCCCAGGCCCTGTCCCGCCACCAGCCGGATCTTGTTCTGCTGGCGGGATTCATGCGCATACTCTCCGAGGACCTGGTGCGAGACTATCACGGGCGCATGCTCAACATTCACCCTTCGCTGCTGCCTGCTTTCAAAGGCCTCCATACCCATCGCCAGGCCTTGGCGGCCGGGGTACGTGTCCACGGCGCCACGGTCCATTTCGTTGTTCCCGAACTGGATCATGGCCCGATCATCGCTCAGGCGGCCGTGCCGGTCTTTCCGGAGGATAGTGAGAGCGCCTTAGCGGCGCGCGTGCTCGCCGAGGAGCATCGGCTTTATCCGCGCGTGGTCCGCTGGATGCTCGATGGCCGGCTCGCGCTTGTGGGGTCCAGGGTTCGTGTCGATGTACCCCAGGATCAACTGCTTCTGGACGGGATCGTCAAAGGCGTGCGGTCATGATCTTGCATCCTGGGCTCATCAGTCATGCCGAAGCGCTCGCGGGCGAAGTGCTGCGCTTTGACTTCCCCGCCGACGCCGTGACGACGCGCTATTTCCGGCGCCATAACCAACTGGGCCACCGCGATCGGGCCGTCATGGCTGAGTCCACGTTCGCCGTCTTGCGCCACAAGCTCGAATTCGCCCAGTTCGCCCAGAGCGGTAGCGGGCCGCTGCCGCGTCGGCTGGCGCTCCTGGGTTTGGCGTACGTCGCTGGCATGCAAGAGGTCATCGCGAAGGTCGGGCCGGCCGAGGCGCGTTGGCTGGAACGGATCGCCACGGTCGATCGCATGAGCCTGTCCTTCGAGGCGCGCTGCAACCTGCCGGATTGGATTCTCGAGCGCCTGCGAGAACGCTTTGATGATCCTCGCATCGAGCGCCTGGCGAACGCCTTGAACCGTAGCGCGCCGCTCGATCTGCGGGCGAACCTCGTCAAAGCGACCCGCGAAAACGCGCTGTCGAACCTCGAGGCCATGGGGATCGAAGCCCAGCCCACGACCTACGCGCCCCTGGGTATCCGGCTGGTGGGCAAGCCGGCCTTGCAGAAGTTGGCGATCTTTGAGGACGGCGGCATCGAGGTGCAGGATGAGGGGAGCCAGATCCTCGCCCATCTTGTTGCGCCAAGGCGGGGCGAACTGGTGATCGATTTCTGCGCCGGTGCGGGAGGCAAGACCCTGGCGCTTGGGGCCTTGATGCGTTCCTCGGGTCGGCTCTATGCGATCGACGTGTCCGCCAAACGTCTTGCGCACCTGAAGCCAAGACTCGCGCGCAGCGGCCTGTCCAACGTGCATCCGATGGCCATCGACAGTGAGCGTGATGCGCGCCTTAAGCGGCTCTCGGGCAAGGCAGACCGGGTTCTCGTCGATGCGCCATGCAGCGGATTGGGCACCCTGCGTCGTAACCCGGATCTGAAATGGCGCCAATCGGCCACTTCCGTACGGGAACTCACCGAGAAGCAGGCCGCCATCCTGGCCGCGGCCGCGCGCCTGGTCAAGCCTGGGGGGCGCCTGGTCTATGCGACCTGCAGCCTCCTCAAAGAGGAGAACGACGTCGTCGCCGACGCGTTCTTGGCTGCGCATCCGGACTTTGCACCAGAGGGCGTGAGCGAGATCTTGCGCGCCCAGCAGATCCCTCTTGACACCGGGCCGCGGCTTGAGCTCTGGCCGGATCTCCAGGGGACCGACGGTTTTTTTGCGGCCGTTTTCACGCGCGGCTAGCCAACGCGGGACTTGCTCCGCCATGACGCATCCCACAAGGAGGGGGGCGCAGGGATGAACCAAGAATTTCTGAACTCGATGATGTCCGATCTGCTCGTTGACTTGCGCGAACCAGGCGTGGTGCGCCAAGTGCTCTGGCAAATCGGCGTGCTCGTGGCCGTGTGTGCGCTGACCTGGATCGTGATACGCACGATCGCCCGGCGCTTCGAGCAGGTCAGTCCTCCCCCCGATGCGGTCTCTTGGAGTACGGCGCGTTTGAGTTCGGCGCTCGGTCCCCTGGCCGCGTGGCTATTGCTGCGGGGGATCACCCAAATCGCCCCGACGTTTCATCAGCACGCGAACCTGCTGCGCATCGCGGCGGTGTTGTTGCTCGCTGCCGGGGTCTTGCGGCTGGTTTCCTATGCGATTGGCCGTGTGTTCAAGCCCAGCGGGCTGGTCGCACTGATGCAGCGCCTATTCACCGCCGTGGTCTTCGGTGCGGTCGCCTTGCATGTGTCGGGGTTCCTTCCTGATGTCCTCGAGGCGCTCGAGATACCGATCTATAAAGCCAGCGACATGCCCAAGCCGCTCACGCTGCTGGAGCTCTTCAGGGACGGCTCTTTGATCTTGGTCGCGCTCGTCGCCGCACTTTGGGCCGGCACCGTGCTGGATTCCCGGCTCATGAAGATCGACTCGATCGATGCGAGCTTAAGGGTGGCGCTCGCGCGTTTCACGCGCGCTGCCCTGCTCGTGCTTGCTGTCCTGATCGCGATGAACGGAGTGGGGATCCCACTGGGGGTTCTCTCGGTGTTCGGCGGAGCCCTCGGGGTGGGACTTGGACTGGGATTGCAGCGTATTGCCAGCAATTACGTGAGCGGCTTCATCATCTTGCTCGATCGCAGTCTGCGCATTGGCGACTTGATTACGGTCGACAAGTACCACGGTGCAGTGACCCAGATCCGCACGCGCTACACCGTCATCAAGGCCCTGGATGGAACCGAGGCGATCATCCCCAACGAACTCCTGGTGAGCGGCACCGTGACCAATCACAGCTACACGAGCAAGCAGGCCCGCGTGGCCGTCAAGGTGCAGATCGCATACGACAGCAATCTGGATCGAGCCATCGAGATCATGCTGGAGGCAGCGCGCGGTCAGACACGGGTTCTGACCGATCCCGCCCCGGTAGTAACCTTGAACGGCTTCGGGGCCGACGGTCTGGATCTGGAACTCGGATTTTGGGTCGACGACCCGGAATTGGGTACGGGGTCGACTCGATCGGATATCAGCAGGGCGATCCTGGCAGGATTTGGCAAGGAAGGGATCGGCATTCCCTATCCACAACGGGATGTGCGCATCTGGCTGCCAGAGGGTTTACCCGCCCCCGCCATCCCCGCTCAGGGGTTCAAGAATCCTGAAGCCGAGTCGAAATAGGTACTGATACCCCCTCGAATTGGGGGTATATGCCCCCACTTGCCGTATAATCGATACACCGTCATGTGGTGCGCATACTTTTGGTGCACCGGGTGCTGCAGTTTAGGGCCCATGTCGGTTTTTTTACATTCGGAGCCTGAACGATGCCTTCTGAAGTACTCGATTTCCTGTCCCATGGCGTATTGGCGTGGCCGCTCTGGAAGATTGCGATCGCTGCGCTCGTTCTCACGCATATCACGATCGCAGGAGTGACCATCTACCTGCACCGTTGCCAGGCGCATCGGGCTTTGGACTTGCATGCGGTACCTGCGCACTTCTTTAGAGCATGGCTGTGGCTGACGACAGGCATGCAGACCAAGGAATGGGCCTCAATCCACCGCAAGCATCACGCGAAGTGCGAATCAGCTGAAGATCCGCACAGCCCGCAGACGCGCGGGCTAAAGAAGGTGCTCCTGCAGGGCGCCGAGCTCTACATGGAAGAATCGAACAACAAGGAGACCCTCGAGAAATACGGGCGAGGCACACCGGATGACTGGATCGAACACAATCTTTACAGTCGTTTCACCTGGCACGGATGCGGCGTCATGCTGGTGACGGACTGGGTACTCTTCGGTCTGGGCGTGGGCACGGTCGTGTGGACCATCCAGATGATGTGGATTCCGTTCTTTGCTGCAGGTGTCATCAATGGCGTGGGCCACTTCGCCGGGTATCGGAATTTCGATTGTGCTGACGCGAGTCGCAATATTGTGCCCTGGGGGATCCTGATCGGTGGCGAGGAACTTCACAATAACCATCACACCTACGCGACTTCCGCTAAGTTGTCGAACAAGTGGTACGAGTTCGATATCGGCTGGCTCTACATCAAGATTCTGGCTTATCTGCGCTTGGCGACGATCAAGAAGATAGCGCCCACTCCGACATTCTCTATGCCCCGCGCCCAGGTTGATCTGGATAATCTGCACGCTGTCATTTCGAATCGCTACGACGTCATGGCCAAGTACGCCCAGTCACTCAAGAAGGCGTGCCGCGAGGAGATCGACCGCCTGAAAACGCGCTCCTCGGAGCGTGGCACCGAGGTCCAACTGGCCCAGGTCCAGGGCGTCAAGCGCTGGGTCCACCGTGATCTCGAGACTCTGTCTGAAGTCGATCGCAAGCGGCTCTCTGAAGCGCTGGCGCACAGCCACGTGCTCGCCAAACTACACGAGATGCGCGTCGACCTGACCTCAATCTGGGACCGCTCGAGCGCTTCGCGCGAACAGTTGCTGGCGCAATTGCAAGATTGGTGCAAACGCGCCGAGGAAAGTGGCATCCGTACGCTGCAAGAGTTCAGCCTGCATCTGAAGAGTTACGGCTAGGAGAGTTTCGGCCCGCGCCCCAATGGGGCGGCGGCGCAGCAGCTAGGCGCGGACGCTTCCGACTGCCCAACAAAAAAGCCCGCATTGCGGGCTTTTTTGGATGTTCCAAGGGTAACTACTTGATCTTCGTTTCCTTGTAAGCCACATGCTTGCGGGCGACGGGATCGAACTTCTTGATCTCCATTTTTTCCGGCATCGTGCGCTTGTTCTTCGTGGTGGTGTAGAAGTGCCCCGTTCCCGCCGTCGATTCCAGCTTGATCTTATCGCGCATATCCGGTCTCCCTAGATGGTGCCGCGCGAGCGCAGCTCGGCGAGGACGACATCGATACCCTTCTTGTCGATCGTGCGCAACCCCGCGTTGGTCAGGCGCAGGCTGACCCAGCGGTTTTCGCTCTCGACCCAAAAGCGGCGATTCTGCAGGTTGGGCAGAAAGCGACGCTTGGTCTTGTTGTTCGCGTGGGAAACGTTGTTGCCAACCATCGGCTTTTTCCCGGTTACCTGACAGACTCGTGCCATATCCAGCACCTTCAAATGAATTTGCGCAAAGACCGCGATTGTATCGGAAAGTTATAGGAAATTCAAGGCTCGGTGCAGTAGGGTCTGCGCAGGCTCGGGCCATGCAACAGAGTCCCGGGTGTCAGAGTTTTCCGTGTTCGGCAAAGGAGAAGATTCGATTGCCCGCGACGATGAGGTGATCGAGCGTGCGGATGTCGACAAGCCCAAGCGCTGTCTCGAGGGTCTGGGTCAGGATCTCGTCGGCCTGGCTTGGGACGGGCACTCCTGAAGGATGGTTATGGGCGAACACCACCGAAGCGGCGTTCGCTTCGAGGGCCGCCTTGACGACTTCGCGCGTGTAGACGCTGGTCTGGGTGAGCGTTCCTCGGAAGAGCTCGCGTGCATCGAGCAATCGATTCTGACTATCGAGAAAGAGGGCGAAGAAGACCTCGAAGGGCTTGTCTCCGAGCTCGAGCGTCAGGAACTCCCGCACGGCGCGCGAGGAGCTGAGGACCGGGCCTTCTCTTAATCTCTCCCCGAGAGTGCGCTTGGTCATCTCGAGGACCGCCTGCAGTTGTGCATACTTAGCAGGCCCCAGGCCCTTGATCGCCTTGAACTCCGACAAGGGTGCCGAGAAAACTCCAGAGAGTCCCTCGAAGCGGACCAGCAGATCGCGCGCGAGGTCGACCGCGCTACGGCCCGCAATCCCTGTATGGATGAACAGGGCCAAGAGCTCGGCATCGGACAAGGTGGAGGGTCCATTGCGGATGAGTTTTTCGCGTGGGCGCTGGATGCTGGGCCAGTCGCGGATCGGCACGGGGGGCTCCTATTCGACTAAAATAGCGTGTTGAGTCAAGACGTCCCTCCATGTCCGCATCGAATCAGGTTTCCCAAGGCGCTTATCTGACCCTGCACTACCGCGTGGCGCTGGCCTCCGAGAAGGCGATCGACACGCCCGTCGTGGATACGTTTGGCGACCGACCCGCAACGCTCCAGATGGGAAGCGGTCAGCTTGCACCGCCTCTGGAATCCAGGCTCATCGGTCTGAAGGCAGGGGATCATGTTAGCTTTGAATTGGGCCCGGACGAGGCGTACGGACCGCGCAATCCGGACCTGGTGCGCAGGGTCAGTCGGGCTCTTCTCGATGCCGAAAGTCAGACGGGGACCCAATATGCTGTGGGAGATCTCGTGGAGATTGCGGCACCGGATGGGGTGGACGTTCCAAACCGAGCAAGCTTCGCTGGAGTCATCAAAGAACTCAATGACCAATATGCGCTATTTGACTTCAATCACCCCTTAGCCGGACAAGCCCTCAGGTTCGAGGTTCACATCATCGCCGTGCTCTAACCCTGCGAAGGCCGAGAAATGGAAGTCATTCTTGCTCAACCCCGTGGATTCTGCGCTGGAGTGGACCGCGCTATTGAAATCGTCGAACGCGCGCTCGCCCAGTTTGGAGCTCCAATCTATGTTCGGCACGAGATTGTCCATAACAAGTATGTCGTAGACGACCTGCGTGCCAAGGGCGCCATCTTCATAGAGGAGCTCCAGGATGTGCCACCCGGTAACACGGTGGTCTTCAGTGCCCATGGCGTGTCCCAATTGGTCCGAGCGCAGGCGCACGAGCTCGGCCTGGTCGTCTTCGATGCGACCTGCCCGCTCGTGACCAAGGTGCATGTGGAGGTGGCCAAGATGCGCCGGGAGGGTCGGGAGATCATCATGGTGGGTCACCATGGGCATCCGGAAGTCGAAGGGACGATGGGTCAATCCGAACAGGGCATGTACCTCGTCGAGACCGTCGGTGATGTTGAGCGCTTGGTCGTCGCAGACGAGCACCGCCTGGCCTACGTGACCCAGACGACCTTGTCCGTGGACGATGCCAAGGAGGTGACCGAAGCGTTGAAGCGCCGCTTCCCAGACATCATGGAACCCAAACGCAACGACATCTGTTACGCGACCCAGAACCGCCAGGACGCCGTGAAGTTCATGGCGCCTCAATGCGATCTGATCCTCATCGTGGGTAGTCCCACCAGTTCCAACAGCAATCGGCTGCGCGAAGTGGGTGCCAAGCTCGGGGTCGAAGCCTACCTGATCGAGAGCGCGAGCGAGTTTCGTCCCGAATGGCTCGCGGGCAAGAAGCGGATCGGAGTCAGTGCGGGAGCTTCGGCACCCGAGATCCTTGTCGAGGAGCTGATCGAGCTCTTGAAAACCAGGGGCGTTGCGTCGGTGCGCAAATTGCCAGGCGTCGAAGAGCATGTCCAGTTTCCCTTACCGGTCGGGCTTGGCGGTAACGAAGAGCGGGGCAGCAGCATCAGTCACGACTCCATCTAGCGAATCGCCAAAGAGGGCCTTCCTTGCGTCTGCACAGCTACTTTCGCAGTTCCGCTTCATATCGGGTGCGCATCGCCCTTAGGCTAAAGGGGTTGGAGTACGAATATTGCCCCGTCCATCTGGTCAAGAAGGAGCACCTGGTTGCGCAGTTCCGAGCCCTGAATCCCGACGCGCTGGTGCCCGTGCTGCAGCTCGACGACGACCATACCCTGACCCAATCCCTCGCGATCTGCGAGTACCTGGACGAAACGATCCCCGAGCCGCCGCTGCTGCCTGCCGACGCGTGGGGGCGCAGCCGCGTTCGCTCGCTGGCACTCTCGATCGCCTGCGAGATCCATCCTCTGAACAATTTGCGCGTGCTTCGGTACCTCACCGACGAGGTCGGGGCGTCGGAGGAGGTTAAGAATCGCTGGTATCGCCACTGGGTCGAGAGTGGCCTTCTCGCGTTTGAGGCGCAGCTTGGCCAGAATCTGCCTGCCGGGCGCTTTTGCTACGGCGACGCGCCGACCCTCGCGGACATTTGTCTTGTGCCGCAGATCTTCAACGCGCTGCGATTTCAGTGTGATCTGAAGCCCTTGCCACGCATCATGGAGATCTACGAGACTTGTATGGCCCTGGAGGCGTTCCAGCTCGCAGCACCAGGTGCACAACCCGACGCGGCCTAGCACAATGCCCACAATGCCTCATCGCAGTCAGCCTCATCGCAGTCATTTGCAGGCAGGCTTGGCGACCGTTTATAATCGCGCCTCTTTGTCCGGCTCGTCGCAGTTATGACGTGAAGGCTGCGCGCTGGACGCGCAATCGGTTCACTTCCCATAGCCCGCGCGAGAGTTGACCGAAGGTCTTGCCGCTGTAGCTCAGTTGGTAGAGCAGCGCATTCGTAATGCGAAGGTCGCCAGTTCGATTCCGGCCAGCGGCACCACCAAACTCAATTAAATCAAAAACTTACGTTTGCACGGCTGCGCGTAAGATTGCACGAAAGTGCTCAAAATAACGTGCCGATTACGGCAAAATCATAGAAGGCATTTTGCGCATGGTACTTGCGCAAACCGGCACCCAGTCAAGCGCGGCCTGACATCGGAACCTTCTGGTGGGATTGGTTAATTTCATAGCCTACACCTTGACGGAGTCGAATGTCCGTCGGATGGTAAACAGATATTGACGATCCGTTCGCGCGGGCACCCAATGCAACTGGATCCCTGGATCGGAAAAGAAACATCTACGGCTACGTCAATCTCCCTCGGAGACGCGAGGCAATGGAGCGCGGTCGAGCCCGCCTGCAAAGAGTCACTGGCGAGTTTTCTTGAAGACTGGAAGTGGGGGATCCTGAATCAATGGGCTACGCTCAGTATGCGACTGCAGGAGTTGTCTGGAGCACGCCTTATTTTGAGACCAACGGCAGGTACCTCATGTAAACCTCCAAACGAAAAGGGCGAATCCGCGCCCGCGGACTCGCCCCAAACGTTACAGAACTCAACAATACGACTCCCGATATGACTTCTTCGGAAGACGGAAACGGCCCTGGACTGAACTAAAGAGTTGGTTAGTACCGAATCGCTCACCCGCAGGATAGTGAGTGAAAAACCTGTGCCAGAACGCGTTCACTGGCAACAAAAACAATGTGCGGAAGCGAACATACAGGGGCAGGCACCCATGATTGAATCTGCTTCGCTAACAATTGGCAAAGTGGTGCCCTGGTGCGTGCGATCGGAGCGGGGTGTGGATCGCGTCGGTAGCAATGAAGCGAGTCAGCTCTTACGACCCGCGTGATTTGAGGGACCACGGATGTTTCGGCGTAGAGATGTTTTCCGTGCCCCTATGGTAGTCGCCAATTTCCGGCCCGGTGGCGTGTAATTCGTGCGGGCGTCATACATCGGCTGGAGGCATGAACATATCCATGCAAGGCTCCGTTTCCAACGCCCTGCGGGCCATCTCGTTCCTTGGGAAAATTCCGCTGTCGACGGCCGCGCTGCTGACCGGTGGCGCACGTTTTCCACGGCGCGACTTCGGTCGCGTCGCCCTGCAATGTAGCGCGCTGGCCTTAATCATTGTCGTGGTGGTTAATCTGCTGGTCGGTGCGATCCTCGCCTTCGTGGGTGCGGTGCAGCTGATCAAGTTCGGAGCTGGCGTTTATGTGGCCGATTTGGTTGGCATTGCAGTGGTGCGCGAAATGGCTGCCGTCATGACTGCAGTGGTCATGGCCGGACGCACGGGCGCTTCCTTCGCCGCCGAACTTGCCACCATGCAGACCAACGAAGAGGTGGATGCGCTCGAGGTTCTCGGATTAAACACTGTCGCCTACTTGGTGCTGCCGCGAGTCTTTGCATTGACCCTGATCTTGCCGCTGCTCTATGTTTATGGATGCATCGCCGGCTTGTCGGGTGGCCTTATTGTGGCGGTCTCGATGATGAACATTTCGACGCCAGCGTATCTGGATCGAAGCGTCGAAGCGTTGACGTCCGTGCAGTTTGCGCTGGGCGCGTCAAAATCCCTCTTCTTCGGCGCGCTAGTCGCTTTGACTGGTTGTTACTACGGTCTCTACGCCGAACGCAATGCGGCCGGCGTCGGGTTGGCAACGACTGGTGCAGTGGTTTCGGCCATCGTAGGCGTCATTGCGCTCGATGCGATATTCGCGCTTTGTGCCAATGCCCTGGGCGTGTGATGGAGACTGCCAGCACAGGGCCTGTTGAAGGCCATGCCAATGTTCCGGCAACCGATCAGCCCTTGCTCGAGGTGCGTAGCCTTGTCATGCGCTTCGGCGAGACCTTGGTTCAAGAGGGCGTGTCCTTTAAGGTCGAAGTAGGGGCGATATTCGCGATTATGGGTGTTAGCGGCTGTGGCAAGAGCACCCTGCTCAGGCAGGTGATCGGGTTGTTGCAGCCCGCCGGTGGCCAGGTGCTGTATCGCGGTACAGACTATTGGGCGGGGGATATCGCGGTACGCACTAAGCTGCGTTCGGGGTGCGGAATGTTATTCCAGAGTGCGGCGCTCTGGTCCTCAATGACGCTTCTCGAAAACGTTTGCCTGCCATTGGAGCAGCTCACGAAATTCGACCGCGGTCAGCGCGAAGCGCGAGCCGCCGAGGTTCTGGGCTGGGTCGAGCTGGAGAAGTTCGGTGCCTACTACCCCGCCGACCTCAGCGGGGGCATGAAAAAGCGTGCCGGTCTGGCACGTGCGATTGCTGCGGCCCCGCCGCTCCTGCTGCTAGACGAGCCGTCTTCCGGTCTCGACCCCATCAGCTCCAAGCACCTGGACGATCTAATCCTGGACGTCAGGAAACGCACCGGCGCTGCCGTGGTTCTCGTCAGCCATGAACTGCCAAGCCTTCTGGCGATCGCCGACGGCGGTATCTTCCTTGATGCAGACAGCAAGCGTCCCATTGCGCATGGAAGCCCCAAGGAATTACGTGACCATCCAGAGCATCCTACTGTTCGGGCCTTCATGCTCCGAGAAGATCTCCCGGCGCAGCAGGGCAATGCGCCGGATCCGAACCGACGTGAGCAGGCCAAGAGCTCGAGATGAACAAGCAAGCCTTGTTGATAGGAGGCTTTATCCTTGGTGCCCTCGCGTTGACCGTCGCTGTTGTTCTCTGGTTGGGTGGAGGCAATCTGTTCGAAAGAAAGGACCCTGTCGTCATTTATTTTCAGGGCGGGGTGAGAGGACTGTACGTCGGCGCACCGGTGACATTTCGCGGAGTGCCCATTGGTATCGTCAAGTCGATAGGATTGGAGTTGGACCGGCATACGCTTACAGCGCGTATCCCGGTGCACATAGTTGTGACACCAGATATTGTGAAAATGACGGGGGATGAAAATCCCGAGCTGGGTCCGGTGGATTTGCCTCTCTTGGTGAGTCATGGGCTGCGCGCGAAGCTGGTGGCGGAAAGCCTGGTTACCGGGCAGAAATCGATCGAGCTCAATTTTGTGCCTGACGCAACGCCGGTCAAACTGGCAGGCAACGTGCACGAGATTCCCGCGATCGCAGATCGCTCCGGTGCGCTGACAGATGAACTCGCCGATCTGCCATTGCGAGAAATCGCAGAGGAACTTCGCAGTACGCTGAAAGCATTTCGGTCCACGATGGACACTGCGAACACGACGCTACAAGCTGCAGGTCTCGAGTTGAGCGGGGTCGGTAGCCAGACGCGAAAGACGTTAACCAAAGCTAGCGAGGCGATCTCGCGCGTTCAAGACAAGTCAGGCGTTGCGCTGGATGCGGTAACTCGTCTGGCTGACAACGCAAACGGCACGGTGACTGATGTCAGGCCGGACCTGCTGCGTACCCTGAGTAGCACCCGTGAAGCCGCGGAGTCCGCGCGCGTGGCGATGGCGCGCGTGGCCGAACTCACCGCGCCAGGCGCTCCGCTTCGAAGCGACTTGGATGGTGCGGTCGCCGATCTCGCGCAAGCAGCCCGCAATTTGCGGGACTGGAGCGAGGTACTTCAAGAGCAACCGAATGCAATCATCTTTGGCCGAAATCGGCCCTGAAAGGGATGGGATGAACTTGAGTTTGTTCGGGTCTCCCAGGCCAATCCGACTCGACAAGCAGGCTTGGCGGAACGGGATGCGTACCGGATATTTGCTAGGCTTGACCATCTGCCTGATCTCTTGCGCAAGTATCCCCGATCCGGCTTTGATTGCGCTGGCGCCAGCTCAAGCTGCCGTCGGTCAGACGGCCGGCGCAGTCACCGGCCCAGACGGGGGCAGGGTTCTCCTGGTGCGACGGCTGACCATTCCGGAATACATGATGTCGCGACGCGTGCGATTCTGGGCCGACACCGGGTCTCTCGCTGAATGGCCCAACACTTCCTGGGCTGAACGGATCGAAATAGGACTGGCACGGGAATTCGTCGCAAGACTGCGTGCAGAGTTACCTGGTTGGACCATTTGCGACGCGACTTGTGTTCAAGGGACGCCTGACCTGATCCTCAAGGTCGATCTGCTGCGACTTGACGTCCTCCGCGGCGAGAGACGGATCGATGCCATCGCGCAAATCCAGGTGGCCACCGCGTCGAAAAATTCGCTCGCGCCCCCGGCGGCCAACGTGTCGTTGCAAACGCCAATACTCAGCGTCCCAATTGCCACTGATACCGCGCAGGGCCAGGCACAGGCCATGGCGCAACTCCTGGAAGTCGTCGCCCGCGCCTCGGCGTCGACTACCCAGCTCGCCCTGCCGCCGACGGACGCACACCCCTAATAGTTCGAATTTTGGCCTATCTCGTGCCCCGCATTCGCTATCGAACGGGACGCAAGTCCGCTGTTTACGCGAACCGGGGCTCAGGACATTTGCGATTCCTATCGCTATGGCGGAAATGCCGCCCAAACCCTTCGTGAAAGTCTCCCTTCTCGTGTTGTAATGTACGCTAGCGCACGTTAATGGGAAACGCGATTCTTTAGGATTTAATCTGCCATGCTGGTTTTTGGCCCCTGGGGGATCTGTACCGACAGTGACGGTATCGATCCCCCGGGCATTGAAGGGCGCGGTGCAGATCCTCCATCGAGACGGAGTCCATCAACGTGCAGCCTTGTGAACAGTGGATTGCCGAAGGCCTGAATCGGCTCCTGCAGCTTCGATATTGCGTGCTTGCTTGCCTGACGCCCGCAACGCACGCACGAACACGCCGCGCAAGCGGCGAGCGAGCAGGTCGCCCGTGAGGCACGGTCGACCGATCGCTGCGGTTGCCGTCGTGCTCTGCGTGACGTTGATTTCGCTTGTCGTGCGCGCGCAATCTGTGCAACCGCCGGGCGACGCCCCGAAGCTCAATCTGCCGGAGACGAACTTCGGGTCTCCCGAGGGCGCTCGAGGCGACCTGCCGCGACCGGCACCAGGCTTCGCGCACGCCCGTGTCGCGTCCAACCCCCAGGCGCCCGGTGCAAAACCGATCGGCGAGAGGACCTGCGTTGCCTGTCACAAGCTCGAGGTCGACCATTTCACGCACACGCTCCACGCCCTCGGTCTGCACGTCGCCAACCGCTCGGATCCGCATATACCCGTTTGCGAAGCCTGTCATGGGCCGGGCTCGGAACACGCGGCGGATCCGCGTGTCAAGGGACTGATTATCGGGTACACGCATGATTCCGGAACGCCGATCGAGACGCAGACCAAGACGTGCCTAACCTGCCATTCAGGAGGTGCGCGGGATCGCTGGCTGGGTTCGGCCCACCAGCGCCAGGATCTATCGTGCAGCGATTGCCACAACCCGATGGCGAAATTCTCGGCCCAGGGCCTGATGGCCAGGTCATCGATCAACGATACGTGTGCCCAGTGCCACAAGGACATCCTAGAGCAGTTCAGCCGCCGCTCGCACATGCCCTTGCCCGAGGGCCACCTCAGTTGTGCCGATTGCCACAATCCGCACGGCACGCTGAATGATCACCTGCTCAAGACAGCCACAGTCAACGAGACGTGCTACCAATGTCACGCAGATAAGCGAGGACCATTCCTCTTCGAGCATGCGCCGGTGCGCGAGAACTGCCTGAACTGCCACCTGCCTCATGGCTCGAATCAAAGCACCCTGTTGGTGGCACCGGTGCCGTTTATCTGCCAGCAATGCCACACCAACTTCCTGCACCCGAACGACTTGCAGACCAAGCAGGCGCTCGGAACGGGCCTGCATCCGGATGAGCGCGTCCTGGGGCGTGGCTGTCTCACATGCCACGCGAACATTCACGGCTCCAATGCCGCCTCGGGCGTGCGCTTCCACGAGTAGGGGACTGCCAGATGCGCATGCCAACGATTGGGGACGTCCCTACGCGCACCAGGATTCTGGGGGCGGCGTTCGCGTTCGCGTTGGCAGGAATTCCCGCGCCGAGCCGCGCCGACAGCGGGGTGGGAGTCGACACCAATCTCGCGAGCAAGATCGACCCGACGGCCGGTGCCGCCATGCGGACGATCGACCCGGACGGCACCAGTTGGCTTGAACCCGGACAACACCGCTCGCCCACCGGTAATCTCTATCAGGTTCCACCTGTGGAACCGGATGTCGAAGAACTCGGCCTGTGGCTGGTCTACGGAAATTTCGACGTTGGTTACCTGCATACCTCGGGCCAGAAGACCGCGTTGTTCGACCGGTATACGAGCTGGCCCACGCACGGACCGGCGACAAGCTTCGAGGTCGACGCAGAGCGCCCCTCCGATGGCAGTTATGCGGAGCTCAAAGGCAATTTCGTCAGCGCTGAAGACCAATACTATGAAGCCGTCTACGGCCAGGCGGGCGCCTACAAGGCCCGGGTCTTTGTGTCCGACCTGTCGAACATTCTTTCGACCGATGCCAAACCGATCTTCAATGGCCTCGGCTCCAATAACCTGACCTTAGCGGGTGGTCTGGTGCCGGGCGGCAGCACCTCGGCCCAGGTCGCGGCTGCCTCCGCCGCCGCTCCTGTAACGACTCTGGGTACGCGCCGCGACAAACAAGGGGTCGACCTGTCGGCCTTTCTCACACCAGACTGGACCGTGTACTTCAACATCAGCGATGAACAGCGCAAGGGGGATCGACCCTATGGTGGCCCTTTCTTCTTCAATATCGGCGGCATTGGGGGCGGGATCGAGGAGACCGTCAAACCGATCAAGGACAGCACCGTCAACCTCTCCGCTGGTGCCCGCTACGCGGGGCCGGAGTGGCGGCTTGACTTCGGCTACACGGGATCCCTCTATCGGGACGACTATCGCTCGTATTCCTTTGAGCAGCCCTTCGAGCTGGGGCCGCCGGTCATTCCCGGTGCCTCCTCGGCGCGCATCACCCAGGGTCAGATGTCGATGGAGCCGGACAACGAATATCACGATCTACATGTCACGGCCACGCATGTCCTGCCCCTCAATGGCGAGGCGTCGCTGAGCGCCGAGGTTGGCGAGATGCGGCAAAACTCGTCCATTCTGCCACCTACCAACTGCCAGGGGGTGTTCGGCATCTCGACCAATGGGACCTTCACGATCGGACCCAGCAACCCGCTGCTATTTCCTTGCAGCCAATGGAATACCTCGGCGGCACTCTCGCAGCAGACGGCGAACATGCTGATCGTTACCAAACAGACTGCGGCGACGATCGTCTTGCAACCGGTGCAAGACGTGACTGTGCGCACCGGACTGAAGTACAACGACCAGGACTACCGCAACCACTATCTGATGTACAACCCGGAGAACGGCAGCTACGGCTATGTCGTCGAAAACGGCGCGGAGGGGAGCATCCTCCCGGAATCTGCGGGGTTCTGGAACGCGGTCACCAACCCGCATGCCTCCGACATCCAGGTCGAAAGCATCCCGTACAGCTGGCAGACGCTCGAAGCGTATGGAGGGGCCGACTGGCGAGTCACACCTCGCAACACGCTGGGGGCGACCTTTACTTTCGATCATTACGATCCTGCCCACCGCGAGGTCAGCTACGTCAACGACAGCACGCTGAAGCTCAACTGGACCAACCGAAGCCTTCCATGGCTCACCCTGCGCGCCAACTATACCTACCTGAAGCAGTCAGGGAGTGTCTACAACGACGACCCTTATGCGTTCGCCTTTTTTCAGAACCTGCCGGGCTTCGTGCCCTCTGACGACACGGTCACGGCCTGGACCGTCAACGCCATGCGCAAGTACGACATTGCCGATCGTGACGAAAACAAGATCGATCTGATGGCGACCTTCCTGCTGCGCCCCGACATGAACGTTACGGCGTCTCTGCGAGCGGACTGGAACCAGTATCCGAGCACCATCGGGCGTGAGGCGTATGACAACTCAGTGGCTATGCTGCAATGGGAATGGCAGTTACAGCCCCAGACCAGCACCAGGGTGTGGGTCGCCTGGGATCATTCCAGCGTGCGACTCGCCAACGTCAACGATGCGGCAATTAACACACCCGACGATACCCTGGGGGGTTCGACCTATCCCCTCTCGAACCGGTGGTGGGCTAAGGACGATGAACGCAACTGGTCAGGCGGTGCGTCGCTCACGCGCATGCTCGGCAAGGCGCGCGTGGATCTCGGCTGGAGCTACCTTTCCTCGCGCGGCATCACCACCTATAGCTACGCCACACCTTCCGCTCTCACCTATCCCTATACGCTTGCGCAAGCCGGCGATCAGTTTCCCGCCATGACCTACGTGGTCAATGGGTTGACTCTGAACGTCACCGTACCGCTGGACAAGCGCACCGCGCTGCGTTTCTTCGACTATTATGAGCATGGGCGAATCGCCGATTGGCACTATGCGAATTTCGACAATACCCTGGTCTACGGAAACCGGGTGTACGTGGATGCCGGTCCCCAGGGCTATAGCGCCAATGTCTTCGGCGTGTTTCTCAGTGTGAAGCTGTGAGAAGATCCACGACAAGAGCTCAACCGAGGATCCTGCTCAGGTTCAACGGACCGGGCCGGACGTTGGCTCTTACCGCGGCCGGTGTCGCGGCCGGCGCACTGCTGGTGTCGTGCGCTGCTCTCGAGGGTACGCCGCTCTTTACTGACCTGCGCACGATCGAGCCGATCCACGGCAGCGCGTCGGCCGGTGCGCAAAAGTCGACAGTCTGCGCGTCATGTCATGGCGCCGATGGCGTCCCCGTCGCGCCGATTTTTCCTCGCTTGGCTGGCCAACGGGCCGATTATCTCTATCACCGCCTCGCATCGTTCCACCATGCCGATCCCAAGGACCCGTACTATTCAGCCTCGCCGATGACGGCCTTGGCCGCTGGCCTCAGCGATGAGGACATGCGTGATCTGGCGACTTACTTCGCAAGCCAGCCACCGCATGCCCTCGAGCCGCCGCCCCCGAGCGCATCCGCTTCAATGGACCACGGCGAGAGACTGTATGCGCAAGGCGATCCCGAGCACGGTATTCCGCCTTGTCAGGGCTGCCATGGAGCCGATGCGAAGGGCCCACCCCTCTCAGCCACCTATCTGGCTGCCTATCCCGCGTTGCGTGGCCAGAATGCACCCTATCTCAGCGCGCGTCTCACCAATTACCGCAACGCCAAACCTGCGGATACGAGCAATACCCGCATCATGCATGGTGTAGCCGAAACCCTGGACGACGGCGCGATTCAGGACATTTCCGCATGGCTTTCCTCACTGTCGCCAACGCCGAGTCCATGAAGCCGCGCGCCTCGCGTCGGGCGTACCGGGGCACAAGCGCACTGACCTCGAGTGGATTGCGCCGGCCACTCCTCGGGTACGAATAGAACCAAGAGGCTGCAGATTGGCCGCCTCGCATCAGCTCAATTTCGCCAGCCTTTTCTCGTCGACGGATGCTTCGAAGAAGCGAAGGACTTCCCTGTTCGAATCATCCATGCAATTGAACCCCAGTGTAATCATTATGTACGCTGGCGAACAGACTGGCTCCGGTTGCAATTCTAACGTAGCTGAACCGTAATCTCGGTCGGCTTTGAACTCTGGTCCGTTGATCTTGATGTGGATAAGGTCGGTTGATGTGCCCCTCGGGCGTAGGTATGAAGTGAGTCCGTCGACGGGAGCTCGAGATGCAAGCAATGAAACGAAGGCATCTCGCGGGATGGCCGAAAACCGTCTTGAGCAGGAGTGGGGCTTCCTCACTCAGTCTGGCTACGGCAGCCGGCTCGTTTTGTGGAGCCAGCGACCTTTCTGTCATTGCATTGGACTTTGGAACGCGATGACTGGCTCCAGACTTCACCATCAGAGGTTAACGTTCCGACCCTCGCTTCAGTCTCGCAGAGGTTGCGTGGGGTTCCCGGCGTCACAGCGTTACTTCACCTCTCCTGATGCTCAAGAAGGTGCGGCACGTACGCTAGATTCGCGACGCAATCAATAGGTACATGATTTCCTGACGGTCAATCCTTCGAAGATGATTGGGCCGTTCGCCGTCCGCTTCGTCACTCATGCAGTTTCAGTCCCATAGGCGATTCTATGCGTGATCGACGGACCACTCCATTTCCCAGGCCGCAAAGCCTGAAGATCGTCTGCTGCGGACTTGTATACGCCCTTGCATTGGGCGCATGCAGTACAAAGCCTGCTCCGCCTCCACCTCCACCTGCGGTCTCTTATGTTGTGGTGCAGCTTCAATCGGTGGAGATCGACACCGATTTACCCGGACGGACCACCGCATTTCGGATCGCTCAGATCGTTCCCCAGGTCAACGGCGTGATCTTGAAAAGGATGTTCGTCGAAGGCAGTGACGTCAAGGCCGGTCAACAGCTCTATCAAATCGATCCTGCCCCTTTTGAGGCGACGCTTGCAAGCGGACTCGCCACACTCGCCAAAGCGGAGGCCACCGCAGTTTCCGCAAGGCTGTTGGCGCAGCGCTACAAGCCGCTCGCGGACGCAGAGGCGATCAGTCGTCAGACTTACGATAACGCAGTCGCGACGCTAGGGGAGAATGAGGCGGACATTGCCAGCGCCAAGGCAACGGTGGAGAGTGCGCGCATCAACCTGGTCTATACCAAGGTTCTTTCGCCGATTGCAGGTCGATCGGGGCGTTCCTCCGTGACCGAGGGAGCATTGGTGGCCGCCAACCAGAGTACCGCGCTCGTGACCATTCAGCAGCTCGACCCGATCTACGTTGATGTGACCCAGTCAAGCACCTTGTTGCTCCGCCTCAAGCGTGAGCTTGCAAACGGAAAGTTGCACAAGACCGGCGCCAACCAAGCTGAAGTCAGCCTGAAGCTCGAGGACGAAACGGCCTTCCCCCAAAAAGGAGTGTTGAAATTCTCAGAGGTTTCCGTCGATGTCGGAACCGGGGCAATCACCCTGCGCGCCGAGTACCGCAATCCTGACGAGACTCTGCTGCCCGGTATGTTTGTACATGAGCAGATCATAGAGGGTACCGACGATCGTGCCCTGATGGTTCCTCAGCAGGGCGTGACGCATGATCAGCGCGGCCTGCCTACGGCGATGGTGGTGAGCGCCGAGAGCAAGGTCGAACTTCGCACCATAAAGACTGACCGCGCGATCGGCGACCAGTGGCTCGTCACAGATGGATTGGCGGCTGGCGACAAAGTGATCGTTCAGGGCTTGCAGGGGATCAAACCCGGCGTCCAGGTGACTGCGAAAGAGATCAGTCAGGCCGCATTGCGCGACGGCGCCGACCCCTCGACTCCGGCAAGCGGGGCACCTGCTGGCTCAGGATCCAAGCCTGGCTCGTCTGATCAGAAGGCGCCCGCCCAGAAGAATGCAAGTGGTAACGCGACGTAGTTCAGGTGTCGCAATAATCGGGAAAGCGTCTTAATGTCTATCTTCTTTATCAATCGCCCGATCTTTGCCTGGGTCTTGGCGATCCTCATCATGCTGGTCGGGGCGTTGGCGATTCGGTCTTTACCCATTGCGCAATACCCCAGTATCGCGCCTCCAGCGGTCTCGATCTCCGTGACCTATCCGGGCGCATCAGCAGATACCGTTCAAAGCACGGTCGTTCAAGTCATCGAGCAGCAACTCTCTGGTATCGACAATCTGCTCTACTTCTCGTCTGAAAGCGACAAGGACGGCAGCATGACGATTACCCTGAATTTCGAGCAGGGTACGGACTCTGACACCGCGCAGGTTCAGGTTCAAAACAAACTGACTCTCGCCACGCCATTGCTGCCACAGGAAGTGCAGCAGCAGGGCATCCGGGTTGCCAAGTCGACCAAGAACTTTCTGCTTGTCGTGGGCTTGGTGTCCCGAGATGGTCGCATGTCTCCCGGTGACATCTCGGATTACATCGCATCGACTCTGCAGGATCCGCTCAGTCGTACCAAAGGTGTCGGAGATTTCCAGCTGTTCGGCTCGCAGTACGCCATGCGCATCTGGATGGACCCGAAGAAACTCGATAACTACGGACTCACGCCGGTCGATGTGTCAAACGTCATCCAGGCGCAAGACGTCCAAATCGCGGCCGGAGAACTGGGTGGCTTGCCGTCCGTAAGAGGCCAACAGCTGAACGCAACCATCATCGGGCCGTCACGTCTGCAAAAGCCCGGCGAGTTCGAAAAGATTCTGCTGAAAGTCAATGCCGACGGGTCGCAGGTGCGACTTGCCGATGTCGCCCGGGTGGAACTCAATAGCGAAGACTTCTCGGCAATGTCGCTCTACAACGGCCAGCCCGCAGCGGGTATCGCGATCAAGCTCGCTAATGGCGCCAATGCCTTGGCGACCGCCAAGGCAGTCAAGGCAACCATCGAACGGCTGCGGCCCGATTTCCCGAGCGGCGTCGAGGCAGTCTATCCCTATGACACGACACCCTTCGTCACCACTTCGATCACCGACGTGGTCTATACCCTGTTTGAAGCCATCGGGCTGGTCTTCCTAGTGATGTTGCTGTTCTTGCAGAATTTTCGGGCAACCCTCATTCCCACCATTGCGGTTCCAGTTGTTCTGCTTGGAACGCTTGGCATCCTGTCCCTGTTTCACTATTCGATTAACACCTTAACGATGTTCGGTATGGTGCTCTCAATTGGTCTCTTGGTTGACGACGCCATCGTTGTGGTCGAAAACGTCGAGCGGGTGATGGCCGAGGAAGGCCTGAGCCCGAAAGAAGCAACCACGAAATCGATGGAGCAGATCACCGGGGCCTTGGTTGGCATCGCAGTCGTCTTGACGGCCGTCTTCTTGCCGATGTCATTTTTCGGCGGCTCTACAGGGGTCATTTATCGGCAGTTCTCGGTGACGATGATCTCAGCCATGGTCCTGTCTGTCCTGGTGGCATTGACCTTCACACCAGCCCTTTGCGCCACGGTATTAAAGCCGCGGAAAGAACAGAAGACCACCGGCTTTTCGGGCTGGTTCAACCGCTGGTTCAGTACCGGTACGGATAGATACAAGGATGGATTGAATCGCATCGTCAAGCGCACCGGGCTGTGGATGATTTTTTTTCTGATCATTGCACTCGCTATGGCTTTTCTCTTTACCCGTATCCCGTCTGGATTTCTTCCGGACGAGGATCAGGGCGTCATGTTCGTGCAGGTCACCGAGCCTCCTGGCGCGACAAACGAGCGAACCTTGAAGACGCTTGCCAAGATCCGCGACTACTTCTTGAACACCGAGAAGGCGTCGGTTCTGAGTGTGTTCACCGTCAGCGGCTTTAGCTTCGGTGGTCGTGGCCAAAGCTCCGGACTCGCCTTCGTGACGCTCAAGCCCTGGTCTGAACGCTCCGGTAGCGAGCACCGTGTGCAAACCATCGCCAAGCGCGCCCAGGGCTTCTTCCAGACGCAGATTCATGATGCCCAGGCCTTCGCGTTCGCGCCGCCGGCAGTTCTGGAACTAGGTAACGCCACCGGTTTTGATTTCGAGTTGATCGATCAGGCCAATCAAGGTCACGCTGCGCTGCTCGATGCACGCAACCAGCTACTTGGACAAGCCGCAAAGGATCCGGCGTTGTTCCAGGTCAGACCGAACGGGCTCGATGACGAGCCACAGTACAAATTCATCATTGACTGGGAGAAGGCCAGCGCGTTAGGTCTCTCCATCCCAGACATCACGACTACACTGTCAGCTGCCTGGGGCTCTCAATATGTCAACGATTTCATCGACCGTGGTCGTGTCAAGCGCGTTTTCATCCAAGGTGAGGCGAATGCACGCATGCTACCTCAAGATTTGGCCAGCTGGTACGTCAGAAATAGCTCGGGCAACATGGTGGCGTTCTCCGAGTTCAGTCGGGCCAGCTGGGACACCGGGTCGCCAAAGTTAGAACGCTATAACGGCTCGCCTGCAATCGAGATCCTGGGGAGCCCGGTGACTGGGAAGAGCACGGGCACGGCACTGGATGCAATGGAACGGTTGGCCGCCAAGTTGCCGAAAGGCTTTGGCTTCGAATGGACCGGCCTGTCGTTTGAGGAACGGCTCTCCGGGTCGCAGGCGCCAGCGCTTTACCTCCTCTCGGCGATCTTCGTCTTTTTGTCTCTCGCCGCGTTGTACGAAAGTTGGGCGATCCCGGTGTCCGTCATGCTGGTGATTCCGCTGGGCATTCTGGGCGCAGTGTCGGCAACGCTCCTGCGTGGATTGGATAACGACGTATTCTTTCAGGTTGGACTCCTCACCACCGTCGGCTTGTCAGCCAAGAACGCAATTCTGATTGTCGAATTCGCGTTGGAGAATCATCAGAAGGGTACGCCACTGATCGAGGCGACTGTACATGCCGCGCAGGAACGCCTGCGGCCGATTCTCATGACATCTCTGGCGTTCATTTTGGGAGTCACACCTCTTGCATTGTCCAGCGGCGCAGGGGCTGGCGGAGAGAATGCCATTGGCACGGGGGTCATCGGCGGTATGTTGTCAGCCA
>CAJCID010000298.1 GCA_903970305.1 Rhodospirillales bacterium | reverse complement strand
GGCAGCCGAAGGAGCTAAGCCAGGAGGAGCTCGACCAGGCCTGCGCGCTCGAAGGGGCGTGGATCGATGTCGCTACCGCTCGGGATATGCACCTGCAGGATGCGGTGACGTCGTTGCGTTTGCGTTCAATGTTGCTCTAGGGCCTGCGCCAAGGCCCGGTATTGGTTGTCCTGGCGGGACCATGCAACGTGCGCGGACACGGGTCTCGCACACCCTGGCTACGGTCAAGGTGGCGGCTTCGCGACTGGAGTGCACCAGTGCCGCAGGCATTTGAGGAAAGCCCCCGGGGAAGGCCCCGGGGGCCCGCAGGCCATCCCATGCCGATCGTCTTTCGAGGCGAGCAAGTCCGACTAAGGAAGCGGCGGCAAGAGGTCTGTCGCGTCAGCTGCGGGCGCACTGCGCGCCACGTTCATGATCATGGCGAGCGTCGTGTAGTAGCCCGCAATACCCGTCAGATCGACCACCCCCTGTTCTCCAAAGCGCGTTACGGCATCCTCATAGAGGCGATCAGAGACGCCCCGGTGAAGGAAGAGCTCGATGCAGAAATCGTGGACCAGCGCCACATCTGCAGGCATCTCGAAGGGCCGCGCACCCGCTGCGATCGCCTCTACGATATGCGCGCCCAAGCCGACATCGCGCGCGATGGGTGCGTGGACACTCCACTCATAATTCTGGGACCAGTGGCGCGCCACAAGAAGGATCACGAGCTCGCTCAGATGAAGCGGCAAGACACTCTCGAAGCGCAGGTACGCCCCGAGGTGCTGCAAACGGATCAGAAATTCCGGACTGCGCAGGAGCGCGACGAAAGGGCCGCCCATCTTCCCTCGCGATGCGACGACGGCAGCCGAAGCGGCCAGCTGGGCCGCAGTCAGATCGGCTGGTGCGAGCGGACCCAGCCGCTCCCCCGTCTGTCTTGCGCCCGCTGCCGAGCCGTCTGGGAGGTTGCAGCGGACGCGCGGCTTGGTTTCAGATCCTCGCAAAGCCTGCTCGCCGCCCGAGAGCTAGGCCAGACCCGAGGTCTTGGCCGCGTCGATGACTGCTCCCTCGAAAATCTGGAGGCCTTCGGCGAACAGGGTATCGCCGATCGTGAGGGGATACAGGAAGCGGATGACGTTCGCGCCGGTGCCGCAGGTCAGAAGAATGAGCCCCCTCTCGAGGGCGAGGGTCTGAACGCGTTTGGCGAACGCCGCGTCAGGCTCATCGGTCCCGGGCCGGTTGAATTCGGCTGCCACCATGCTGCCCAAGCCGCGCACCTCGGCGATCTGTGGGAACCTCGCGCGCAGCGCGTTCAGGCGGCTCATGAGGCGTTCGCCGAGCGCCACTGAGCGCTCCAGCAGCCCTTCCTCTTGCATCACCTCGATGACTGCGAGCGCCGCGGTCAGGCCGATGGGACTGCCCGCGTAGGTTCCGCCGAGCCCCCCCGGCGGAGCCGCGTCCATGATGTCCGCACGCCCTGTCACCGCGGCAAGCGGGAAGCCTCCCGCCAGACTTTTTGCGGTCGTGACCAGATCGGCCGCGACGCCAAAGTGCTCGAAGGCAAACCACTTACCGGTGCGACCAAAGCCGGACTGGATCTCGTCGGCCACAAGCAGGATCCCATGCTCGTCGCAGAGTTTACGCAAGCCCAGTACGAACTCGCGCGGTGCGATGTGGAAGCCGCCCTCTCCTTGAACCGGCTCGATGATGATGGCGGCGACCCGTTTGGGATCAATGTCCGTCTTAAAGAGACCAGCCACGCTGGCCAATGCCCGGGTGGGATCGGTTCCGTGCGTTGGAAACGCCGCATGGTAGATCTCCGCGGGGAAGGGTCCGAAGCCCATCTTGTAGGGCGCGACCTTGCCGGTCAGCGCCATGCCCATCATCGTTCGGCCATGAAACGCTCCGGAGAACGCGATCACGCCCGTACGACCCGTGGCCGCGCGGGCGATCTTGACGGCATTCTCGACGGCTTCTGCTCCCGTCGAGACAAACATGCTCTTCTTTGGAAAAGCGCCGGGCACCAGCGCATTGAGCTTCTCAGCGAGTTCGACGTAGCTATCGTAGGGGACGACCTGATAGCAGGTATGGGTGAACCGCTCGAGCTGGGCTGCGACCGCGGCCATGACCTTCGGATGGCGGTGACCCGTGTTCAAGACGGCAATACCGCCCGCAAAATCGATGTAGCGCCGGCCCTCAACGTCCCAGAGCTCAGAATTCTCGGCGCGCGCCGCGAAGAAGGGGGCCATGACACCCACACCCCGGGGTGTGGCGGCGTCCCGACGCGCAGCCAAGGCCGCGTTGGAGGCAAAACGGATCGGTGCATTCATGGTGGGTCTCCCGGTACGAGGCGCGGCGCGCCGAAGGTAAACTCGGATCCCAAAGTTCGCAGGTCCGGTTTCACTCGCTTGGAGTGAATTCTAGCCAGTCCGGCAAGCTTAGCCGAGATCCACCTCGCAAAACCGGTACGGAGCCAGTGGGCCTCTGGGCGACCGGACCGTGTTGCCTTCGAAGTGGACTGCGCCGGGGGAGGGGAGCCCCCGGCGCAGCGAGAGTGGCCCGACCCTAGAAGGTGTACCGCGCCCCGAGACTGAAGAAGCGCCCGATTGCGCCATCTTGCGCCAGCGCCGGATCGTAAGGCGCCCCGCCCGTTGGCGCACCATTGCCAGCCGAGCCAAAGGTGGTCAGATCGTAGGGGGCGCTCCGATTGAACAGGTTGACGATCGATCCGTGCACGATCCAGTTTTTGTTGAGCTGGTAACTCGCGTTCAAGTTAAAGGTCGTGAAGGACGCCACGCGGCAGTAGTTACTCGGTGGATTGGCCCCGTTGAACTCCGTGATCAGGGTGTTGGCACAGGTGTTCTCGCCATAGCTCGTATCGAGCACGCTGTAACTGTCGATGAAGTTGAAGGTCCCGGTCACATCCCAAGGTCCGGTCGTGTAGTCGAGGACAAAGCTGGCCCGGTTGCGCGGCGTGCCGGTATCGCCTGAAATAAAGCTCGGGCCATGCGTGCCGGCAAGCTGGAACGTACCGAGCTGAGGCAGGGTCAGCGAATACTGGAACATTCGCGTGAGTTGGAACTCGGCCTTGAGTTTGCCAAAGGCTCCCAGATCGAACTTACCCTGCAGGTCGACGTCGATGCCATCGGTCTTGGTCTTGCTGGCATTGATGAACGGATAGGTGTCATAGGCGATGTTCAACAGGTTCGGATAGAACTTCACGCCGTAGAGCTGTGGATAGAGGTATTGATTTTCGCCCAGAAGACCCACCGATATGATCTGGTCCTTCAGAACGATGTTGTAGTAGTCGACCGAGGCGTTGAACATCCGGTTCGGCTCGAAGATGAAGCCGAAGGTGTAGGAATCCGATTTCTCCGGCTTCAGGTCGCTCGAAGAGAGCTGGATATTCGGCACGTAGATGAGTTGGCCCGTCAAGGGGTTGGTCGCCGCATTGAGCACCCCCGATGTCGAGCCGGCGTTGCCGCTTTCGGCCACGTTCGGCGCGCGGAATCCCTGGCTATAGGTGCCGCGCAAGGTGAGCTCTTGGAACGGCTCGTACTTGATCCCGAGTTTGGGCGTCGTCGAGTTGCCGAATTCACCGTAATGGTCGACCCGGGCAGAGAGGTCGACTTCGAGGTTCTTCAGAAGCGGCGCGACGAGCTCCCCGTAGATCGCCGTCACGTTCTGGTCGCCGACGGCGAACGAATAGATCGGGCTTGCCTGGTCGCCACTGGCAAACGAGGATGGGAACTGCTCGTCTAGGGCAGTATGGGTGAAGTCCAGACCGGTACCGAACGACAGGGGCCCGCCCGGAAGATTGAACAGATCCCGGGAGGCGCGCAAGGTGATGAAATCCAGATCGCTCGAGGAGTTCTTCGAGGCGACCGGCGCAATCTGTGCGAGAACCTGCTGGGAGTTATAGCCACCGACGATATAGGAGTGGTTGTTCAGGGCCGTCTGCAGACCGGAGATACTGATGTAGTCGAGGTTCTCCAGATTCGTGATGACCGTGGTCAGACCGGCCGAGGCATTCAGATCCCAATCGCCGTAAGAGCCCGTTAATTCCGTCACGAGGCGGTATGACGTCGTGTTGGTCTGCTGGCGCTGGGCACCAAGGTCAGGGAAGTTGTAGATGAGCGCGGCGGGCCGCCCGAGTGGGTTACCCGGGTAGTTGGCAGGAACCGTGATGACATACGGGAACTGCGCCGAATTGTAAGGCACCGGGGGATTCACGTTCGGACCGAAGTTCAGCGATGTGATCCCGAAAAAGCCCAGCGGCGCTGTGGCGTTGTAGACGCCCGCCTGTTGTGCCTGACTGTTCAGGATCGAGCCCTGTACATTGAATTGCCAGTCGCCTTCGAGCTTCTTCGTGAAACGGCCCAGCAGGTCGATATTCTGTGTCTCAGGTTGGATCGTCAGCTGCTTGTTGACGAACGAACATTGGCCCGCGTTGAGCAGGACTGCGTTACACCCCTTGTAGAAGGCCACCGGGTTCGGTTCATAGAGGGTGGTTCCGTTGGCAGTCGTGATCGTCTTGATCGGATTCAAGGGATCGACGAGATAACCCGTGACACTGCCAGGCAGGCCCTCCACGACGGTCTGGTTGTTGACCCCCTGAGTCAGGTTCACGCCCCCTTGACTGGTCCAGTTGGTGTTGTCCAGGTAAGGGCGGCTATTCAGCAGGATCTGGTCCTGGTAGCGGTACTCAAGAGAGACATAGGCGTTGTACCCATCATTCTCGAGGTCGCCCCAGCCGGTCGTGGCACTGGCATGAGTGGTGTTGCCATCGCCCTTGTAGGAGGAGCCACCTTCGATGCTGAGGGTCGTGCCCACATAGGTCTTCTTCAGGATCACATTCACCACTCCGGCGATGGCGTCCGAACCGTAGACCGACGAAGCCCCGTCCTTCAGGACTTCGATACGCTCGACTGCATCGAACGGGATCGAGGACAGATCGACGAAGCTGCGCTCGCCGTCGTCGGGCATCGGGTAGGGTGACATCCGGTGCCCGTCGATCAGCACGAGGGTGCCCCCCACCGTCAGGCCGCGCAGCGAGACGCCCGAGCCGCCTGCAGCGAAGGCGGCCGGATTGGCCTGGGTCAGAGATCCCATGTTATTGGCCGTGATGTTGTGCAAGACGTCGGCCACGCTCGTGTAACCGGACTTCTTCATGTCATCGGCGGTGATGACCTGGACCACGCTCGGTGTCTCGGTGTCGGTGCGGCGAATGTTCGAGCCGGTCACAGTGATCTTCTCGAGTTTCTGATCCGATGTGCCATCAGGAGCCCCATCGGCCGGAGGACTCGTCTGGGCCTCGACGCGCAAGGTCACCAAACCCAGGCCCACCAGACTTGCAGACAGCACCCTTGCCCATCGGCGCGTAGCCTTCTTTTCCCCGAGCATTTAAGTCCCCTTGTAGAACAATTGGCCCAGTAACCGGCAGAGCAGCATGGTTCGGTCCGGTATTTGGGCAAGATGGTTAAGCCTTGCTAGATCTTCCCTTCGCAATCCCTGCGCCACCTCCGTGCTGACCGCCTTGGCGACCCCAACACCCGCCCCCAGGAAGGGCGAATTGGGGCGCTCTCCGGGTCAAACGGACTCGATCAAGTCACGGTAAAGCAGTCACCGACTGTTTCAAAGTGCCATTTAAGGCCACAGGCATGAGTCCACTTGGGCCGGCTGCGCATCCGGTTCCGTGGCGGATCTTCTAGGCTCCCGGCCGATGCCCCGAAACACCCCCAGAGCGCACCACGATCGGGCCCCAGTTTGGTGCGCGAACTCGATGAGGCGCGCCCCGCCTGGCACGGGGGCGCAAGGCATCTAGCCTAGGCGGATCCAGGTGGTCTTCAACTCGGTATATTTTTCCAGGGCGTGCAAGGACTTGTCGCGGCCGTTGCCGCTTTGCTTGTAACCCCCAAAGGGGACCGTCATGTCGTCTTCATCGTACTGGTTGACATGAACCGTCCCGGCACGCAGGGCGCGCGCGACCCGATGCGCCCGGCTGAGGTTGTCCGTCCAGAGCCCCGCCTGGAGACCGTAGCTGCTGGAGTTGGCGATGGCGATGGCCTCTTCCTCGGTGTCAAAGCGCAGGATCGACAGCACCGGCCCGAAAATCTCCTCCCGAGCGATGCGCATGTCGTTTCTCACCCCGTCAAACACGGTCGGTGCGACATAGTATCCACCGGTCTCGCTGCGGGCCTGCTCTCCTCCGGCGAGGCAGCGCGCTCCTTCCTGCTTGCCCGATTCGATATACCCCAGAACGGTCTTGAGCTGGCCGTCGTCGACTAACGCCCCCATGACTGTCTTCGCGTCCAGCGGATCGCCCGGCAGATAGTTGGCGGCCTCAGCGGTGACCCGGGCCGCGAACTCGTCGGCGATCGAGGCCTCCACCAGAAGTCGCGAGGGTGCGTTGCAGGATTCGCCCTGATTGAAGAACATGCTCCCCGCTGCGGCCACGGCAGCCCGCTCCAGATCGTCGAAGTCGGCAAAGACGAGATTCGCCGATTTGCCCCCCAGCTCGTTGTAGACGCGCTTTAGGTTCGAGCGACCGGCGTATTCCAGCATCTTGCGGCCGACCCGCGTCGAACCAGTGAATCCCACCGCGTCAACGTCCATGTGCAGGGCCAAAGCCTCGCCCGCCTCGTGGCCGAATCCAGGCACGACGTTGAACACACCTTCGGGAAGGCCCGCCTCGACTGCCAGTTCGGCCATGCGCAGGGCGGTCAGCGGGGATTTCTCAGAAGGCTTCATGACCACGCTATTGCCCGCAGCGAGAGCAGGCCCAAGTTTCCAGGCCGCCATGATCATCGGATAGTTCCACGGGACGATGACTCCGATCACACCCATGGCCTCGCGGGTGACAAGGGCAAGCGACTCACGTCCGGTCGGAGCGATCTCGTCGTAGACCTTGTCGATCGCCTCGGCATACCACGCGATGCATCGCGCTGACGATCCCACATCCACCGAGAGGCTATAGCGAATCGGCTTGCCCATGTCGAGCGACTCGAGAAGCGCGAGTTCTTCACGATGAGCGGAGAGTTTCTCGGCAAAGCGCAGCAAGACCTTCTTGCGCGCAGCCGGCGGCTGTCCCACCCAGGAGCCCCGCTCAAAGGCTTGTCGTGAGGAAGCCACAGCAAGGTCCACATCGGCGGCGCGTCCCCGGGCGATGTGCGCGAGATGCGCGCCGTTGATCGGAGACAGCTTGGCGAAGGTCTCGCCATCCGCGGCAGCGACCCGCTGCCCGTTGATCCAGATGCGGCCATCAGGAATGAGTGAGGCCGCGCGCGCATGCCAGTCAGGGGTATCCATTTTTCAGTCCTTTCTCATGCGGCAGGGTCGAGGTCGGCCCCGCCTGATCTCATGCGGCCGGCGCGGTCGGGAGCGCCTCGACCAGGCCCTCGCGATAGGCCAGAGCCTGCTCCTCTTCACGGCGGCGTTCCTGGCGGGCCAGCCAGAGGCTGCCAAAGAGCACGCCGACGGCGACCACGCTGACCGTCAGCGTTGCCACGACGTTGACACTCGGATTCAATCCCAATCGGGCCCTGGAGAATATGACAATGGGCAGCGTCGTCGACCCTGGGCCCGACAGGAACGCAGTCGAAACCACGTCGTCGAGCGAGATCGTGAAGGTGAGCAGCCACGCCGAGACGAGCGACTGGGCGATGAGAGGGAGCGTGACCAGGTAGAAGACCTGGAAGGGACGTGCTCCGAGATCCATTGCCGCTTCCTCGAGCGACCGGTCCATGTCCAACAGGCGCGACTGGATCACCACTGCGGCGTAGGACGCACAAATCGAGGTATGGCCAACCCATATCGTAAAGAGGCCGCGTTGCGACGGAAAGCCGAAGATCCTCTGACAAGCCACGAAGAAGAGGAGGAGCGACAAACCCGTGATCACTTCAGGCACGACCAGCGGAGCATTCACATGGGCGATGAAGAGCGTGCGCCCGGTGAACCGCCGGTAGCGGACCATCGCGAACGCAGCGAGCGTGCCGATCACGACCGAAGCCGTGGCCGTGAGGAGCGCAATCTTCAGCGACATGCCAAATGCATCGATGATTTCGGTGTCGTCCAGGATCGCCCGGTACCAGCGCAGCGACAGCCCTCCCCAGAGCGTGACCATCTTCGAATCATTGAAGGAGAACGCGATGAGGGTCGCGATCGGGAAGTAGAGAAAGGCAAAACCGAGCCCGAGCCAGACCCGACCAAGACGGCTGTTCATGACTCTGTCCCCCGCAGGCTGGACGATTCCGTCTGGTAGCGATTGAAGACCGCCAAGGGGATCAGGATCAGGACCACCATCGAGACCGCTACGGCCGAGGCCATCGCCCAGTCATTGTTGCTGAAGAATTCGTCCCACAACACGCGGCCGATCATGAGCGTGCGAGGCCCTCCGAGAAGTTCCGGAATCACGTATTCCCCGATGCTCGGAATGAACACGAGCATCGAGCCGGCGATGATACCGGCCTTAGACAGCGGCACGGTCACAAGCCAGAATGCCTGCCAGGGCCTGGCACCGAGGTCGGCCGCAGCCTCCAAGAGCTTCAGATCCATCTTCACGAGCGTCGCATACAGTGGCAGGATCATGAAGGGGACATAGGTGTAGACCATCCCGACCATCATCGCAAAGGGTGTGTACATCATATGTTTGGGCGCATCGATCAGGTGCAGCGCCAGAAGGAACTGATTCAGGACCCCGTGATCCTCGAGGATGCCGCGCCAGGCGTACACGCGTAGCAGGTACGACGTCCAAAAGGGCAGCGAGACCAGCATCAGAAGTGCAGGCCGGTAGCGTGCGGGCGAGCGCGCCATGAAGTAGGCGAACGGATAGCCCAGGACAAGACAGATGACCGTGTTCAGAAAGGCAAAACGAATTGACGACCCATAGGTCTGTACATAGAGCGAATCCGTCAGAAGGAACAGGTAGTTCGAGAGATCGACCTTCAGCGTGGCCACGCCGTCGGCGAACGTCAGAAGCTCGCCAAAGTGCACGCCGAAGACCTCGGAGACGCTGATTTTCAAGACCACCAGGAACGGCAGCGAGAAGAAGAGGATCAGAAAGCCGTAAGGCACGCCGATGACCGAGCGCTTGCCCCAGCCTTCGGCCAGGCGCACGCGCCAGGCACCGAGCATCGCGATGGGGGAGGACTTCACCGATGCGTTCCCTTTCGTATCATGCTGTCAAGACAACGATCGAATCGGGGTCGAATGTCGCGTGCACCTGCGCACCGATCTCCAGAAGTTCGGCATGGCGCTCGGTGCTGGCGATGGAAACCTGAAGCCGCTCCCCGGAATCCAGTTTGATGCGATACAGCGACGAACTGCCGAAGTAGGCGCGCTCGAGCACCTGTCCGCGAAGGTAGTTACAGTCGGGATCCTCAGGGGGAACATGGGCAAGACTGATCTCCTCCGGCCGCACCGCGACGCACAGCTCCATCCCCGTCACTCCCGTGATCCCATGGCCGACCAAAAATCGGCCGCTCGGTGTGGCGACGATGCAGTGGTCAGCCGCGTCCGTCTCGAGCACTCCAGCAAAGAGATTCGCCTTGCCGATGAAGTCCGCAACGAACCGGCAATTGGGTGTCTCGTAGATCTCGGTGGGTGAGCCGACCTGAAGAAACTGCCCCTTGCTCATGATCGCAATCCGGTCGGCCATGGTCATGGCCTCCTCCTGATCATGGGTCACCATGACGCAGGTCACACCAACATTCTTGATGATGGTTTGCAATTCGAACTGCGTCTGCTCGCGCAGCTTCCGATCCAGAGCACCCAGCGGTTCGTCCAGCAGCAAAAGGCGGGGCTCCAGGGCGAGGCTGCGCGCCAACGCGACACGCTGTTGCTGCCCCCCGGAGAGCTGATGCGGCTTGCGCTTGGCAAAGGGCTTGAGCTGAACCAGGCCGAGCATTTTTTCGACGCGCTCTGCGATCTGGACAGCGGCCACCCGCTGCCTGCGCAGTCCAAACGCAACGTTATCCCATACCGTCATATGCGGGAACAGCGCATAGGACTGGAACATCATATTGATGGGCCGCTCATAGGCAGGCATCGTCGCGATGTCCACGCCCTCGAGGAGGATATGACCCTCGGTAGGCGTCTCGAATCCTGCAAGCATGCGCAACAGTGTGGACTTGCCGCACCCCGACGAGCCGAGGAGCGCGAAGATCTGACCCTTCGGAATGTCGATCGAAATCCCATCGACGGCCGCCACGTCGTCAAAGCGCTTGGTGAGGCGCTCAAGGCGCAGGAAACGCGCGTCATCGCTTGCTGCGCTCAAGACCGATCCTGCCTGCATGTTGCGCCTCTCCTCTGACTACGTTAGCTGGTGGGGTCGACCCGCCCGATTCTAAGGGTTCCTCCCGCTCCCGGGGGGTGCCCAAAGGACTCTGGGTGCGACACCGACCCCTTGACGGGCTGCATTACAGACCCGTCTTGAAGCGAGTAAACAGGCGGGTACGAATGCGCCGAATTCGGTTGCTGACCGGCTCGACGGCGGGCATGCGCGCCAAATCAGCATCGGTCAGGAACAAGGAGCGGTTCGCGCGCAGCTCAGGACTAATCAGCTTGTCGGAGGCGCGGATGAGATTCGGATAGCGCACCTTGTCCACGATACCGGCCTGGACTTGGGGCCGATAGATGAAATTGATCCACGCATAGGCTTCCTCGACGTGTTCAGCATCAGCCGGGATGGCCATCGTGTCGAAGAACAGCAGCGCGCCGCTTTGGGGAACGAGCGCCTCGATGATCTGGCCGTTCTCGGCCTCCTTGGCACGCTGCGCCGCGATGCCGATGTCGCCGCTGTAGCCCACCGACAGGCACAAGGTGCCCGCTGCAAGATCGTTGATGTATCCCGAGGACGAGAAGACGGTGATGTAGGGCTGAATGGTGGCGAGGAGCTTGGCCGCGGCCTCGTAGTCGGCCGGATCCTGACTGTATGGAGACTTGTGCAGATAGCGCAACGCGGCCGGGAAGACCTCGTCTCCCGAATCGAGCACCGAGACTCCGCAACTCGAGAGCTTGCTGATGTACTCCGGCTTAAAGAACAGGTCCCAGGCATCATCAGGAATGGGCAACGTCCCGAGTGCGGCCTTGACCTTGGCGACGTTGATCCCGACGGTCGTGATGCCCCAGAGCCAAGGCGCGAGATACCGGTTGCCCGGATCCATCTTCGCGATCTGCGCCATCAGGTGGGGATCGAGATTCTTGAAATTCGGGATCTTGGTCTTATCGAGCGGCATCAGAAGACCGCCGTCGATCTGCAGTTTGGCCCAGTTGGCCGAGGGCACGACAATGTCGTATCCGGTCCGACCGGCAAGTAATTTGGCGTAGAGCGTCTCATTGGAATCGAAGGTGTCGTAGTGCACCTTGATGCCGGTCTCCCGCTCGAAGTCGGCGATCGTCGTATCGCCGATGTAGTCGGACCAATTGTAGATATTCAGGATCCGTTCGTCGGCGCCTGCCCCGTGCATGGCGAGGAGGAGAAGCGCGGCCAAAGCGATGCCGCTCCACCACGGGAGGCGCGCGGACCGACGGCGCGACGGGCCGCCAAGAGACCCCTGGCGGTTCCGGCCGATCAGATCAGTCCCCTTGCGCGCAGTTCGACGTGGGTCAGATCCAGGCAGCGCCGGATCAACGCGATCATCTCGTCGATCTGCTGCGGTGAGATCACGAGCGGCGGTGCAATGATCATCCGATCACCGACGGCGCGCATGATGACGCCGTTTTCGAAGCAGTGTCGGCGACAGATCATGCCAACCTCATCGGCCGGATCGAAGCGCGTTTGCGGACTCGGCGCGAGGACCAGGCCGGCAACCATCCCGAGGGCTTCGGTGATCGCCACGATCGGATGATCGGCCAACTTGTGAAATTGCCGCGCGAGATGCGGAGCCGTCTCGGTTCGCACCTGGTCGACCACGCCTTCCTCTTGGAGGATGCGAATGTTCTCGAGAGCCAGAGCGCATCCCACCGGATGCCCCGAGTAGGTGAATCCATGATTGAACTCGCCACCCGACTCGATCAGCACATCGGCGACGCGATCGCCAATGATCACCCCACCCAGCGGGAAATAACCTGAGGTGACCCCTTTGGCGAATGCGATCAGATCCGGCCGCGTTCCGAAGTGCTGACACCCGAACCAGCTGCCGAGCCGTCCAAACCCGCAGATCACTTCGTCCGAGATCAGGAGGATGCCGTAGTGGTCGCAAATCCTCTGGATCTCGGGCCAATAGGTCGAGGGGGGAATGATGACACCGCCGGCGCCTTGGACGGGCTCGCCGATGAAGGCGGCGACCTTCTCCGGACCGAGTTCAAGGATCTTTTCTTCGAGCCAACCGGCCGCATGCAGACCGAATGCCTCCGGGGTCATACCGGCCCCATTCTCAAAGTGATAGGGCTGTCCGATGTGGACGATTCCCGGGATGGGCAGATCGCCCTGGGCGTGCATGCCGGACATGCCAGACAGCGAGGCGCCGGCAACGGTACTACCGTGGTAAGCGTTATGGCGGCTGATGATGGTCTTGCGCTGGGGCTGATTCTTCAAGTCCCAATAGCGCCGGACCATGCGCACGATCGTGTCGTTCGCCTCGGAACCGGAGTTGCAATAGAACACGCGCCGCATGTGGTCGGGCGCGACGCCCGCGATGCTCGCGGCAAGCTTGGCTGCGGGTATGTTCGAGGTCTGGAAAAAGCTGTTGTAGAAGGGTAGCTCGAGCATCTGCCGATAGGCCGCGTCAGCCAGTTCCACGCGGCGATAGCCGAGGTTGACATTCCACAGGCCCGACATGCCGTCGATGATCTTGTTACCGTTCGAATCCCAGATGTAGATCCCCTCGCCGCGCACGATGAAGCGCGACCCGGTTGCCGAGAGTGATTTGAAATCGGTAAAGGGGTGCAGATAGTGGGCCGAATCGAGCGCCTGCAGGGCGGCCGTATCGTACAAAGCCGGCTCGGTGCCCGGCAGGAAGGGGGATGGATTCATGACTGGTCCTGAATGGTCAGCGAGAAACGGGCCAAGGTGTTGGCTTCATACGTGCAAGAGCAGGTGCTCACGCTCCCAGGGGCTGATGACTTTCATGAACTCCTCGTATTCCTCCTCCTTGACTGCGGCGTAGAGGGTCACGAACCGTTTGCCCAGGATCTCGTGAAGTGCGGGAGCAGAGCGCATTTCCGTCAGGGCCTCGTGCAGACCCCGCGGGAGCTGAAAGTCAGTATCGTAGGCGCTGCCGCGAAACTCCGGTAACGGCTCGATCTTGTGAAGCAGTCCGAGATAGCCGCAGGCCAGCGTCGCGGCAATCGCCACATAAGGGTTGGCGTCGACCCCCACGACGCGGTTCTCGACCCGGCGCGCCTCGGGCGAAGAATCCGGCACGCGGATGCCCACGGTGCGGTTGTCATAGCCCCACTGGATGTTGATCGGTGCGGCGCCGTGGCGCACGATACGCCGATAGGAATTGACGTAGGGCGCAAAGAAGATGGTGGCGGCGGGCAGATACTTCTGCAGCCCCCCGATGTAGTGGCGGAACAGATCGCTCGCGGAGTCATCCGGATTCGTGAAGATATTCTTGCGCGTGCGGGTGTCGACGATGCTCTGGTGAATGTGCATCGCCGAGCCGGGTTCGTTGGCCATCGGTTTGGCCATGAAAGTCGCGTACATGTTGTGCCGCATGGCGGCCTCGCGGATGGTGCGCTTGAAGTAGAACACCCGGTCAGCGAGTTTCATTGGGTCACCGTGGAGGAAGTTGATCTCCATCTGCCCCGCCCCGACCTCGTGAATCAGCGCATCGACCTCGAGACCTTGGAGATCGCAATAGTCATAGAGGTCCTCGAAGAGGGGATCAAATTCGTTGACGGCGTCAATGCTGTAGGCCTGCCGGCTGGTCTCGGCCCGGCCACTGCGCCCGATCGGCGGGTGCAGGGGGATGTCTGGATCGGTATTGCGCGCCGTCAGATAGAACTCAAGCTCCGGCGCGACGATCGGTTCCCAACCCTTATCACGAAACAGCCCGACGACGCGGCGCAACACGGAACGCGGCGCGAAGTCCACCGGAGTTCCGTCCATGAAAAAGCAGTCGTGAATGACCTGGGCGGTCGGATCATCCTGGGTCCACGGGACAAGGCAGGCAGTGGAGGGATCGGGACGCAGGATCATGTCGGGATCGTAGTTGGTCAGGATTGCATCCACGTCGTCCGATTCGGGATAGTTCCCCGTCACCGTCTGTGCCATGACGGCCTGGGGTAGTCGCATTCCCTTGTCTTCCCCAAATTTGTCCCGCGGCAGGATCTTGCCGCGCGGAACACCCGTCAGATCCGGGACCAGGCACTCGATCTCCGTGACGCGCTGCTCGTCAAGCCATTGCGCCATCTCGGCAAAATTGAAGTTGTCGCTGTGAATCATTTTGAAACCCCTGAAGTGGTAGAGCACGGGCGCATCTCGAAACCGCCATGGGTCGAGCAATGCGTCGAGAGTCAGAAGATCGACGCTAGGGGATTGCGCCGCGCAGGCTGCGACGACGTTTACAGGCGCGCCCAAATGACGCGAAAAGGGAGATCGATAAGGGATTCTCGCTGAAATGCCATTCTGGATGCCATTGGACCGCCATGGCGAACTCGCGCGCGTCCCGGACCGAGAACGCCTCGATGAGCCCGTCTGGGGCCACGGCCTCAATCAGAAGCCCCTCACCCAGCCGGTCGACCCCCTGGGAATGGAGGGAATTAACCATCGCGCCGGTGAGACCCGAGATCTCGTGCAACTGCCCTCCAGGAACGAACTCCACCGCGTGGGATGGACCGTACTGTGTCTCGAGATCGGCCTGTTCGTCTTCCCGATGGTCAAGGCGGCCTGGCTCGTCATGGACGGCCTGCAAGAGCGTGCCACCATAGGCGACGTTCATCTCCTGGAATCCGCGGCAGACCCCGAGAACAGGTATGCCCCGGGCGATCGCGGCGGGGATGAGGGGCAGGGTGGTCGAGTCTCGGTCGGGGTCGAGCAGTTCGGCCAGATCAGGATGCAGGAGCGCTTTGCCGTAGCGCTCGGGTGCAACATTCGAGGCCGATCCGGTGAAGAGCAAGCCATCGACGAGTTGTAACATGGCCTCCATCTCGAGGGCATCGCCCAACGCCGGCAGCAGGATCGGTAGCGCCCCGGCCCCCCCCGACACCGCCCGGATGTATTTGTCGCCCACGCAATGGAACGGGTGCAGCGCGATCTGCTTGAGATCCGCGGGGATGCCGACAATCGCTGCGCCAAGACTCACTACTGACTCCCAATACAATTTGATTCGGGACCGAGGTTTCGAGTCCCGTCGTCCGCGACGAACTGAGTGCCGAACGGTCCCTCGGGGCGGGCCAGCCGCAGGGGACCGCAGTGCCTGCAAGACCGCTCGGCCGTAGAGGCGGAGGCGAACCCCATGTACGCTGCACTGCGCGGACTAACCGCAACACAGTTTCTCACGCCCGGCTCGCGACTGCCCGCTTCCAGCCGGAAATTGTGCCGCCCGACACGGCAGCCCATGATCGCCCCGAATTTGACCTTTCAGGGCAATTCCATAACAATCAGCTGCGGTGGGCACGGTTTGTGCGTGACTAATCGCCCAGCCGGCGTCCAGGGGCTCGTTTCCTGACGGCGCAGTTGACGCTCCAGCATAGGCTAGCGCGGTTGCAGTCCATATCCAAGTGCCACTTCCGTCGCCCCCGATGAGTCCACTCCAGTTCCCACGGCCTGGCTTGCCCGGGTGTCGGGGGGCGCCAGGCGCTCCGTTTCCCGACCGGATACCCTAACATGCGCGCGCTCGCCCTTAGTGAACTGCTTCTCATCGAGCTGGCCAAGCCCAGCGAGCTTTCGCTGAATCGGCGCATTTACGATCTCGTTCGTGCAGCCATCCAAGACGATGTCTTGGTCCCGGGGACCCGTCTGCCCTCGTCGCGCGACCTCGCTCGGGACCTCAACGTGTCGCGCAATACGGTCGTTTCCGCGATCGACCAGCTTCTGGCTGAGGGCTACGTGGCGGCGCGTGTTGGCAGCGGGACGTACGTGGCCACCCGCCTACCCGAGCGGGACGTGGCGCGCTCGACGCGCAGCGCGGTCACCGTCTTGCGACCGAACCCTCCCCAACTCGCCATTCCAAGGCGCCTGTCGCGCCGAGGGCTGCGCCTGACCGAACTTGCCGGTTGGAACCATCTCGAGGTGCAACCCTTCGCGCCGGGTCCGGCCGACTACACCACCTTGCAGTTCCGCCATTGGAACCGGCTCTTGAAGAAGTACGTCAATGATCCCGATCCGGCACTTCTGGACTGCGGAGATCCGGGCGGATATCCCCCATTGCGCGAAGCCGTGGCACGTTATCTGCGGGTCTCGAGGTCGGTCAATGTCGTGGCAGAACAGGTACTCATCACATCGAGTACCCAACAGTCGGTCGATCTTTGTGCGCGACTTCTCGCCGACCCGGGAGACACGGTCTGGATCGAAAACCCGGGCTACTGGGGTGCGCAGCGTGCTCTGGACGCTGCCGATCTCCAGCTGCGTGCGATCGCGGTCGACAGCGACGGCATCGCGCCGTCCGAAGAAGACTGGAATACATCGCCGCGGATGATCTATCTGACGCCCTCGAACCAGTATCCCACCGGGGCGGTGATGAGTCTGGATCGGCGACGCCGCATCCTCGATTTCGCGGCAGAGCGTAATGCGTGGATCCTCGAGGATGATTACGACAGCGAATTCCGCTATGAGGGACGCCCGCTGCCATCGCTACAGGGCATGGATATGCAGCAGCAAGTGCTCTACCTCGGAACCTTCAGCAAAGTCATGTACCAAGGCGTGCGACTGGCCTACCTGGTCGTGCCGATGGACCTCGTCGAGCGATTCCGGATCGGACTCTATGATCTGCATCGCCCGGGCCAGCTGACGATGCAGGCTGCACTCGCGGCGTTTATCGACGAGGGCCACTTCGAGGTGAATCTACGGCGCATGCGAGTCATTTATGGCGAGCGCCGTGCCCTGCTGCGCGCGACGCTCTCCCGTATTCTGGGAAGTCGTGTCGAGTTGTCGCGCAGCAATGCAGGAATGACGCTCGTGATCCATCTCCCCGAGGGCTGCGACGACGGGGCCATCGCCACCCTGGCCGCACGCGCCAACCTGACCGTGCGTGCGCTGTCCAACTACTACCTAACCCGCGCGCGCAGTCCGGGCCTCGTCGTCGGCTTTGCGTACGTGAGTACTCCCGACATCACGCCGTACGCACAGATCCTTGCGCGCATCATTCTCGAACAGCTCGAGCCCCAGAGCCCTTCAGCGCGGGCTCCGGCCGGGCTCGCCACCACGATCTGAGAACCGCGCGATACCTAGGACCAGACATCGCGTAGTTGGTAAAAGGAGGCGCCCAGCGCGAGCCCGGCGCGCCGTACCCAGGCTACCGCGGGGAACTTGCGGTGCTTTAAGCCAGCCAAGAGGTCGAAACGTTCCGGCTGGCCTGCGATCGCCTCGGCGGCCAAGCGGCCGGCGATCGCCGTCACGTTCACTCCATGGCCGCTGAATCCTTGAAGGTAGTAGATCTCCTCGTCGATCCGACCGAAATCCGGTGCTCTCGATAGCGTCGCATCAATCAGCCCGCCCCATGCACATTCAACGCCAAAGCCGCGCAGGTCTGGAAACGTGGCAACCATCTTTTCCTGCAGAGCCTGGATCCGGTTGCCGACGTCGTGGCGCAGATACGTCGAGCCGCCACCCCAGAGCATGCGATGATCGGCTGTGATCCGATAGTAGTCCAGCAGGAAGTTGGTGTCGCAAGCCGCATACCGGCCTGGAAGCAGTCGCTCTGCGAGTTGCGCCGGAAGGGGTTCGGTCGCGATGATGGTGTTACCGATCGACATGACCCGGTTTCTCATGGGGAGATCGAAACTATTTCCGAAGACATTGGCCGCCATCACGACCTTCTTGCAGTTGACCCGTCCCGTGGGCGCGGCGAGCGCTGGCGCGCTGCCGCGGACAACCTCCAGCACAGGCGTGTTCTCGAAGATCTGCACCCCCAGCGCCTGGCAGGCCGCGCTCATCGCGAGGGCGAGCTTCAGGGGATTCAGATGGCCGGCATGATGGTCGATGAGCGCCGCATGATAGGCGGTGCTAGCGGTCCATCGGTGGAGTTCGGATGCATCGATGAATTCCACATGTGCACCGTAGCCTAAGTCCCGCTCGAGTTGGTTGCGCCAGTCGCGCAGTTTCTGGACATGCCCCGGGCGCGCCGCAAAGAGTGCCCATCCAGGTGTGTATTCGCAGTCGATTCCAAGACCCAGGGCTCTGTCCTTGACAATTGCCATCCCCTCGATCGACAGGTCCCAGGCCCTGCGTGCGCCCGCCTGACCCAGTTGAGCCTGAATGACCCCGATGTCGCAGCTAAATCCGGGAAGGATCTGTCCCCCATTGCGACCCGACGCCGCCGCGGCGATCCGTTGGGCCTCCAGGAGGGCCACCGAGTAACCCCGTTGCGCGAGTTCAAGCGCGGCGCTCAGGCCGGCGAACCCCGCTCCCACGACACCCACATCCACGCTCAACTGGCCGTTCAACGAGGGATAGGCCGGGCCGCGTTCAACGGTTAGTTCGTAGTAGCACTGGCCGGCGATCTCAGCCGCCTCAGCGAATTCTCTGGCCATCGGACGCGCAGTGGACGGGTTCATGGAGTGATCGGCCGGTCGGTAGATTCGAGCGCTCTAGGAGACGCAGGCGCGTCTGCGAGAGGCGTTGACCCGCCTCGCAGGTTAGGACATGCGACCTCTCGCATGAAGGTCCACCTAATGAATTCTGGATGGAACCAATCCAGGTTCGGGCCGTTCATCCCATGGCATCGAGGCCGAAGGCCACGAAACCGCGCACCGCCACTTCGCGTCTATGGCAAGCGAAAGCCGTACCTCTGAAAGATCGCGCGGGCCTGGCTACTTTGGACGAAATCAAGAAAGGCACGTCCGGTGGGCGAATCCCCCGAGCGGATCACGCCGATCGGATAGACGATCGGCTTGTGCGAGGATTCCGGGAAGACTCCTGCGATACGTACCGACTTGGCTACGGCCGCATCGGTCGAATAGACGATACCGAAGCGGGCCTCGCCCCGCTCCACGAATGCCAGAGCAGAGCGCACCGAATCCGCCGGTGCCACGCGCGCTTCGACGCCAGACCACAGACCCAATGACTGCAACGCCGCCTTGCCGTACTTTCCCGCGGGAACACTCTCTGGGTCTCCCATAGCCAGTCGATCCTGACCGAGGAGGCCGGCGAGATCCAAGCCAGGCCCTATCGTGACGCTTTCTGTGCGCTCGGCCGGTTCGATCAGCACCAACTCATTGGCCAGGAGATCTCGCCGGGTTCCTGGCACGACGAGTCCTCGCTTTTCGACAAAGTCCATCCAGTCCTCGTCGGCCGATATGAACAACGCGACCGGCGCGCCCGATTCGATCTGTTTGGCAAGGGTCGACGATGCGGCAAAAGAAAGGTGAACCTTGTCCGCGCCTCGCGCATCGAACAACTTTCCGATTTCGGTGAGCGCATCGGACAGGCTCGCTGCCGCAAAGACGGTGGTGTCGACTGCAAAGACGGTCGATGAGGCGAGGAGAAGCACGAGACCCGAGATGAGCTTTTTCATGGAATTCCTCAATTCGCCGGACCGATCGCCCCTTCGGTGGCGCTCGCCCAGAGGTTCGGTCCCCACAGTGGATCGGGGTGTTACTACGCAGTTGACCAATTCGCATACAAATCAAAGGACTGCGAGCGTTAACTGCGTCACTTTTAAAATAGTTTGATTTTGTGGCTCGTCATCCAGCCGGGCCTGGTGCCACGGTGCCGTAAACCTGCTTGGGGGCCCTCGGGGCGACGACTTTGGCAATTGCGCCGGCGGTGATGGCATCTTGCAGCTGGCGTTGGACGAAGCGGCTGCAAGCGCAGAATTCAGGGGTCTTGGCGTATTCCAGGGCGGCTTTGCGCACCAGGGCGCCGAC
>CAJCID010000297.1 GCA_903970305.1 Rhodospirillales bacterium | reverse complement strand
TCCAGCCGATCGAGCATCGATTCGAAAAGCAGCCGGTGAGCGGCGGCGTCGTAGTAGGGATAGCGCTCGAGCTTCAATCCGCAGCCGCCGAGGAGCGGTGCGTGGTTGCCCCACGTCGGATCGCTCAGATGAACCACGGCGCCAGGCGCGACGGCGCGGATGAGCTCGGCGCCCACGCGCAGCGCGCCGCAGCCCCCGGGCGTCTGCGCGGTCCGTATGCGCCGCGTCGTACGCGCCGGGTGAGCCGGCCCCAATACGAGGGTCTCGACCGCCGTGTTGTATTCCTCGCGGCCCGCGGCCGCCACGTAGGACTTGGTCGATTGCGTCTCGAGCACCCGTTGCTCGGCGCGGCGCACGCACTCGAGCACCGGCGTATTGCCGCTCGGGTCTCGGTAGACGCCGACGCCGAGATCGACTTTCTCCGGGAAGGGATCGGCGCGAAACTGCGCCATTAGCCCCAGGATCTGATCTGGCTTCAACCGGTCGATGGTCTCGAACAATGTGGGGCCCCTTTTGCGGCCCATTATAGATAGTCCAGCGCAAGCCTGCCTTCGGTCGCCGTGGGACGGCGCAAGGCCATCCAAGGGCCCCCCCGCTCAGGGTGGTTCGCGCACGGGCGTCACGCAAAAGGGGGGTTCCCGCAGAGTTAGCCCGCGCAGGGCTGGAGGGCGCCGGGTGGGCCCGCTGCAGGGTTGGAGGGCGCAGGGTGGGCCCGCGCACGGTTGGAGGCGTCGCCCGCAACGGTCAGCGCAGGGGGCAGGGCTCCCCCACCCCCGTCAGGGACCCCAAGGCGCCGCACCAAGGGCCCGGGGGCCGTCGCATGAGGGGGCTACGCAGGCGCCGGCGCGCCGGGGCGGCGCTGTGTTGGGGGACTTCCTCAATCCACTCGTAAGATGTTCTTCCGCTGACATTTCTCATGGTTAAGCGTGTACGCTTGTGGTCCTCACTTGCTGGAGATTTTGCTATGGCACTTTGGAACGAGAAACCCACGCCCGGTCCCATCCCGACCGCCCGTAAAGAACCGTTGACGCCCCTCCCCGGGGGTGCGGCTCCTGCGGCACCGGCTCCCATCGTGGAGCGCCCGGCGCCGGTCGAGCGAATGTCGAGCGATGCGGCCCTGGCCCCGGCGCGCCGGCCCGCTCCCGCCCCTCGCAGCGAGGGAGGAGAGTCCGTCATCGCGGCCAACTTGACCATCGAGGGCAAGATCGAGGGAACGGGCAATGTACGCATGGCGGGACGCTTCAAGGGCGATGTGCGCATCGACGGCAACTTCAACATCGATCCGGGTGCGCACCTGACCGGTCAGGTGCTCGCCGCGGTCGTCGTCGTCGGTGGAGAGTTGCAGGGCAACATCGAATCCGCCAAACGGGTCGACGTCCTGGAAGGCGGTGTGATCGTCGGCGATGTGAAGGCCGGGTCCATCACCGTGGCCGCCGGTTCGCGCATGCGCGGGCACGTCGAATTCGGCTGGGATGACGAGAAGCTGAAGAAGCTGGGCACCGTCGCCGGGTCCTAAATGAGCGTAGTTCGTCCGGGCGCGCTTGGCGCAACGCGAACATGTCCGCATTGCAAGGCGACGGTGCTGCAGAGCGCCAACATTTGCCCTGGATGTCACCATCACCTTCGATTCAACGTCGGCAACAACGCCGAGCAGCAAGCCGCAGGGCATACGGCAATGCGCCTCGAAGGGACCATTGCACACCCGGGCCGCAGCGAGAGCGAGTACTGCGTGGTGATCGCCATCACCAACGAGCAGGGCGAGAAGATCGCACGGCACGTGGTCGGCGTCGGGGCGCTCGCGCCGGGCGAGCGACATAAATTCACCTTTTCGGTCGACGTGGTACCGGCGCGCCCTGCCGGTAAGCGCTGAGATGCGGCTTTAACGCCGCTCGCTGCCCCTCGCCTTTCAACGTTCAGGAGACACATCGAGGAGGTCCGGGTTCCGGACGGGTGGTTTGAACAAAGTGAGCCGTCTTTGATAGCGTTAGGACCGCGGAGCATTGAAGAGGAAGTCGCTAAAGCCTGGGCTCAAACCCTGGGATCACAGGCCTATACGGATAATCTTACCTTCGAGGACGCTGGTGGTGATTCGCTCAAGATCCTGAGGGTGATATTCCGTATCGAGCATGCGCTCGGTTGCACCGTGCCCCTGAATATCGTTCATGCCGGCATGACGCCGCGTGACCTGGTGAAGGCCGTCGAAAGTTTAGGGAATCGCCAAACGACCCGTAGCGAAGATCGCCCCGTCGTATTGGCGGACGATGGGAATATGAGGCCGGCTCCTGTCTCCACCCCCGCAGGACGAGAAGAGAGCACCGACAGCATCGACGACGATACAACCTGGGCAGAGTTGCCGGAGGTGGTGGCGGAGGCCTGGGAGAGAGCACAGGGTCCGGATGCCAGCGCCGCGGAGAGGTTACACGCCGCAACGATCCTTATTGTGTTCGGATTCGTCGAACCCGCTCACAAGCTTTTGAGCGACCTCTTGCAAAGCCCCCCGATAGGTCATCCTGAGATGCTCAGGCTGTGCCGCCACCTTCTGGCCGGACGTGCGCTGCTGCACCCGGGACGCCAACAGGATTTCGGCGCCATGGTCGCGCATAATCCCGAGGCAACTCGGGTGATCATCATCTTTCCAGGGAAAGGAGGGCGTTTTTGGGGCTTCAACGAAGATGTCTTTCTGAATCGAGTGGATGCGAGCTTTGTCTTTATGCGGGATACCAACGGCTGCTTTTATCTCGACGGTATCAAAGGTCTGGGGTCATCCTACTCAGAATGCCTGGAGGCTCTGCTGCGCATTGTTCCGTCGATAGTCCGTCCTGATACGGATGGCGCCAAACCGTTGCTGCATTGTGTCGGTCATTCGATTGGTGGCTATGCGGCTTTACGATTTGGACTGGATCTTCATGCCAGGGGCGTTTTGGCATTCAGCGCGCCAACCAACCTCGATATCGGCGACGCTCGCAGAAGCGACTTGGAGAAACATCCGGAAATGCTTGACCTGTATGACCGTGCCCCAGCGATGGCGGCCGACCTAAAAGCGCTGTACGACGCGGCGCCGCGAATTCCAGAATTGCATCTCTGCTACGCGGACAACCATCCGAACGATAGTGCTTCGGCGCGCCGAATGGAGGGGCTTCCAGGAGTCACGCTGCATCCCATCATCAGCTACGATGGGCACGACACCTTGTCTGAAACGATGCAATCGGATTGCTTCAATAACTTGGTCACCAAGACATTGGCGTCATAGAATGTCGACTGGATTTGGGTCCAGCCTGAGCATCATCTTACCAACCGGGATTATTCATCAAGGATGATTTCCCCCAGCTTCTCGTCATTTGCCTCGTACTTCATGATGAATGCGGCTGACTCGATCATAGACCGGTGTCTCCGCTTTTGCGCCGATTTGCCAATGCGTCCAGTCGAGTGAGGTCCGGCTTGTAGTTTGGTAAACGTGGAATCTCCTCCAGAACAGTAATGCTGGACGGAGCCATGTGTTCGGCTGTGGCCGCGACTATGGACTTCCTGAGCATCGCGATGAATCCGGGCGGCCGATCTTTGTCGGCTGCTACAAATGCTGCCAGCGTGTCGGCTTCGTCTTCGAGCGACTGCACGACCACCACGGCATCCCGGACGCCGGGAGCGGATCGTAGCGCAGATTCGATTTCACCCAGATCCGCCCACAAACCACGTATCTTGATTTGACGACTTTTGCGGCCGACAAACTCCGCCAGGCCATCTGCCCGCAACCTGATCAGGTCTCCGGTTTGATAGATGCGTGCAGCCGGATCGGCCGGGTCTCTGAAAAAGCGGAAACCTGTCACCTGGCCTCCTTCCCAACTGCCCAACGCGAGCTGTCCTCGAACAAAGAGTTCACCGACTTCGCCAATGCCCGCGGGTGATCCATCCTCCAGAAGGATCGCAATGGCCTTTCCGGGGAACAGATAGCCCACCGGGACAACGCTGCGTTCGAATCTGCTCTCATCGACAAACCAGGAAAAGATTGTTCCCGCTTCGGTGGTGCCCAAAGTTATGCTGATCAGGCACTCAGGTGGAAGTTGTGATCTAAAAAGACGTATGTCGGTCGCCAGCGTGAGTTCTCCATGGAGGTCGAGAACCCGGAGGTGACGAAACGC
>CAJCID010000296.1 GCA_903970305.1 Rhodospirillales bacterium | reverse complement strand
CCTGATATCCCGCGTACAGGCGCGCGTAGACGGGTCCTGGAACACCTCGCCCGACCGGTCGACCGTCGAGCTGCACGACAGAGAGGACCTCCTTGGTGGCCGAAGAGAGCATCACCTCGTCGGCCGCGTGCACTTCTTCCTTCGTGATCGGCCGGATCTCGAAGGGCAATCCCTGGGTGGCGGCCATCTCGGCGATCAGACCGTAGCGAATGCCCTCGAGAATGCGTTCGTCCTTTGGAGGGGCATAAAGCACCCCATTGCTGACCACCCAGACGTTTGAGGAGGAGGCCTCAGAGAGGAGGCCATCCCGAAAGAGGATGGTTTCGACCACCCCGTGTTCTGCCGCGTTCTGGGCCATCAGCACATTGCCGAGCAACGAGGTGGATTTGATGTCGCAGCGCAGCCAGCGATTATCGGCGGCTGTGACTGCGGAAGCCCCATTCTTGCGCACCTCGCTTTGAACCTGCACGAGCGGGCCGGCCATCATGAATACCGTCGGAATCGCCCCCTTCGGAAACGCGTGCGCGCGGTGGGCCACGCCGCGCGTCACCTGAATGTAGACCAGCTGATCCTCGGCATCGAAGCCAGCGATCAGCTCCGCGATGCGCGTTTTCCAGCCATCGGTGTCGAAGGGATTCACGATACCGATCGCTCCCAGGCTGCGGCTTAGGCGAGCCAGATGCTGGGCCAGTCGAAAGGGGACCCGCGCATAGACCGGAACAACTTCATAAATACCGTCGCCAAAGATGAAGCCGCGGTCCAAGACCGGGACTCGCGCCTCGGATAGCGGGACCATTTCAGCGCGGCCTGCCACGCTCAGGTATACCAATGGATCGTCCATCAACTCTCCTTACAGGGCGGTCTGAAGGCTTAGCTTAACCGCGAGTGAAGCCCACGCTGTCAATGCTTGAACCAGAGCTTAACGGAATCGACGAGACGTCCGAACAGTCCCGCCGACTCGACATCTTCGAGGGCGACTACCGGCAGCTGCTCCACCGGTTTGTCATCGATCGATAGTTTCAACGTCCCGACGCGCTCACCGGCCTTCAGGGGAGCAAGAAGCGGCTGATTGTGCTCAAGGACGGACTTGATGTCACTCGCGGTCTTGCCCTTGGGCACGGTCAGGTAGATCGAGCGGCTGAAGCCGACCTTGACCTGCGCAATGCGCCCCTTCCACACCTCTGGAGTTGCGATCGGCTGGCTTGCCTCGTAGAGCTTGACGACATCGAAATTCTGGAAGCCCCAATTGAGCAATTTCAGACTCTCCTGCTGCCGAGCGTCGTCCGAACTCGTCCCGAGGACGATCGCCAGTAGCCTGCGCTCGCCGCCGTTCCCGTCAGGCCGATGGGCCGACGATATCAGGCAATAGCCTGCCGCATCAGTATGACCCGTCTTGACTCCATCGACCGAAGGATCGATCCAGAGGAGACGGTTCCGATTGAGCTGATGGATGCCGTTGTAGGTGAACTCCTTCTCGGAATACAGCCTATAGAAGCCCGGAAAGTCCTTGATCAGGTGTTCCACCAGGACGGCAAGATCGGCCGGGGTCGTGTAGTGCTCCGGGTCGGTCAGTCCGGCTGCATTGCGATAGCTCGTGCCCGTCAGCCCCATCTGCCTGGCTGTAGCGTTCATCCGATCCACGAAAGTGGACTCATTGCCGGCGACGGCTTCGGCAAGAACCAAGGCGGCATCATTACCGGATTGGATGATGAGCCCGTGAAGCAGGTCATCAACCGTCGCCGTCTTGCCCGGGGGAATGAACATCACCGATTCCTGGCGCTGATTGACCCGCTTGTACAGGTTTACCGGAACCGGAACCGCCTCATCGAGGGTGAGCCTCTTGTCCTGGAGCGCCTGGAGCGTCAGATACTCGGTCATGAGCTTGGTCAAGGACGCTGGATCCACGCGCGTATTGGGCTCCAGGCCGGCGAGCGTCTGGCCGCTCGTCAGGTCGACCAAGAGCCAGTTCTTTGCGGCAATGACCGGTGGAACAGGTACCTGAGCGATGGCGTGGCCAACGCTTGCGCACCAGAGCAAGAACAGGACGGCGAGACGGGGGAGTAGTTGAAGCTTGGGATAAGACGCAGGCATGGGACAGAACGACTGTGAAAAGGGGCGATTGTACGGCAGGTGCAGGGGCTCGCCGGGGTAGCAGGCGCGCCCGGCCCGAGACGGGCCCCTCAGACGAAGTTGCGGCCGATCCTTAAAAAAATCTCGCGCACTGCCGTAGGATCAACCTTGGGCTGTTGCGCGCTCATCATGCGCTCCGATTCGCGCAGGGCCGCGCGCAGGTCCGCGGGCGTGCCCGCGTGGCTGATCCGTTCGCTGGCCGCACGGGCCAGCGCACCGAACTTCTCGTCGAGTTGCACAACGGCGCGGCGCTTGAACTCCTCGAACATATCCGCAGTCATGCTGGCCGCAAGGAACGGATCCTCCTGTGGATCAAGCGCCCCAGGAAGGCCTCGTTCCCCAACCTTCTCGATGAACCCGTGGGCGATCAGATAGGACAGCGTCTCGATGATCTCCTGGGGGCGAGCGACGGTGTCGAGTTCCGCTACCGAGCGCTTTCCGTCGACCAGAGCGAGAAAGCGGCGGTATCGCGCCGCAAGTCGATGTGGATGTGTGGCGACGTTGTCGTTGCCCTTGGCGGACTTGGCGTAGATGAAGTGCTTCTGCATGCTCGAACTCAACCCTGCGGGATGGTTGCGCCGCGGGGAATGGTCGAATCTCCCTGCCACGCATCCTGCACGATTCGCTTAATCAATGTGAGTTTGTGGTGAAAGAAATGATCCGCTCCGGGGATCACGACCACAGGAAGCTCCTGCGGACTGGCCCAGTCTAACACCGCCGAAAGCGGCACGGTATCGTCCTTCTCCCCGTGGATGACGAGGGTGTTCGCCGGGACCGACGGCACGTCCCACCGGCCCGCGGCGGTGCCGACCAGGACCAGCTTCTGGGGGGCGCGCCCTAGTGCATGCAGTTGGCTGGCAGCTCGTGCCGAAACGACGCTTCCAAAGGAGAAGCCAGCAAGGACGAGGTCATCGAGGCGCCGCTCATGGCGCAGGATCGAGACGACTTCGATCAGGTCATCCACCTCACCGCGGCCCTGATCGTAGGTGCCTTGTGTGGCTCCCACGCCCCGGAAGTTGGGACGGGCGACCAGATAGCCGAGTGCCAGAAGCGCGCGCGCCAAGGTCTGCACGACCTTATTGTCCAGCGTGCCCCCGAAAAGCGGGTGAGGGTGGGAGACGACCGCCAGACCGCGCGCACTACCCACAGGTGCATCGAGAGCGACCTCGATATTGCCGACCGGTCCGGTAAGACCGATCGTGCGAGTCGCCGCGTTCACTGCGGCTCGAGTAGCAATCGCTCGACGACCTGGCCGTCACGCAGATGGGATTCGACGATCTCATCGATATCGCTCGCGTCGACGTAGGTGTACCAGACCGCCTCGGGGTAGACCACAACCACCGGACCGAGCTCACATCGGTCGAGACAACCGGCCTTGTTGATCCGCACACCCCCAGGGACAGCGAGGCCCAGCTCCTTGACCCGGGATTTGGCATGTTTTTGCATGGCCTCGGCGCCGCGTGCGGCGCAGCAGGGACGCTCGTCGCCATCGCGCTGATTGAGGCAGAAGAACACATGGTGTTTGTAGAACATGGGGTACTTTTCTCGGTTCTGCAACCGCTAAGGATTTCTGACCCTCGAGCCTTGGCCGCCTGGCATCCTGGGCCAACGAATCGGGCGCATGTCTAATCATCGCCAGGACAGTGGCTTTTGAATGGGCACGTGCCCACGACGAAGCACGAATTATACCGAGCCTGCCCTCGCCACACGGTCCGCG
>CAJCID010000295.1 GCA_903970305.1 Rhodospirillales bacterium | reverse complement strand
CGGCGCGTTACCTTCTTCTTCAAGGCCCACTCCGATGCACCAAGGTTCAGCTGATCCATGCTCACCTCAAGAATTCTTTCGGTGCTCGAATTCTAAGCAATAAACTTACCAGTTCTGCGACTTACGCAGAGCTTCCCTAGGTGTGGTTGCCCGCGCGAAGGGCATGGCACAGGTTGCAGGTGGCCGGGCTATCGCGTGAACAACTCGATCGCTCGTTTAGTTAGCGAGCATGGAAACCCAACGCTCAAGACAGCTCGCTGGAGTGAAAGCTCTGGGAACCGAACTGACAGCCAAGGCGCAAGCATAAGAGCCGTCTGCTTTGTGGGGTTGTGGGGTGCGGTGGGCTCGGCGGAAGGCATTCACAAGTTAACGCCCCGAGCCAAGAAAGAGGCCGGATCCTTCCCGCCTATTGAGGCGCCGACGAAACTCGGTCTCTCGGATGTTGAAAAGGTTGCTCTCTTCGCAGAAGATCGACAAGAAGCACTACGCTGGACCGCCCCACGCACCCATTTTCGGAAGAAGCGCCGTCGCCGAATCCCTCTCGCATATTCCCGACCGAATCTCGGATAAAGAGCAGATCGCCGGCCAACTGATCGGGCCTTGCGGGAAGCAATGACTTTTCGGAGGAGTAGAGCATTGTCCTAAGTACGCGCATCCTTCATCCCAGCAGCGTATGCTCCATAAGCGAAAACCTCGCGCACCAGGTAGAACCAGTCCCTCGTTTCGAACCGGTTCGAATGCACATTGCCGGCTGATGAGATCCCTTGTTTCTCTAGCGCGAGCCGCAAGCGCGAGATATGGAAGAACTGGCTCACAAGAATCGGATTTCCGAGCCCCTTCGAGCGAATCAACTGTGCTGCAAAACGGGCCGTCCCCATTGTGCTATCTCCCGTCTTGTCGGCCACGATCGCGTCGTTGGGCACACCTCGCGAGACAAGGTAGGCCTTCATGGCCGCAGATTCGTCGATGCCGTTGGCGTCGGTTGTTCCGCTGACGAGGATCATCCGGCACCGCCCGGTTTGGTAGAGGTCGAGTGCCGCGTCTAGCCGCCCCTGGAGTCTGCGCGAGGGCCGACCGTTAGTTCGGACCGGATTGCCGGGGACAATGGCAAGCTCTGCGCGACCTACCCGATCATGCAATCCGTCCAGCCCGATCGCTGCCGCCCCAGCAATAAGGGTCAAGCTGAGTAATCCGGCCGTCACAAGTAAGGTCCGGGCGAAAACATCCATATGCGATCCAATCTATTTGGCAGGATTTGCGGAAGGGAAGGTGAACTATCGTGGCTCGGTTAGTTCGTACCAATGTACCATCGGGCGTCGTCCTTGGAAGGGGATTCCGGCCGCAGTTCTGTCGCGCCGATTCGCTGCAACCCAACGTGGATCGATCGACCTAGCTCAGCACCCTCACGCGCAACCCACCGACACGCTTGAAATCATCGTCTCCGCTCAGGAACATGTGATTCGCCCCGAGTTGCAAGCAGCTCGCCGCCTGGAGTGAATCGGGAGTTCTTAGTCCATGTTTGACACGGATCGCTGTGGCTAATTCGACGACATCCTTCGTAAGCTCAACCCACTTCAGATCCGGTCGGGCGAAGAACGCGTCGTACAGCGCCAAGGTGGCGGCGTCACCTTGCTTCACCGGACCCACTCGGCACTCCAGCCACGTCAATCGGCTCACTGCCGAGCCCGCGCCGGGGTACTTCTTCGAGAACGCCACCAGTGCCTCTCGAACCCCGCCGGCAAACGGCTCTCTACCTTCAACTAGGTAGCTCAGAGCGCTTGCGTCGAAGAATGCGATCACCATTCACGCCCGGCTTTCAGGTCCGCGTCGATCTTCGCCTTGGTGCGTTTTCCGGTCGAGGTCTGGGAGAGCAACCATTGCATCGCCGTTAACCCGTTCGATGCGCCCGCTGGTCCGCCCAGGAGGCGCTGGTACTCCTCCTCTGAGAGTACGACCGCTGCCGGTCGGTTTCGCTTAACAATGTGGACAGGACCGCGAAGTAGCCCATCTTCGATTGCGGCCATCCCCCGGCGCTTCAATTCAGCAACAGTGAGCACATTCAAGGTCGGCTCCAAAAAGTACTAGAAATGGTACTAAAAGTAGCCTATCCAGTACTTTTCGGCAAGGAACTCGGAGGTGCCGGATGTGCATTTTCACGCATCCGCGCAGCGCCCGCTAAGGGACCCATCAGCATCACAGACTGTCAGAGTCTGCGCGTTTTGGTCCCCAGATCGAGTGTGGCAGATATATGATTTCTGCATGCAAAGCGCAACTGGAACCGTCGTAGACGGACCCGGAACGCGATCAAGGCGTGGATCGAATCGGCTCACTCGGTTAAGAGGAGGCCCTCTAAGTCTTGGCGGCAGGCAGGCGTAGCATCAACGTCATTCCATGCGTCGGCGAGACTTGGAATCCGTAGTGTTCGTAAAATTGCTTGGCTTGATCATTCAGTGCGTGGACGAGCAAAGCTCTGACGCCGGCGTCTTGAGACACCGAAACGGTTCGATTAACCGCGTCTTTCAGCAATGCACCACCAAGCTGAATTCCTTGTGCCCCCCGGTCCACTGCAAGACGTGCAAGCACCATCACTGGAATTGGATCCGGCATGTTTCGCCGAACCGACCCTGAAGCGAGTTGGTGAGATACGGCTCCGACGGCGAGGGCATAATAGCCGCGAACGCACTCCGCATCGTCCACGACTACGAAGGTGCGACTGGCTCCAGTCAATTGATTCGGAAGTGCGCGGCGCTTGAGCCAATCATCGAGGGAAGGTTCTCCACACTCGAATTCGGTTGCACGGTGCGAGGCTGAGAACGGCTCCGGTGCCCGAAGACGTAAAGTCATTTCCTCGCCGTGCGCGTCTTCCAAGGCGCTTTTACGGCCATGAGCCGTTCGAGCGCCGCGTTGTGCGACGGCGGGGCGTCGAGCAGCTTGTTGAATTGCTTGTACTTGTCAGCATCCAACGCGAAGAACACCTGGTCAAGCACGACAGCTTGCGCTTTGTCGCAAGCGGCCTCGAGCATGAAGTCGGACCGACTTTTACCAAGCAACTGGGCAGCATGGTCGATCAGATCGCGCTGCTCCGGAAAGGCTCGCAAGTTAATCGCGGTATCACGCATTGCTCTCTCCATGAATGTATGCACAACCGATACACACTTTATGTCGCCGTATATTCATTGTCAACACGCGCCTTACAACCGGAAAACGCATGAAGAGGTCGCGTGGTCTACCACCGAACGTAGGTCTCACGTCAGATCGGCCCGATTTCGACCCCCAGAGCCATGTCGGCTTGGCAGCGTATACCGGTCGCTGCTCGAGTGATGCTTGGAACTGCAAGAATTTCGCAAATCGGCCCAGAAGCTGTCGGTCGACATTCTCGCCCAGACCGGCCATTGAAGAATCACGCTGCTCGCCGCAACAGTTATGGAACCTACGTCCCATTGGAAAATCCCGCACCATGAAAGGTCTGGTCTATTCCGCAGGCGAGATCATCTCTGCTTTGAAGATCAGCTGCCAGGCACTCAAGAAGGCTCGCGACTCCGGTCGCGTGTTCGTCGTGACGAGGCCCACGGGCGAGGAGTACTACCCCGCCTTTTATCTCAGCAAGGAGCGAAAGGCGATCGAAGCCGTGTCAAAGCGGCTCGGGACTCTTGACGGATGGAGCAAGTGGTCCGTCTTCACGACACCGAAGCTTTCGCTCGGAGGGCAAACCCCGATAGAAGCGCTCGGGGTCGGGAAGGTCGATGCGGTGCTGGCCGCCGCAGGTGGGTTTCTCGAGGCCTAGCCGATGGCATTGCGGCCTCTACAAAGGCCCAAGGATCTGTCTGGATACGCGCTGGACAGTCCGCAGCCTTGAAGAGTGAGCGCTTGGCGCGAGATCTTTGCCCACCAACCCCCAAAGCGAGACGTCTCATTGGCATGAACCCTGCTTGCGTCCCAACTGGTATACCAGTGGACCCTTGCCATCATGCCTCTCTCGTTTAACCTGCAGGAAAAACTGCGGCAGTTTCACGCCAATGCCGATGGCGCCCCGAAGTCGATCTGGATCACCCGTGGACCCGAGCATCTTTTGGCCTCGGGTGCCGAAGGGGAGGGCCCACTTGCGGGCAAACTCGTAGCCGTCAAGGACAATATCGACGTGCAGGGGTTTCCGACGACGGCCGGCTGCCCCGAGTTCTCCTATACGCCCAAGCGCTCGGCGCGGGTGGTCGAGGCCCTGGTTGCCGCCGGTGCGGCTGTCGTTGGCAAGACCAACCTGGACCAGTTCGCCTGCGGGCTCGTGGGCACGCGCTCGCCCTATGGCGTGGTACCGAACGCCTTTGACCCGGATTACATCAGCGGTGGCTCGAGTTCTGGCTCGGCGGTCGCTGTCGCACTGGGACTGGTGGACATTGCCCTGGGCACCGACACGGCAGGCTCGGGGCGGATCCCCGCGGGCTTTAACAACCTCGTGGGCCTTAAGCCCTCGCGCGGCCTGTTGAGTGCGCGCGGGGTCGTGCCGGCCTGCCGGCATCTGGATTGCGTGTCGATCTTCACGCGCGATGTGCCGCTTGCCGCCGACGTGCTCGCGGTGTGCGCAGGCTTCGATCCCGCTGACCCGTTCTCGCGCCCCGTCGCACTCGATCCGGCCTTTCTCCCCGAGAAATTTCGCTATGGCATCCCGGACACCGAGCATCTGCAGTTCGACGGCGACGGCCTCTCGGAGGAATCCTTTGGGCGTGCGCTCGCGCTGCTCGCGGGCCTGGGCGGCACGGCGAGTGCCATCGACTTCACCCCCTTTGCAGAGGCCGCCGGGGCGCTTTACGAGGAGGCCTGGCTCGCAGAACGGTATGCGGCGATCCAGCCCTTCTTTGATTCCCAGAACGCCTCGATCCATCCGGTCGTACGCGCCATTATCGAGCGTGGCAGGCACCATTCTGCGGCAGATCTCTTCATGGCGATGGTGCGCCTGGGTGAGTGGCGCCAGAGCGCGCAGATCTGGTCGCGCGTGGATGTGCTGGTCGTGCCGACAGCGCCCACGCACCCGACGATTGCCGAAGTCTTAGCCGAGCCCTTTGCAACCAATCAGAGGCTTGGGCGCTACACGAACTTTGTCAACCTGCTGGATCTGGCCGCGGTCTCGGTACCGGCCTTGATCCGCCCCGATGGTCTGCCCTTCGGGATCACCTTGATCGGCCCTGCTGGCAGCGAATGGAAGCTGCTCGATCTGGCAGCGCGTTTCCATGAGGCGAGCGGTCTGGCGGGAGGCTTGGACCGGGGTGGTCCGCCCCCGGCAAAGACGCAAGCCCGTCCAGAGGGAACGACCGTGAAGGTCGCAGTCGTCGGTGCCCATCTGGATGGACTGCCGCTGAACGGTCTGTTGCGTTCGCGCGACGCGCGCCTCATCGCGAAGACGGCGACGGCTCCGGTGTATCGGCTCTTTGCGCTACAGGGTACGCGCCCGCCCAAGCCGGGTCTCGTGCGTCAGGGGGCCTCTGGCAAGGCGGGCCTGTCGATCGAGGCCGAGGTCTGGGAGATCCCCACGCTCTCCTACGGGGCCTTCGTTGCCGAGATACCCGCGCCCCTTGGCATTGGCAGCATCGAGATGGTCGACGGCAGCCGCATCCAGGGTTTTCTGTGCGAAGCAGCCGCTGTCGAAAACGCGCTGGACATCTCGCATTTCGGGGGCTGGCGCGCCTACCTGAAGCATTCGGGGCACGAGCACTAGAGCCCCCAAACCAGAAAGCCCACGCCATGACCCAACCTCGTCCAGATCTCCTTTCCATCGGAGCGAGCGCCACCGAGAGCCGGGCGCGCTCTTCGCGGCGCCGCTTTGTCGGGCTTGCTGCAACCACCGCACTCATCGGCATGACCGGCCTTAAGGCCCGAGCGGAGCCCCCGGTCAAAATCCGCATCGGCTACTGGCCGATCGCAGCCGGCCTGCCCTTTTACGCGGCCTTGGAGAAGGGCTACTTCCGCGAAGCCGGACTGGATGTCGAAGGGGTCAAGTTCGCCGGAGCCCAGCAGGTCATGGAGGCGATGCTTGCCGGTCGCTGCGACGGCAGCGCCAACGGTACCGGTTCGGCCAATCTGGCCATTGGTGAACTGGCGTCTCCGGGCCTTCTGAAGATCTTTGCCTCGAACCCAAGCAATGCGAAGGACGTCCTCGACGAGTTCCTGGTCGCCACCGCAAGCCCGGTCCACTCGATTGCTGAACTGAAGGGCAAGCGCGTGGGTTCGGGGCCTGGGATTCAGAACGTGACCTTGGCCAAGACCGTCCTGGAGCGCGCCGGGGCGAGCGGTGCCACGGTCGTGGAACTGCCGATTGCAGCTCATGTGGGAGCGCTCGCGGCAGGCCAGATCGATGCGGTCTACACGCTCGAGCCGACCGGGACGGTCGGGCGACTGGCGGGCTCGACGCGCGTGCTCGAGGCGGGCGTCATCGCCCGCTATGTGCTCGGTGATCCGATGGCCCCGTGGTTCGGGGGCTCCGCCTCCTTGACCTCGAATTTCATCGCACACAATCCGGCGGAGACGAAGAGCTTCATCGCTGCCTACGCGCGCGGGATCGAGCTGGTGCGCAAGAGCCCTGCCGAAGCACGTCAGTATCTAAAGGGGTATACCGCGATCGACGGCAGCCTGACCGAGGAGGTGCCGCTGGCTGCCTACAAGCTCTCGACGGAATTCACCGCATACGACGTGCAGATGTTCCAGAAATTCTTCGACCTGTTCGCCGACAAGGGCGTCTTCAAGTCGCGCGTCCTGGTCGAGCCGATGCTCTATAAGGCCTAGCCATGGATACGCCAGTGCCGGATCTGGAAGACGGTGGGTCAAAGAACGCACCCCTGGACGAAAGCGTCGACGCGGCAGAGGTCCCTCGAGGCAGGCGTGTCGGGCTCACGACGCTCTTGCCTCTGATCGGGCCGCTGCTCCTTTTTGTGGTGTGGGACCTGATGGTGCGCTTCGAACTCGTCAGTCCGGTATTGCTGCCCTTGCCTTTCGCCACGCTCGTCACGCTCGTGACGGGCCTTTTCAACGGCTCCTTGTTGCAGGACTTCGGCTATACGCTGTTACGCACGCTCGAGGCGTTTGGCATCGCGGCGGTCGTCGGTGTGCCGCTCGGCGTGCTCCTGGGCAGTAACGAGCGCGCCTATCGGAGCGTCGAGTTCTTGATCGACTTCTTCCGCTCGACGCCTTCGTCGGCCTTGATTCCCTTGTTCCTCATGATCTTCGGCGTCTCGGACATCAACAAGGTGGCGATCGCGGCCTTCGCTGCGCTCCTCGTGATCCTCTTTAACAGCGCCTATGGCGTCTTGAATTCGCGTAAGCAGCGCGCCATGGCCGCGCAGGTCATGGGCGCCTCGCGTTGGCAGATCTTTCGCGACGTGCTCGTCTGGGAGAGCCTGCAGCCGACCTTCGTGGGCTTGCGCAGCGCGATCTCGATGGCGCTGGTCATCGTCATCGTGGCCGAGATGTTCATCGGTTCGGAGAATGGCCTTGGGCACCGGATCATCGACTCCCAGCAGGTCTTGAATGTGCGCGACATGTACGCCTCGATCCTCGCTGCGGGCGGCCTTGGCTACGCCTTGAACATCCTTTTCCTGATGCTCGAAAAGCGCATCGTCCACTGGAGCGGCCGTTAAACATGCGCCCTATCGATCCCTCTCTCGTCGCCCCCGAGGCCGCCCTGCCGATCCGCCCCGGGCCGCCCGGCACGCACATCACGATCCGCGGACTGAACAAGTACTTCGCGGGCAAACCCCTCTATCAGAACTTCGACCTGGACATCCCCAAAGGCAAGATCGTCTCGGTCTTCGGACCCAACGGCTGCGGCAAGTCGACGCTCATCAACATGATCGCCGGTCTCATCCCGATCGATTCCGGCTCGATCCTTTTCGATGGCAAGTCGCGCGCCCAGACCAAGGTCGGATATGTCTTCCAGAACTACCGGGAGGCGCTTTTTCCGTGGCAGAGGACGATCGACAACATCGCCTATCCGCTCAAGCTCGAGGGTCAAAGCTCGGCCCAGGTCGCAAGACGAGTCGCTGAGCTCGTGGCCTCGTTCGACGTCAAGTTCGATCTGCACCGCTATCCTTACGAACTCTCGGGCGGCCAGCAGCAGACCGCGTCCATCATGCGCGCCCTGGCGCCCGGACCGGAGGTGCTGTTTCTCGATGAACCTTTCTCCGCACTCGACTTCGAGATGACGCTATTCATCCGGGAGAAGTTGCAGGAGGTCTTTCTGCAGACGGCCACAACGATGGTGCTCGTCTCGCATGACCTCGAAGAGGCCGTCTACCTGGCCGATCGCGTGCTGCTCCTGACCAAGCGACCCACCCGGGTTGCAGAGATCCTCTCCTACGACGACCCGCGCCCGCGCACCACCGACACCCTCTCGGCACCGAGCTTCATCCGGACCAAGGCTGAGAGCCTCGCGATCTTCCAGCGCGAAGTGCGGCGTTAAGCCAGGGGGGGCGGAGCATCCATGGATCCCACGATCGTCGAGGCCTACGTCCGCCAGGCTCTGGAGCTTGCCGGCTACACCCTCGCTCCCGCCGAGGTCGATGCCGTCGTGGCGGAGTTCGGCCGCATCGCAGCCATCGCGGACCTCTTCGCCAACGCGGACCTGCCGCTCGAGCTCGAGCCGATCACCTTGTTTCGGCCATGAAGTTCAGCACGGCCCAGGAGATCGGTGCGGCGCTCAGAGCGGGTTCGGTCACGGCTGCCGAAATCCTCGAGGATTGCCTGGACCGCATCGGTAAGCGCGACCCGGCGGTGAATGCCTTCACCGAGATCACAGCCGCAAGGGCGCGTAGCGAAGCGGCGGCCATCGACCACATGCGCTCCTCGGGAGCGGCCTTGCCGCCCTTGGCAGGCGTGCCCTATGCGGTCAAGAATCTCTTTGACGTCAAGGGTTCGGTCACGCTGGCGGGTGCTTTTGTGAACCGCCAGCGCACTGCGGCGGCCTCTGACGCCGTCTTGGTCGAGCGCATGCAAAAGGCCGGCGCGATCCTGGTGGGCGCGCTCAACATGGACGA
>CAJCID010000294.1 GCA_903970305.1 Rhodospirillales bacterium | reverse complement strand
ATCAAGCTTAGCCGTATCGGACGCACCGGCGCCCGCCGATCCCGCAGGAGAGTCCGCCCGGATGGACGGAGCCTGGGCAACATCCTTCAAGGAAAGTTTGATCTGCACCTCGCGCGCAGTTCCGAAGTTCTGAACCTCGGGCTGACTCACTCCTGCCGATTCGAGCGCCTTGCGCAGCGCATCGATATCGACCTGCTCCGCGTAGCGCGCGACGACCACCTCGCCCCCGGTAAACTCGATGGACAGGTTCAGGCCCCGCGTGGTCAGAAAGAACACCGCCGCGAGGAAGGTGATCAACGAGATGACGTTGAAGACCAGCGCATGGCGCATGAATGGAATGTCGTGCTTGATCCGGAAAAATTCCATGGCTTTCTCAGTGGTTCACAGCCGGGCCAGCGGCCCGCGACTGCCCTAAATGGTCTTATGCGAACTCGCTAAGCCGCCTTCCAGACTTGGCCGATCGCCAGTCCCGCGAGCTTCTTGCGCTTGCCATAGATGAGGTTAACGATACCGCGCGAGACGAAGACCGAGGAGAAGATCGAGGTCACGATGCCCAGACAGTGCACCACTGCAAACCCTCGCACCGGCCCCGAGCCAAAGGCGAGCAGGGACAGCCCCGCGATGAGTGTGGTGATGTTCGAGTCGAGGATCGTCCCGAAGGCCCTCTCGTATCCCGAGTTGATGGCTGCCTGAGGCGGCGTGCCATTGCGCAACTCTTCCCTGATCCGCTCGTTAATGAGCACGTTGGAATCGATCGCCATCCCTAGAGTCAGGGCGATGGCGGCCATACCCGGCAGAGTCAGCGTCGCCTGCAGGGCCGACAGCAGCGCGACGAGCAGGAGAAGGTTAGAAGCCAGGGCAACGACCGAGACTAATCCGAAGAGTACGTAGTAGATCACCATGAAGATGGTGATCGCCAAGAAGCCATAGACGGTCGACAGAAAGCCCCGTGCGATATTGTCCGCCCCCAGCGAGGGTCCCACGGTACGTTCCTCGATGATGTCCATCGGCGCGGCAAGTGCTCCGGAACGCAGCAGCAAAGCGGTGTCAGCAGCAACCTCGGGCGTCATCGCACCACTGATTTGAAACCGGGCCCCGAGTTCTCCTCGGATGACGGGTGCGGTGATGACCGAGCCCTTGCCCTTCTCGAACAAGATGAGCGCCATGCGCTGGCCGATGTTTTCGCGCGAGACATCACGGACTACTCTTGCCCCCTTGGCGTCTAGATTCAGATTCACCACGGGCTCCTGGGTCTGCCCGTCGACGTTCGGTTGCGCGTCGGTCAGATTGTCTCCAGAAAAAACAACTTCCTTCTTCACGAGGATGGGAATGCCGTTCGCATCGACGAATCGTTCATCTCCGAAGGGTACGGTGCCGGCAGCGGCTGCGGTTAAGGCTTCGGGACCACTATCGACTAGACGGGCTTCGAGCGTCGCAGTGCGTCCAATGATGTCCTTGGCGCGAGCCGTATCTTGAACGCCTGGCAGCTCGACCACGATTCGATCAGCGCCCTGTTGCTGAATGACCGGCTCACTCGTTCCCAACTGGTTGACCCGATTGTGCAGCGTGGTGATGTTCTGCCTGAGAGCGCTGTCCTCAATCAGTCGCAGGGCGGGCGGTTTGAAGGTGGCCACCAATTTGAAGGCCGTGCCATCCGGAACAATCTTCCAGTCGAGGTCGGGCATCGCTTCCTGCACCACCGGCAACGCCCGATTCGCCGTCTCCAGATCGGCAAGACCGATCTCGATCTGCTGGCCCACGCGATTGGCCCCATTGGATCGAATGCTCTTGTCGCGCAAGATACTGCGCACATCGCCTGCCAGGCTGTCGAGTCGCTTTCCGATTGCCGAATTCATATCGACCTGCATCAGAAAATGGACTCCGCCGCGCAGATCCAGACCCAGATACATCGGCAGCGCGTGGATCGCAGTCAACCAGGAAGGGCTCGATGAGAGGAGGTTCAGTGCAACAATGTAGATGGGGTCGGTCGGATCTGGATTGAGTTCCTTCTGCAAGGCATCTTTGGCCTTGAGCTGCAGCTCATCGGACTCGAGGCGCACCTTGATGCTGGGCGCAAGCCCACCCTCGAAAAAGACGCCCGAATAGGCGATCCCATCCTTTTTGAGGATCTCTTCAATTCTTGAGGTCATCGATGCGTCGACCTTGATGGTCGGCTTCACGCTCGCCACCTGCACGGCAGGAACCGGCTTGAAAAAATTGGGCAGCGTATAGAGCATCCCGAACAGCAGTGCCACGGCGATAAGGACGTATTTCCAGGTCGGGTAGCGATTCATGAATCAGGTTCGCTCGAAGACAAAGGGGGTGTAAGGTTAGAGAGGGGCGCGCCCGTGGCTACGGTTCAGATAGACTTGATCGTTCCTTTGGGCAACACGGTCTGCACGGAGGCCTTCTGCACGAGCAGCTCGACCGGGGCGGTCCCGGCCTGGGCGACTTCGACGGTCACGTACTGGTCCGTCACCTTGGTGGCCTTCCCGAGGATTCCCCCGGTCGTGATGACCTCGTCGCCCGCCTTCAAGGCATCGAGCATCGTCCGCTGTTCTTTTGCGCGTTTTTGTTGAGGGCGAATCATCAAGAAATACATGATCACGAAGAAAATCACCACCATCGGCAGCGGGCTCGCGAGGAGCGACTCGGGTCCGCTGGTCGCAGCGCCGGCTTGGGCATATGCGTTCGAAATCACGACTACACTCTCCAGAAAATGACTGATCAAGATAACTTTTGATTATATCACCCGGACCTAGTTGTCCAAAAGACGGAGGCTCCCCTCTCTGCAGCCCGAGATCCAGTGCGGCTTACCAGAAGCGGAACATGTTCTGGACGCGCACCCCGCCACGGAATGTGATAAAAGCGAGCGGCGTCAGCACCCTATTTGCATCGTCTGGAACCCAGCCTTGCCAAGATGGACACGCGGGTTGTGCGCCTTGCGCCCGACTCGCAGTGCCGCGACGCGGGAGAATCGGGTGTGTTTTGATAGCCCTTTGAACCAGTCCCTGTGCCTCGGTAAACCTGAGCGTCCCGAGCGCTCTTGCGATCGCCTTCGGCGAAGGAGTTCCGGGCTGGTTGAAAGTGCGGCG
>CAJCID010000293.1 GCA_903970305.1 Rhodospirillales bacterium | reverse complement strand
GTGGTATCGCGCGTGATGATCTCGATCTTCTTGCCGGCGACCGTGTCGCCGTTCAGACTCATATAGGCCTTCATGCCGTTCTCGATCTGTTTGCCATACTCGGCAAAGGGTCCTGAGAATTCGGCGATGACGCCGATCTTCACGGACTGTTGGGCCTGCGCACCCTGAGCCAGGACGGCCAGGGCGAAGGCGCCAAAGAGCGTTTGGATCATCGCTCTGGAGTGGGACATGGTGGGGTCTCCTCGGTTTGAGTTGGAATTGGGGGGCCTACGGTTGAGCGTCCTGACCAGCAAAGACCTCCAGGGCGAGGTGAAACGCACTGTTGGCTGCCGGCACGCCGCAGTAGACGGCACTTTGCAGCAGGACTTCCTTGATCTCATCACGCGTGACGCCATTGTTGGCGGCCGCACGCAGGTGCAGCCGCAACTCCTCGGTCCGGTTCAGAGCCACCATCATCGCAATGGTCAGGAGGCTGCGCGTGTGGCGTGGCAGTCCCGGCCGGGTCCAGATTTCGCCCCAGGCATTGCGCGTGATGAACTCCTGGAATTCCTCGTTGAAGGGGTTCAGGTTCGCGAGGCTCTTATCCACATGCTCGGCACCGAGGACGGCGCGGCGCACCTCCAGCCCACGTCGATAACGTTCACCCTCATCCATGCCGTTCCTCCCGGAGAAATTCGCCCAGCGCCCGATTGAATTCCCGCGGCAGCTCGATATTCGATAGGTGCGCGCAAGCGAGCTCGACATAACGCGCCTTTGGAATCTGCGCGGCCAGAAAGGCCCCGTCGGCGGGCGTCGTGGCGGGGTCGTGGGTGCCCGAGATGACCAGGGTCGGGGCCACGATACGCGCGAGTTCGGTGCGCAGATCGGCCTCTCGGATCGCAGCGCATGAGGCGGCATATCCCTCTGGCGTCGTCTCGAGCAGTCCCTGCCTTACGGGCTCGACCGCTTCAGGATGCGTGGCCCGAAACGGGGCGGTGAACCAGCGCTCGAGAACTCCCTCGGTGATCGCGCCCATTCCCTCTGCGAGAACGGTCGCGATTCGGTTGTTCCAGATCTCGGGCGTGCCGATCTTTGCGGCCGTATTGCACAGGATGAGGCGCCGAACGCGAGACGGTGCGTGCACACCCAGCCATTGGGCCGTCATCCCTCCCATCGAGAGCCCGCAGAAGTCGACCTGGTCGAGTTCGAGCGCATCGAGAAGGCCAAGCACATCCTGGGCGCGCTGCTCGAGCGTATGCGGACCTTGGCCCAGTTCGGAGCGCCCGTGTCCGCGCGTGTCATAGCGCAAGAGCCGGTGGGTTGCAGCGAGGAACTCGCGCTGCGGCTCCCACATCGCAAGGCTCGTACCCAGCGAATTCGAGAGCACGAGAACCGGCGCGTCCTGGCCGGCGCGCTCGTCGAATTCGTAGGCGAGCCGGATGTCCTTCAGTTCGATGGTCTGCATGGCGCTTCCTCGTCGACCAGCCCGCGAGCCCTGGCCAGGACCGCGTCGATGAACAACTGCGTGGAGCCCAGATAGCGCGACGGATCGAGGAGTTCTCTGATCCGTTCCGGCGCGAGTTCCTTGCGCACTTCGGGCATCTCGTTGAGCACCTCTTCGAGCGGCAGTCCCAAAGCGCTCGCCTTCCGGCTGGCCTTCTCGATGAGCCCATGCGCCGTGCTCCGTCCAAGGACCGGGGCCAGCGCCATCGTCACCGCCTCGGCCAAGGGCAGCCCTTGCGTGAGTCCAAGGTTGGCGAGCATGCGTGGTGCATCGACGCCCAAGCCTTCGATGACTTCGACCGACTGGGCCAGAGCACCAGCGCAGAGCCGAAAGATTTCGGGGAGCACCTCCCATTCCGCATGCCAGCCTCCCAAACCACGCTCGTGTTCCTGGACCATGGCCAAGAGCACGGTCGAGACCAAGCCCGGCACGCGCAATGCTGCAGCCAGGATGTTGGCCGAGGCGACCGGATTGCGTTTGTGCGGCATCGTGGAGGATCCCCCGCGGCCCGGAGCGATCGGCTCGTGCGCCTCGGCCACTTCGGTCTGCATCAGTAAGGAGATGTCCCGTGCGATCTTACCGAGACTGCCGACCAGCATTCCCAGACCCGCGGCGAGCGCTGCGATTCGGTCGCGCTGCGTGTGCCAGGGCAGGTCCGGCAGGTCGAGCCTGAGTTCCTTCGCAAGCGCCACGGCAAGTCCGGGCCCTGGCACTCCCAAAGAGGCGAGGGTGCCGGCCGCACCGCCGAATTGCAGCACCCGATGCGCCTCGAGTTCGGCGAGCCGCTCGTGATGCCGCAGGGCCGCATCCAGCCAGCCGGCCGCCTTCAGGCCCAATGTGACCGGTACCGCCTGCTGCAGCCAGGTACGCCCGGCCATCACGGTCGCCCGTTCACGATCGCAGAGCTCCGCGAGCGCCCGGATCAGCCGGACGAGATCGGAGCGCACGAGAGCAAGCGCCAGACCGATCTGCAGCATGGCGCCGGTGTCGATGGCATCTTGGCTCGTCGCCCCCCAGTGGACATACCCCGATGCATCGGGGTTCTCGGCGTGAACACGCGCTGTCAAGGCGCGCACCAGCGGAATGGCAAGGTTACCGGCCTGCGCCGCACCTTCGCCGAGCAAGCTCAGGTCGTAGAGCCCGGCGTCGCAGTGCCTCGCGATCACCTCTGCCGCATCGGCCGGGATGATGCCCTGTTCAGCCTCGGAGCGCGCCAGGGCCGCTTCGAAGTCGAGCAGACCCTGAAGACAAGCACGGTCGGAAAACACCGCGTGCATCGACGCTGTGCCAAACAGGCCCGTGAGGAGCGGCACCCGCTGTGCTGCGTTCACGCCCGGATTCCCCGCTGCCGAGCCATCAGTAGCTGAAAAACACGGTTTCGTCCGGGCCCTGGAGATTGATATTCCAGCGCAGGGCCTTCGGACCGGCAGGTTGTGCCACGAGGGTCGGGCGGCGCGCCAGAGGAACCATGGCGAGAATCGGATCGCGCTCGTTGGCGGGCTCGTCTGGAAAGTAAATCCGTGTCATGAGATGCCGCAACAGCCCGCGCATCCCGATGAGGACCACGATGTGCGGAGCCTGCATCTGTGCGGCCGGCCCCGGGACGGCACCGGGCTTGACGGTCGTGAAGGTGAAGCGGCCCTCCCTGTCGGTGGGCACCCGCCCGAACCCCTTCCAATCCTTCTCGAGCGGCAGTTCGCGTCGGTCCTCGGGATGTGCATAGCGTCCGCTTCTGGCGGCCTGCCAGATTTCGAGCACTGCATCGGCGACCGGTGCACCGGCACCATCCAGAAGCTGACCCGACAAAGTCAGCGCGCCCGGTGCCTCTGGCGCGCACAGCTCGGTCCTGTTCAGCGCGTCAAGGCCCAGCGAAAAATAGGGGCCGACGGTCTGCGAGGGGGTGGGGATGAGGCTCACTTCAGCGCTCCATCGGCGTCGCCTCGCGGCCGCGCAGGATGATGTCGAAGCGGTAGGCGAGAGCCCATTCGGGGTGGGTGTTCTCCCAGTCGAACTGGGCGACGAGCCGCTGGCGCGCCTTGTCGTCGGCGGTGCTGTTGAAGATCGGGTCGTAGGCCAAGAGCGGATCGCCTGGGAAATACATCTGGGTCACCAGACGCGTCACGATGCCCTGGCCGAAGATCGAGAAGTGGATGTGTCCGGGCCGCCAGGCGTTATAGTGATTGCGCCAGGGATAGGCCCCGGGCTTGATGGTCACAAACCGATAGTGCCCTTCTGCGTCCGTCAGCATCCTGCCGCAGCCGGTGAAATTGGGATCCAGAGGCGCATCGTGGTTATCCACCTTGTGGGCATAGCGTCCGGCCGCGTTACATTGCCAGATTTCGACGAGCGCGCGAGGCACCACTCGTCCATTGGCATCGAGAACCCGGCCCGAGACGATGATGCGCTCCCCCAACGGCGCCGCCTCGTGCTGCATGGTCAGATCGTTGTCGGCCGCACCGATGTCGTCGACTCCGAAGACAGGTCCCGTCACCTCCGAGAGCGTGTGCGGCAAAAGGACGAGCGGCTGGGCCGGCGCGCGCAGCGTCGTCGACGTGTAGGGTGGATAGAGGTAGTCTGGTTGGCCTCCAAACCACGCGCGCCGATAGCCGGCGATTTCTGGCATAGCTCTCCTCCTCAGGTGGCACTGGCCGCATACGACAGGCCGCGCACGGCAGACCGCCCGACCAATGCTACACCCGCACAGAGCGAGCGGGCGCCTCGCGTCGGGCCCGGGGATCTCTCCACCTCCCCTGCAATGGAGGCCAATACGCGCTCATTCTGCTTCCACGTTGCGTTCAACGCTTCATTCAATACTTCATTCGACGCTTCGTTCGTTAATCGCACACTTGCGCGATTAACGAACCTTGCCTAAAGTAGGCTTGAAGCGCGCAGCTGTCAACTGGCGCTTTCCCCAAAAAAACGAGCCGCGTTAGGAGACGTGATCCGCGCGCAGGCGGAAGTGGCGGAGGCCCGATGAACTACGCGGCGCGGACTGGATGACAGCAACCGGATGACAGCAGACTCGAGCGCTGCGATCGGGGCCTTTAGCGGCGACCCGGACTTCATGGCCTCGCTGGCGCGCGGGCTCGCGGTCATCCGCGCCTTCAACGACCAGCCCCAAAAAATGACGATTGCCGAATTGAGCCGGCGCACGGGCATCCCGCGCGCGGCGGTGCGGCGCTGTCTGTACACCCTCACCCAGCTCGGCTATGTCGCCGCCAGCGAACGCAGCTTTGTTCTGACGGCAAAGATGCTCTCGCTGGGCCACGCCTACCTCTCCTCGACCCCACTCGTCGTGGCTGCCCAGCCGCTTCTGGACCGGGTCACAGCCGTCTTGCACGAATCGTCCTCGCTGTCGATTCTCGACGCGGACGCAGTGCTCTATATCGCGCGCTCGGCAACGCAGCGCATCATGTCGGTCGGTCTTCAGGTCGGCAGCCGCCTGCCGGCGTATTGCACCTCGATGGGCCAGGTCCTGCTCGCCAATCTGCCCGCAGAGCACCTGGAGAGCTATCTCTCGCGCACGCCACTCATCGCCCACACCGCACACACCGTGACGGTGCGCTCGAAGCTCGTCAAACTTCTCTACACCGTACGCCAGAACGGCTTTGCCGTCGTCGATCAACAGCTCGAAGTCGGCTTGCGCTCGGTGGCCGTGCCGGTACGGGATTCAAGCGGCATGGTGGTCGCAGCGATCAATGCCAGTGCGCAGTCGAGCCGCATTCCCCTGCTCGAATTGGAAGAGCGCTTTCTGCCCGTTCTTCAGGCCACCGCCAACGAGATCAGTCTGATGCTCTAGAGGGCTTGGCAGGACCGACCTCGGCCCGGGCGAGATCGAGCGCCTCGAGCAGGACGTCGTGGCGACCGATGTGGTTGGCTAACAGGAGAATGAGACGCGCATTGACCAGCTGACTGGCTTCGACATCCAGATCACGGTGCATCTCGATCAAGGCCTCGTAGAAGTCGTCTGGTTTCTCGAGATTGGCGCGGGTGTTCAGAGCCGGACTCATCACATCGTCTCCTCGAGCGCGCGGGCACGCGCGTGGGCTTTGCTCACCGCGGGTGCGAAGAGCATGCGCCAGCGAGCGCACACGTGCTGATCGGGCCGAATCAGGTAGGCCGTGCCGGGGTTCAGGTCGTAGCGGCTGCCGATCAGGCCGGCGCTGTCCTCGACGACGCGAACGCCCGCCGACTCGCCTCGTTCCCCCGCCCCAGGAGGCCGAACGAGGAGCACTTCGATGTCTGGCTCGGTGCGCCTAAGGAGATCCAGCGCCCCTTGAAGGAGATCCTCGCGTGCCGGATCGGCCGCGACCAGGAGCACAAAGCCATGCCCGAGATGCTCGAGGAGCCAGCCGGGCCCCGCGGCCGTGGCAAGCGGTGCATCCACGCAGGGGGCTCCGGGCAGCATCGGGCCCGTGAAGCCGGTCTCGTCCGGCGTGTTCAAGGCCGAGTCGATGTACCGCGCGGGACGCGAGAGCCGGCCGCTGTTGACGAGCGTGCGGGCAAACTCATGGTGTCGGGCCAGAGAGAGCGTCGCATCGCGAAAGGTTCGGCTCACGGGGCTCTTGGGCGTAATGAAGTCGGTGCTGCGAGTCGAGTTCAGGATGTTCTCGTCGGTCGCTGCGATCCGCTCCGTATCGTAGCTAAGGAGCAGTGCGGCGCCGGCTTGTCCCTTCAGCACCCAGGCAAGCTTCCAGGCCAGATTCTCGGCGTCCTGCACCCCACCATTGGCGCCACGCGCACCGAACGGGGAGACTCCATGCGCGGCGTCCCCGGCGAAGAACACCCGATCGTAAGTGAAGCGCTCCATGCGCGTGCACGAGAAGGTATAGACACTGACCCATTCGAGCTCGAATTCGACCTCGGGCCCGAGCATGGCGCGCACGCGCGGGATGACGCGCTCGGGTGCGCGCTCGGCCACCGGATCGGCATCCCAACCCAGCTGGAAATCGATGCGCCAGACGTCGTCGGGCTGGCGATGCAAGAGCGCCGACTGCTTGGGGTGAAACGGCGGGTCGAACCAGAACCAGCGTTCAGCTGGGAAGGGCGCCTTCATGCGCACATCGGCGATCAGAAAACGATCGCGAAAGGTGTGCCCGCGCGCCTCCAGACCCAGGAGGCGGCGCGCGGTACTCTTCGAGCCGTCCGCACACACCAGATAGTCGCAGGCGAGCCGATAGGGCCCCTCGGGGGTGTCGATCTCGATCTCCACGCCCGCGCTGCGCTGGGTAATTCCGATCAGCCGGTTCGACCAGCGGACCTCGAGGGCGGTGCACTCGCGCGCGCGCTCGAACAGGTATTCCTCGACGTAGTATTGCTGCAGGTTGATGAACGCCGGGCGCCGGTGTCCTCCCTCGGCAAGCAAGTCAAAGCTATAGACCAGCTCGTCGCGCAGGTAGACGCGCCCGACACTCCAACTCACGCCCTTCTCGACCATCTTCGCGCCACAGCCTAACCGGTCAAAGATCTCCAGCGTGCGTTGGGCAAAGCAGATCGCGCGTGAGCCCGTCGACAGGGAGTGATCGTCGTCAAGCAGCACGGTGTCGATGCCGCGGCCGGCCAGATCGATGGCGACTGACAGCCCGACCGGTCCGGCCCCGATGACGACCACGCTGTGGTGGGCCGGCCCGGATCGATCCTGATCGCCCGAGCGGCGGTACTCGAACTCGCGCATCAAGAACCCGTCGGTTAGCCGGGCTCACCTTCCAGAGCCTGCCACATCTCGCGATCCCGTTCGGCCGTCCAGATCCGCGGATCCGGGTACAGCGTCGCCTCGTCGTAGGCGCGCGTCACGTCGAAGGGCATGCAGTGATCAAAGATCACCCAGCTACCGTAGCGCGCATGCAGGCTCTCGTAGGTTGCACGATAGACCTCGCGCAAGGGTCGGCCCTGGCGCGCCTCGCGCGCCACCGACTCGAACAGCGCCGTGACGAACTCGCGCGTCTGAGTCAGTCCCGCCTGCACTTCTGCAGCGGTCTTCAACGCCGCACCGCGTCCGGGAACGAGCTTGGCAGGTCCGAGTGCGGCGAGCGCGGTAAGAGTCGTGGGCCAGTCCTGCAGGTAGGCGTCACCGGTATACGGGGTGGTCTGGAACTCGACCAGATCGCCGCTGAAGAGAACCTTCTCTGCGGGTAACCAAACGACGGTGTCGCCTTTGGTATGACCCCGGCCCAGTTGCAGGATCTCAACCTCCAGGGCGCCCATGCGCAAAGACAGGCGCCGCTCGAAGATGATCGTAGGCCAAGTCAGCCCCGGCACCGACTCGACCGAGCGGAACAGTCTCGGGAAACGCTCGATCTCGCTTTTCATGTCCTGCGCCCCGCGCTCGACGATGAGGTCGTACGTGTCGCGGCTGGCGATGATGTGCTGGGCACCGTAGCCGCTCGCCCCGAGGACGCGCACGGCGTGGTAGTGCGAGAGCGTGACGTAGCGGATCGGCTTGTCAGTGACTGCACGGATGCGGCGCACGACATCCTGGGCCATCACCGGGGTCGCCTGGGTATCGACGACCATCACCGCATCATCGCCGATCACGACCCCGGTGTTGGGGTCGCCCTCGGCCGTGTAGGCCCAGGCATGTTCGGAGAGTTGCTCGAACGTGATCTTCTTCTCGACGAGGTCCGCCTGGGACGCAAATTTTTTCTCGCTCATCATCATCTCCTCTTTATCGGGGGCCCGACTCGACCGGGAGCCCTCAGTTCTGGGCCGCGCCGGCGCCCTCGGTCTGACGTACGGTCTGGAGAATCTCCCAGACCCGCTCTGGGGTTGCAGGCATCTGCAGGCGTTCAGCGGCCAGACCGGCGCCGGCCCGCACGAGCGCATCGATCACGGCATTGATGACCGCCGGTGTGGCGCCGATCGTACCGAGCTCGCCTACGCCCTTCACGCCCAGCGGATTGGTCTTGCAGGGAATCGACTGGTCCAGGACCGTCTTGAAGTGCGTGAAGACATCGGCGTGCGGGATGGCGTAGTCCAGAAAGCTCGCCGCGAGCGCCTGGCCTGAAACGCGGTCATAGACGAGCCGCTCCGATAAGGCCTGACCGATGCCCTGCACCGCCCCGCCTTCGAGCTGGCCCTGCACGATCATCGGATTGACGACCCGGCCCACGTCGTTCACGCCGGCATAACTGACGATCTCGACCGCCCCGGTATGGGGATCCAGTTCGACCTCGCACACATGGCAGCCATTGGGCCAGGTCGGTCCCGAGACGGTGCTGGTCGAGTCGACGTAGATGCGCGCATTCTCTTGCCGCGCTGCCAGTTTGAACAAATCAATCCGGTGGTCCGTGCCGGCAACCTGGAAGCTGCCGTTGACGTACTCGATGTCGGTCGCAGGCGCCTCGAGCTCCTTGGCGGCCAGATCGGTCGCCTCGTGCACGACGCGCTCGGCGGCCACCTGGATCGCTGAGCCTCCGGTGAACAAGGAACGGGAGCCTGCGCTACCGAAGCCTTCGGCGCGGTCGGTGTCGCCCTGCAGGATCCGGATTTTTTCGATGGGCACCTTGAAGGTGTCCACGGCAAGCTGGGCGTAGCTTGTGGCGATGCCCTGGCCCATCGCCTGCGTGGCCGAGCCGATCTCGATGAAGCCATCGGCCGTGACGTTGATCGTGACGCGCTCCTCCCAGGCGTTGCCGCCGGTCCACTCGAGAAAGGTGGCGATGCCCCGGCCGCGCAGCGCCCCGCGTGCCGCGGACGCCAGCCGGCGCTTCTCAAAGCCGCTCCAGTCGGCCAGAGCCAGGCCCTGGTCGAGGATCGACTCGAAGCGACCACTGTCGTAGGTCTGGCCCATCGCGTTCTTGTAGGGCATTTGCTCGGGACGGATCATGTTGCGCCGTCGCAGTTCGGCCGGATCCAGTCCCATTTTACGCGCGGCGGCATCCATCAGGCGCTCGATGATGAAGATCGCCTCGGGCCGTCCCGCCCCCCGATAGGGGCCTGTCGGCGCCGTGTTCGAGAGGACCGCCTTCAGATCAAAGTCGATCGTCGGGATGTCATAGATGCTCGTGGACACCCAGGGCCCGATCATGAGCTGGATCGCAACGCCCGCCGCGCTCGGGTACGCACCGACATTGGCGAGCGAGGCGACCCGTAGTGCGAGCACCTTGCCGCTGGCATCCAGAGCCAGTGCGGCATGGCTCGTGAGATCACGGCCATGGATGGCCGAGAGGAACTCCTCGCTGCGCTCTGCGGCCCATTTGACCGGACGCTGGAGCGCCCGGGCACAAAAGGCCACCACAATGTCCTCGGGGTAGATTCCGGTCTTCATGCCGAAACCGCCTCCGACCTCGCCGACCAGAACGCGCACCTTGTCGCGCCCGATCGAGAGCACGCCATCGGCAAGCGTGTTACGCACCCCCGTGGGCATCTGGCTACTCATGCGCAACGTGATCCGCTCGCTTTTCGGGTCGTACTCGGCGAGTACGGCGCGCGGCTCCATCGGACTTGGAGCCAGGCGCTGATTGATCAGATCGAGTTCGACGATGTGGGCCGCGGCTGCGAAAGCCTCTGCCGCAGCTTTCGCATCGCCGTGGCGGATCGCCGCGCAGATGTTGTCTTCGACCTCGGGCCAGAGGAGGGGCGCGCCCTCGGCCACGGCCTCTCTGCTATCGCACACGCAAGGTAATTCCTCGATCTCAAGCTCGATCTTGTAGAGGGCGTCGCGCGCGGCTTCGGGCGTCTCTGCGACGATCGCAGCAACCGCCTCGCCCACATAACGCACCGTCTCGACGGCCAGCGCATGGCGCGGTGGCGCGGCCATCGGCTTGCCACCGGTCCGCTTGAAGGGCACGGAGACGGGGATCGGCTTGACGCCGGCTGCGACCAGGTCGGCCCCGGTATAGACCGCCAAGACGCCTGGACTCTCCAGCGCCGCCTGGGTGTTGATGCTGACCAGGCGCGCGTGCGCGTAGGAGGAACGCAGGAACACGAGGTGGGTCTGTCCAGGGTGCGCGACATCGTCTGTATAGACCCCCTTGCCCGTGACGAGCACGGGATCCTCGAGCCGGCGCACGGCCTGCCCGCTACCGAAGCGGCCGATCGAATCGAGCGCGATATCGTTCATCGAGGCGCTCCTTGGGCCGCCTGCAATCGGGTTGCGGCCAGGCGTATCGCAGAGATGATGTTCACATAGCCGGTACAGCGGCACAGATTGCCTTCGAGCGCATGCACGATTTCCGCCTCGGTCGGTGCGGGAGTCGTGCCGAGCAGGCAGGCGGCGGTCATGATCATCCCCGGCGTGCAAAAGCCGCACTGCAACCCGTGGCATTCAATGAAGGCCTCCTGGATCGGATGCATCGCGCCGTCCCTTGCAAGCCCTTCGATCGTGGTGACCTCGCGCTCTGCTGCCTGGACGGCAAGCATCGCGCAGCTTTTGACCGCATGGCCATCAACGAGCACGGTGCAGGCCCCGCACTGGCTCGTGTCGCATCCCACATGGGTGCCGGTCTGTCCGAGGGTGGTACGTAAGGCATCGACCAGGAGGGTGCGCTCGTCGGTCTCGAATTCGACCGGTGCTCCGTTCAAATGAAACGTGATGGTGGGCATGTTCGGGAGGAAGACCTTGGAGGAAGATTTTGTGAACGCCAATGGTAACGCGCCGCCTGGCTGAGCGCTTTGCTGCCGCGCTCCTCGGGAGCAACGAATCGCAGGACGGCCGATAATCGAACAGGCCATGCCAACACGCCGTCGGGCACCGTTCATGAGGCACCTGACGGCACCGGGTCTCTGGGTTACCATGGGCGCCGGTCTCTTTTTCGGGATGCCGCAGGATGCAGCAAGAGCGGAGCACCGCTTAGCGCAGCTGCGACCTTTCGCACCACCATGGTCAACAAGATCGTCAGCTCGGCCACCGAAGCGCTCCAAGACGTACCCGACGGGGCCACCGTCATGATCGGAGGATTCGGAGGCGCAGGACAACCTGCCTACCTGATCGAGGCGCTCATCGACCATGGAGCAAGCCAATTGACCATCATCAACAACAACGCCGGCAATGGCGAGACGGGCTTGGCCGCGCTACTCAAGGCGCGCCGTGTGCGCAAGATCATCTGCTCGTTTCCGCGTCAGACGGACTCGCACATCTTCGATGGCCTGTATCGGGCGGGTGAGATTGAACTCGAACTCGTGCCCCAGGGCAATCTGGCCGAACGCATCCGCGCCGCCGGCGCCGGCATCGGCGCATTTTTCACCCCGACCGGCTACGGCACAGAACTCGCGCGCGGCAAGGAGACGCGCACCATCGCGGGGCGCCACTATGTACTCGAATACCCGCTCCATGCGGACTTCGCCCTGATCGCCGCCGAAACCGCCGACCGCTGGGGCAATCTGACCTATCGGAAGACCGCGCGCAACTTCGGACCGATCATGGCCATGGCCGCGACCGTGTCGGTCGCACAGGTCAAAAGCGTGGTCGAGCTCGGTGCGATCGATCCTGAGGTGGTCGTCACCCCCTCGATCTTCGTGGACCGCGTGGTGCAGATCGGACCTCTGGCTGCAATGGGACAAGGCGCATGAAGCGCATCTCGAGAGACGCTCTGGCGGCCCGGGTCGCGCAAGACATCCCCGCAGGAGCTTACGTGAATCTGGGCATCGGGCTGCCCACGCTCGTGGCCAATCATCTGCCCAGCGAGCGCGAGGTGATCCTGCACACCGAGAACGGACTCCTTGGAATGGGACCTGCGCCTCTACCGGGAGCGGAAGACTTCGATCTGATCAATGCCGGCAAGCAACCCGTCACGGCCTTGGCCGGAGCGGCATACTTCCATCATGGCGACTCGTTCGCCATGATGCGCGGCGGTCACCTGGACATCTGTGTTCTCGGCGGATTTCAGGTCTCGGCCCGAGGCGATCTGGCGAATTGGCATACCGGGGCACCGGATGCGATCCCGGCGGTCGGCGGCGCCATGGACCTCGCCTCTGGTGCGCGCCGGGTGTTCGTCATGATGGAGCACTTCACCAAAGATGGGCAGAGCAAGATCGTGCGCGAGTGCACCTATCCCTTGACGGGGGTGGCCTGCGTGAGCCGCATCTATACCGACCTTGCGGTGATCGAGGTGACCCCTTCGGGCCTGGCCGTGACCGAGATCTACGGCGAGCTCGGATTCGAGGAACTGGCCGCGCTGGGCGATGTGCCCCTTATGGACCACACCAAGGACCACACCAAGGGCCACATCAAGGACCCCATCAAGGACCCCACGCGTTGACGCGCCGCCGAGCGGCACAGGCGTGCGCACGCGCGCCACAAATGCGGTTCGTGCGATGAGGGAATCTAGCGCAGCGGGGACGCGATCTGCGACAATGCTCGCGAAAGCCCGCCCACCCTCTGGTGTGAACCCCGTTTTTCCATCGTACTGACCATGCGTAATGCCCGAACTGTGCTGATGGACACGTCGCGATGAGGTCCCGTACGAAGCAGCAGAGCCTCACAGGGCTCGGGCTGGCAGCCCTGGGCGTGGTCTACGGTGATATCGGCACGAGCCCGCTCTATACCGTCAAGACGGTCTTCGATCCGAGCATCGGTTTAACCTGCGATGTGGTCAACATCCTGAGCATTGTCTCGCTGATCGTCTGGTCGCTGACCATTGTCGTCTCCCTCAAATACGTCAGTCTCATCTTGCGTGCCGACAACCGCGGCGAGGGCGGCATCATGGCGCTGCTGGCACTGGCCACCTCGTTCGTGAACAACCAGCCGAAACTGCGCAATCTTTTGCTCATCAGCGGCCTGTTCGGCGCGGCCCTGTTCTATGGAGACGGCGTCATCACGCCGGCGATCTCGGTGTTAAGTGCCGTCGAAGGGCTGTCCACGGCAACGTCGGTCTTCACGCCTTACGTGGTCCCGATCACCCTCGTCATCCTGGTGGGCGTCTTCGTCCTGCAAAGCCGCGGCACCGCCGATATCGGATTCGTCTTTGGCCCGATCATGGTGCTCTGGTTCGCCACGCTGGCGGTCTCGGGTTTCATCAACATCCTGCACGATCCGTCCATCCTCGCTGCGCTCAATCCCCTCTACGGCATCCGCTTTATCTTGCATGAGCGCTGGGTGGCCTTCGTCGCCCTGGGGGCGGTGGTGCTGGCCCTGACCGGCGCCGAGGCTCTGTATGCAGACCTCGGGCATTTCGGCGCCAAGCCGATCCGCGCGGCCTGGTTCGTCCTGGTGTTTCCGTCCCTGGCGCTGAACTACATGGGCCAGGGGGCCCTGTTGCTGCAAAACCCCGCGACACTCGAGAATCCCTTCTTTCTGATGTTTCCGCAGTGGGCGCTCTATCCGATGGTGGGGCTCTCGACGGTGGCGACCGTGATCGCCTCACAGGCGGTCATCACGGGCACCTATTCGATGACCAAGCAGGCGATCCAGCTCGGCTTTCTGCCGCGGATGCGCATCGTCTATACCTCGGCGCACGAGATCGGCCAGATCTACATTCCGTTCGTGAACTGGCTCGTCATGGCCGCAGTCCTGGCCGCCGTCCTGGGATTCCGCTCCTCCTCGGCCCTGGGCACGGCCTACGGCGTGGCGGTGACGGGAACAATGCTGATCACGACCTTTCTGACTTTCTTCGTGGTGCGCAACGGCTGGCACATCAACCTCGGCCTCGCGCTCGCTGCGACGGGCTTGTTCTTTCTGATCGACACCACCTTTTTCGCGGCCAACCTGCTGAAGATCGCCGAGGGCGGCTGGTTCCCGATCACGATCGGGGTCGCGATGTTCGTCATCATGTCGACCTGGAAGCATGGGCGCGCCATCATGTTCGAGCATCGCCGCGCCGATCTGATGCCTCTTGAGCCCTTTCTCGCCTCGCTCTTGGAAAATCCTCCGACGCGCGTGCCCGGCACGGCGGTCTTCCTGTCGGCCGATCCGCAGGGCGTGCCGCACGCGTTGCTGCACAACCTCGCCCACAACAAGATCCTGCACGAGCGGGTCGTGTTCCTGACCATCGTGACCGAGGAGGTACCCTGGGTTGCTCCGGCCGAGCGCATGCGGATCCACGATCTGGGCCATGGGTGCTATCAGATCACAGCCCGGTTGGGATTCAAGGACGAGGTGGCGCTCTTGCCGTTACTTGAGCTGTGCAAACCCATGGGCCTGGACTTCGAGCTTCTGGAGACCTCGTACTTCGTCAGCCGTGACGTCCTCGTCGCCACTCCCGGCATGGGGATGGCGCTCTGGCGCGAGAAGCTCTTCGCGACGATGATGCGCAATGCCGGAAACATGGCCGAGTTCCTGAAGCTCCCCGCCAACCGGGTCATTGAACTGGGCACTCAAATCGAGATCTAACGACACGAGGGTCTCGCCGCGGTGCCTCTGCCCGATGCGCGCCCAGAGTTTGTGCGGCAACGCGTGAGTCCGGCACCGCCCGGGCATAGTCTTCGTTCCGACACAAACCTTGGGTTACACTCCTCGCGCGCCGGACTGGCCGATCCGCGCCGCGCAGTTGTGGATGGCAGGCTCAAGGAGTATGGATGCATGTTGTCGATCTGACCATGTTCTGGTCGGGGCAAGGCGGTGGCGTGCAGCGCTACCTGCGCGCGAAGAGCGCCCACCTGCACCGGCTCGGACACTTTCGGCACACGATCGTCGTGCCCGGAGGGCTCACCGCCCATCCTCCCGAAATTCCCGGTATTCCGATCCCCTTCGGGGCCGGCTACCGGCTGCCGCGCAACCGGGGCGCGGTGCAGCGTGTCTTGCGCCAGCTCGCGCCCGATCTGATCGAAGCGGGGGACCCGTATCAGTTGGCTTGGGCGGCGCTGCGCTCGGGGCAGGAAAGCGGCGTGCCCGTGGCCATCTTTCACCATTCGGACATGCCCGAATTGATCGGGCGCGCCTTCGGTGACTATGCGCGCCGCGCCGCGGTCAGCTATGTCCGACGTCTGTACCGCCGCTTCGATGCCGTCTTCGCACCGAGCCGCTACGTCGCCGAACGCCTTCTCGAGCTGGGGATCGAACGCGTCATTCTGCAACCGCTGGGCGTGGATACCCGGCTCTTCGATCCGGTGCGGCGCGACCATCGGTGGCGCACGCAGCACGGCATCGCCCGGGACGCTCGCGTGCTGCTCTACGTCGGGCGTTACGCTGCCGAGAAGAATCTCGATGTGCTCATGGGCGCTGTGGACAAGCTCGGCGCGCCTTACCTTCTGGTGACCATCGGCGGTGGTCCTGTGACGCCCGTGGGCCCGCAGGTGCTTGCGCTGCCCTATGAGACCGATCCGGTCCAGCTGGCAGCGGCCTACGCGAGCGCCGATCTGTTCGTGCATGCGGGCGATCAGGAGACCTTTGGCCTCGCCGCGCTCGAGGCACTGGCCTCGGGGCTACCTGTCGTAGGCTCCTCGGCCGGCGGCGTAGGGGAGCTCATCGACGAGACCGTCGGGATACGGGTCAAGCAGTGCACGGCGGGGGCCTTTGCCGAGGCGATCCGCGCCCTCGATGCGCAGGGACCGGAGGAGCTCGGGGGGCTCGCGCGGGCGCGCGCGGAGAGCTACGACTGGTCCAGTGTTCTCGCCCGTTTGGATGCGCACTATGCGCGGCTCATCGATGCCTGTCTCGCAAGACGCACCGCGGTCCAGCGCCGTGCCGCCTGAGGTCGAGCGCTCCGTGTGCGTGGTGATGCACGACGTGACCGGGGTCACCTGGCCGGATTGCGCGAAGCTCCTCGACGCATTGGCCGAGGTCGCACCCTACCCGGCCACGCTCCTTCTCGTCCCCGAATACACGCGCGGCCAGGCGGCACGCCGCGATGCGCGCTTTTGCGCACAAATGACCGAGCGCCTCGGCCGCGGAGACGAGCTCGCGCTGCACGGCTTTCGGCACCACGACGACTCGCCCTTGAAAGGATGGACCGATACCCTGCTTCGTTCGGTGTATACGAACGCCGAAGGGGAGTTCTCGGCGCTGACCGAGCGCGGCGCGCGGCGGCGCCTGGAGGCCGGCGCGGCCTGGTTCGCCCACGAGAACTGGCCCCTCGATGGATTCGTCGCGCCAGCGTGGCTCCTAAGTCCTCAGTCCTGGCAGGCGCTAGAGCGCCTGCCGATCCGCTATGCGACGACCCTGAATCGAATCGTCCTTTTGCCCGAACGCACTGCGGTGCTTGCACCCAGCCTCGTCTTTAGCGCCCGTAGCGCGTGGCGCCGCGCGGCCTCGCACGCCTGGGTCGACCTCGTGGCGGCGAGGCAAAGCCAGGCCGGGATCGTGCGCTTGGGCCTGCATCCGCAAGATGCGCGCCACCCGGGTATCGTCTTGCATTGGCAGCGTCTTTTCGAGCGCTTCCTAAAGAGCCACACCCCCCGCACCAAGGCCGCCGTCGCCCTGCTGGCGCGTCATGCTTTGGAACGAGAGCACAAGGCCTCTTCGAGCCTAACCGCCGGGGCTTCGTGACGGCCGCGCCTTCGCAGTGGGCGGGGCGGTAAACCCGCAGCGGCCGGTTTGCGTGTAACGTGTCGAAAGCCGTGCAGTCCTCGTTCGCGCGGAGCCTCCATCGAACCATGAAAATATTTCACTGCAGTCACTGTCAGCACCTGGTCTTTTTCGAGAACACGCAATGTGTCCAATGCGGCCGCCAGCTGGCCTACTCCCCAAGAAGCGATGAAATGCTCGCCATCGATCCCGAGGCGCAAAGCGATGCCGCACCAGAGCCAGCGGTCCGTCTGTGCCAGAACTATGTCGAGCAGGGCATCTGCAACTGGGCCGTCGATCCCGAGGATGACGATCCGCTGTGCCTGTCGTGCCGCCTGACCCGCGTGATTCCACCGCTGCAGCACCTCCAGAGCGTGGGCTTGTGGCAGCGTGCCGAGACCGCCAAGCGCAGGCTGGTCGTGAACCTGCTCGCCTTGGGGCTGCCGGTGCGGGACAGCACCCTGGGAGCCAACGATGGCATCCACTTCGAATTCAAGGAGCCCCAGGCGGGGCAGGTCGTTCTGACCGGGCACCACGAGGGCACGATCACGCTGAATCTGCTGGAAGCCGATGATGTGCTGCGCGAGCGCTTACGGGCGCACTTTGCAGAGCCCTACCGCACTGTGCTGGGGCATCTGCGCCACGAGTCCGGCCACTACTACTGGGAGCGCCTCGTCAAGAACAGCCCGCGGCATGGCGACTTTCGCAGCCTCTTTGGCGACGAGTCGGCCGACTACCGTCTGGCGTTGGAGCAGCACTATGGGATCGGGCCGCGCGAGGATTGGGCCGAGGGATATATCAGCGCGTACGCGAGTTCGCACCCCTGGGAAGACTGGGCCGAGACCTGGGCGCACTACCTGCATATGACCGACACGCTCGAGACGGCGCAGGGATGCGGTCTGTCGATGCAGCCACAGCGCGAGGACGAGCCGCGGTTCCTGCCTGAAGAACTCGGACAGGTCATGCAGAGCCCCTTCGAGACGCTCATCTCGAGCTGGTTTGCGGTGACCTATCTCTTGAACAATCTGAGCCGGGGCCTGGGTCTGGCCGACGCCTATCCGTTCGTGCTCAATTCGACCGTGATCGCTAAGTTGCGCTTCGTTCACGACACGATCGCCCTGGCCCGGGAGAGTGGCACCCCGGACCCTGACCGCGAAGCCGCCTAAGCCCCAGAACCCCTGGACTACTTGTGGGCACCCGGGCCGGCCTGGCCCTGGTCGGGCCGACACGCCAGCGGACGATCTTCGGGAGCCCAGCAGGATCCGGATACCGATCCATGGGGCGAGGTGAAGTTGCATGGATCAGCGGCCTTCTTGGACTTGCAGGCTGCCAGTGCCTCGGGGGGAGGCCCCATGTGCCGCTCGGAACCCTTTTGGCTGGGTCCCTGCTCTTCGGAGCCACCCGTCTGGGCGAAGGTCGCCGGTGCCGCGAGCGCCAAAGGTGCGAGTACGACGAGCGCTCGAAAGAAGTGGAAGGGGATGCGGGAAGCGTGGTTCATGATGGGGCCACCTTTCAGTTGAGGGTGAGAAGAGGAACTACTGAGTCCAGCCCGCCTGGGCAAAGGCCTCATAAGGCCCGCAGGAAGGCGACCAGATCGGAGGCTTCCTGTGGCGAGAGGTTGAGATTGAAGCGGCCCTGGTAGAAGCCGACCACGGCCGGAAGATCGCTTGCCGACCCGTTGTGGAAGAACGGCGCGCGCGATGCGAGTCCCCTTAGGCCCGGGACCTTGAACTTGCCGATATCGGCGAACTTGCCGGTCTGCAAGGCCACTCCCGGATCGGTGGTCTCGGCCACCGCGCCGCTTGCCGACTGGGTCAGCGTGTAGAGCGGCAAGTCGGGTGTACGGCGCAAGACGCTGGCTACGCCTGTGTTCATGAACCGCGGTACCGAATGGGTGCCAACGTCCGGGGTCGAGTGGCAGCTCGAACAACTTCCCGTGACGACCGGCTGACCCAGTGCATCGTTGAATCCGGGCACACCGGCAATGACGATCGGTCTGGTGTTGAAGATCGCTTCACCGCGCGCGATCGCGGCGCGGGCCAACGAGACCACGTCCTTGGCTCCAGTCCCCTGGGGCAGCCAGCCCTTGTAGAGCCCCATCACCTGTGGATCGAATGGTGCGCCCGTCTCATAGTCGCCCGCGAGGACATCATTGATCCCGAAGTAGAACGGCCTTTGGGCAAGCGCGACCGGACCACCCATCGCCCCGTCGGCGCTTAAGCTTCCGGCCATGCGATCGGTCGTCTGGGCATTAAAGAGGGTCGTCGCGAAAGAGACGATCTGTGCCGATTCGAGGTTCGAGAGCCCGTTTGCAGACTGCTCGTGGGTGAGCGCGGCCGTGTTGGCCTGATTCAGAAGCCCCTCGACTGTCGGCCCGAAGCAAACCGCTGGCGTCGCCCCTTTGATGCAGGAGCCCGACGCCACAGCGCCCAAGGTCTCGCGCCCGTCCCACATGATGGCCGTGATGAACTTCAGGTTCGCCACCGGCAGGGGCCTGCGAAACAGGGAGAGTTCTGCCGCCGATGCAAATCCGTAGGGATCGTCGACCGCCGTCAGGCTGAAGTCGGCACTCGCTGGCATCGGCAGGCCGATGCGGATCAAGCCCTTGGTCAGCAACATGCTGTAGGCGGCCCGACGCTCGGCTGGCGTTGCGATGGGGGCTAACGGTGAGTTCGCCCCGTCCACGGGCAGAAACACCGGGTCGGTGCCCTCGCTCTGCGCAAACCGCGCGGTGAGGACCTCAGGGGTCAGACTCCAGCCCGCTTTTTGATCATGACAGCTCGCGCACGAGCGGCCATTGCCGAAGCTTTTGAAGAAGGGATTGGCGCTGTCGATCGTGCCGGCCGTCGTGAAGGTTGCCGCATCGCCTGCAGGGTTCGCAACCGCCGCGAGCAGCCCCTTGGTCACGGGGGTCGCGAGAGCCGAGGAGGAGGCCGAAGAGGAGGCCGAGGAGGCGCCCGACGCACTCGAGGCCGACCCGCTCTGCCCGCCCCCACCGCCGCCTCCACACCCGGCCAGGACGACCAGGGCAAGCGACAGGCTCGCCGCGTAAAGACCGTGTGCGAGGCCGATCTGGACGACCTTCAATCCACCCACGTTCTGAATCGCTGGTCCGACGGGATCCTCTTCCATTGTGCTCGACATCGCAAGTGCCTCCAAGTAAGGTGATTACAAGGTAGGCCCGCAAGATGGCAATTGCCTAAGCAATGGATTACAGCTTTGTCATCCTCGCACAGGGCCGAGGGCGCTATCCTCTCGAAAGGGGGAACTGCCATGAAGGTACTGCTCGTCGAGGACGAGATGAAGATCGCCGATTTCGTCTGCGCCGGATTCCGGGAACAGGGCTTTGTGACCGAGCACTGCAGCAACGGCGTCGAGGGGTTCGAACGCGCCCGCCAGGGGTCCTACGATGTGATCGTGCTGGACATCATGCTGCCCGGTCGCGACGGGCTGTCGGTCTTAAAGGGTTTGCGCAAGGCCGGCAGCAGTACCCCGGTGATCATGTTGACCGCGCGTAACGAACTCGACGATCGTCTCGAGGGTCTCGCCATGGGTGCCGACGACTATCTGGCCAAGCCCTTCTTCGTGGAGGAACTGATCGCACGCATTCATGCGCTCGCGCGCCGCGTCTCTGGCGAGCGCCAGAACGTACTGGCTGTGGGCAGTCTGCGCCTGGACAGGATCACGCGCGAAGTGACATGGTGCGAACGCAGCGTCGACTTGACCGGAAGGGAATTCAATCTGATCGAGTACCTGATGCGCTCGCCAGGACGGGTGCTCACACGTACTCAGATCCTGGAACACGTCTGGGGGTACGACTTCGATCCGAGCACCAATGTGGTGGACGTTTGCATCCAGCGCATTCGCAAGAAGATCACGGCGCTGGGTATGGGCGGCGGCGCCGAATCGCCGATCGAAAGCGTGCGCGGCGTCGGCTACCGCTTCCGCAAGGCCGAGGTTCCCTCCTGATGGTTCCTTCCTGATGCGTCCGTCATTTCGGCTCAGACTCGCCCTGTCGTTGGCTCTCTTGACGGGGCTTGCACTCGGAGGCTTCGGGGCCCAGGCGTGGTGGCTCATCCGATCGGCGAAGATCGAGCGCATCGACGCGGTCCTGCGCGCCTGGGCCGAGCGCGCCGCGGCACGCCCGCACGGCGGCCCGAGCTGGGCGGCCACGAGCATCGAGATCGCCCAGGCGCTCGCACCGGACGATCTGCGCTTGGTGCAGTTGCTCGTCGTCGGACCCGACACGTCGGTCATCTACCGCTCAAGCGGATGGCCTGAGACGCTCCGGCCGGCGAGCCTCACCTGGCCTGCCTTGCCTCGCGCCGTGGTACGACCGCCAGCGGCTCCACCCGCTTCTGGGGTCAGCCTGCCTCGGCAGGTGCGCGACACACCAGCGACGCTGCCGGCGCCCGCGGGGCTCACTTCACCAGAGGTCACGGGCCCCCTCTGGGACGGGAGCTTGAAGACTCCGCTGCCGGATCGGGCCGACGCACGGACCACCCCCGAACCCAGGGCCGCAGAGAGGCCGCCCCGTCCCCCGCCCTTCCCTCCTCCCATCGATGGGTCGCGTCCACCGCCGGGAAGGCCCCTCGGACCGCGGGACGACCCGCGCCTCGGTCCTCCTCCAGAACCACTGCGCGGTTGGCCCGAGGCGCCTCTCGGCGCACCGCCGGATCGAGCTTCTGAGCGCGCGCCGTCGGACGCGCCATCGCACGCGCCATCGCACGCCTCGCCGGGTGAGCAGAAAGACGAGGAACGCCCGCCCACGCAAGCACCTGCCCCGGCCGGTGCCCGCGAATCCACCGACCCCGCTTCACCTGCGGATCGAGTCGGCGTCGCAGCCCCAGGGCCGAGTGCGGCTGCGGCACTAGCACCCGAGCGTGAGCCAGAGCCCGGCCCCCCTCCAGCCACGGGCATGATGGAACGCCCGTTGGGCGCGACAAGCTGGCGCATCGCGATGGCGACCACGGCCCAGAACCGGATCGCGGTGGCCTTCAACGAAGAGGCCCTGAACGCGGAGATGGCCGTCGTGCGCAACGCCTTTCTTCTCGCCTTGCCTGCCGTCCTGGTTCTGATCGCCGTGGGCGCGTGGCTGATGGCGACGCGCGCGCTAAGGCCCGTCCACGAGCTGGCCGAAACGATCCAGACCGTCACTGCGCAAGGCCTGGACCAGCGCGTTGCCGCAAGCGCCGCCGACCGCGAGTTCGCCGATCTGATCGAGGTCTTTAACGCCATGCTCGAGAGGCTTGAGAGGGGTTTTCGGCAGGCGTCGCGGTTTTCGGCCGATGCTGCACACGAGCTCAAGACGCCACTGGCCATCCTGCAAGGAGAGCTTGAACGGCTGATCCAGTCGGCCGAGGACGGCTCGTCCATCCAGGTGGCGCTCTGCGGGGTTCTTGACGAGGTGAGACGCCTGTCCGTGATCTCCCGCAAGCTGTTACTCCTCTCGCTGGCCGATTCCGGCGGACTGCGCCTCGAGCGCCGCGAGCTCAATCTGTCTGCGCGCCTTACGGAACTGGTGGAGGACACCCAGCTCCTGGCTCGCGCGTTACGCGTCACCGGCGACATCCCGTCAGGGCTGACGGTCGAGGTCGATGCCAATCTCCTCGAGCAGATCTTCCATAACCTCGTCAGCAATGCGATCAAGTACAACATCGAAGGCGGCTGGATCCATGTCACGGCGTCGCGCTCGGCGCGAGAGGTCTTCGTGTCCGTCTCCAACTCGTCTCATGGTTTGTCGGGTGAGGATGCGGCCCGGGTCTTCGAACGCTTCTATCGAGGCGACCGGGCGCACGGCCGCGCGGTCGATGGTGTCGGCCTGGGGCTTAGCCTGTCGCGCGAGATCGCTCGGGCACACGGCGGCGAACTCACGCTCGAGAGCGGCTCGGACCATCGCATCTTTGTCGTCCTGACGCTGCCTTATGCATCCCGTGGAGCACGAGTCCCATCCCCCGCGGTGCAGGCGCAAAGCGCGGCAGAGCCGCCCTCCCCGCAGACACTGAATGCCGCGCGCGCGCCGAGCGCCTAGGTCCCTGAGCGCCCTTCAGCGCCCTTCAGCGCCCTTAAGTGCCCCTAAGCCCCCC
>CAJCID010000292.1 GCA_903970305.1 Rhodospirillales bacterium | reverse complement strand
GCCACCTTCTGCCCTTGCTGGATCGCATCCCATTTTGACTGGGGGGGCGGTAGGTCGTAGGACGCCGTTAGGAGCTGCGCACGATCGATGCCGAGCAATCGCTCGAGATTCGTCATCTCGCGGCCGACCGCCAGGCTGTCCTGGAGCGCCTTGTGCAATTCGCTCTGCTCGGCCAGCTCGGCGTCGGACCGGAATAGCGCGGAGAGCGCGTCGCGCTCGACAAAAGCGGTCGCAAAGAATGACTTGATGTCGCGGCCCACGGCGTGGGCTATCCGGTCGAGCTCCAGACTCGATACCGAACGGGCGCCAGCCTCGATCTGCCCGATCGCGACACGACTTAATCTGGCTGGTTCGGCGAGCTGCTCTTGAGTGAGGCCGCAACTCTCTCGGGCAGCACGAATTCTCTGGCCAAGTTGTTCTCTGGTCAGCTCCACGGTCCCTCCGTTGCAAGTACCTCGACCCTTGCCATGCTAGGTTATTCTGCTAGGATTGGCAATAAATGGATCATAAGATGGAAATAATGTCATGAATGCTGCCGCGCATCAATGGACTGCCGCTTTAACTGCCGGGTTGATGCTGCATGCGGACGAACGCACCCGCGGGCAGGTGACGGCGTGGCCGGTCGCCGGCGCGGGGCTTGCCGCTGTGGCGACGAACCTACCGGACATCCTCGAGCCCGCCCTAAATCCCCATCATCGACAGTTCTTTCACAGCTTGGCGTTCGCGGGACTCTTGATTGCTGGCGGCAAAGCACTCTACGACTGGCAGCCGGAAACCGATGAGGGTCGGTTCTGGCGGAAGGCGGGTCTGATCGGGCTGGGCGCGTACCTGTGCCATCTCGCGCTCGACGCGACAACCCCGCGATCGCTGCCCCTCCTAGGGAGATGACCGTGGCAAGCACCAGCGCACCAGTGTTTGCCGGCTATCGCCCTGGCGACCCTTCGTTGGGGTGGGAGATTTGTTCATTCTCAAGGAGCAACGACGATGGCTAAGAAGCACTATCCGACCGGAATCGACAATCGCATGCGCGATCATGACGGAGAAATCCGCAAGAAGCGCAGTGACACCAAAGTCGAGACTCTGCGACAAACCTATGGACCCGAGTTCGCCAAGGGCTATCGTGGAGATGCCTTGCTTGGCAATGTGTTGAAGAGAGAAGGCGTCGAGACGCTCGATCAGCTTCGACACAAGAAATAGTTTGCTGAAGACCCATTCACCAAGATTCGCATCGGCGCGAGTTGCACAAGGACGATGGAGCGGTGAGGGCGGGTTACTTGTATGTGTTGGTTCATCCGTCCGATCCGAGCCTGTACAAGATTGGAGTAACCGTTCTTCGGCCCGAGAAGCGATTGACCCAGCACAACAACCACTACGAGAAACACGCTGGCCGCATTGTCAAAGAGACTGGGCAGAAATGGGAACTCAAGACATATATTGCAGTAGCTGATCCATATTGGGCGGAAAGGGCTTTTTGGGGAGTTACGCACTTCCCAGACATTCCGTATCTAGGAGGAATTGAAGTTCAAAGAATGGACTGGCAATTGGTGCAAAGGGGTTTGGACGCAGCAAAGCACGCAGGGGTGCGGCCTGGGCCGTTGCGAAAGCCGTCAGTGCGAAATAGCGATTGGATGCTGAAGCAATTGGAAGGAAGCGGTATCACGATGATCGGTCGCTATAGTGGTCTCGTCAGGGGCATGGAATTCCAGTGTGAGAAGGGCCACGTGTTCAAGGAATCGCCAGGCGACGTCGCGAATCGCAAGTCATGCCCCTGTTGTGTGGATTGGAATTGGCAGAGCGGCCCCAAGAAGGGCCTGAGAGCGAGTCTCCGGTAGTTCGCGCCTTCTCGCGAACCGGAGACGCGGTTGGTTGAAATCAGTCACGCGACCGCGTACTCAATTACGGCGGTGATGGCATGATGCGTGTCGATCAACATCTGCGCCCACGTTTTGAAGAGGCCAGAAGGCGCTCCAACGCTCGTGAGTGTCAATTAGAGGTGAGCTATGGTTGGAGCGGTACCCCGAAATTTTCATGAAGCCGGTCGGTCGGAAATACTCGCGGATTACCTTCTCTCGGGCTGGGGTACGGTGACCCCGGTACGACGTCAAGATGATTTCGGTGTAGACCTCTACTGTACGCTGAACAGGGACGTCGGGCAGCGGTCTATCGTGACCGAGTACTATTCAGTTCAAGTTAAGAGCAACGATGACCCGTGGGAATTCAAAACGCGAGACGAGATCCAGTGGCTGTTTGATCACCCTACACCGCTGTTTCTTGCCTGTGTCGATCGCAGTACAACGGTGTTATCGATTTACCAAACGGTCCCGCGATTTCTCGCGAGCTTCTACGAAACTCCTGCGCGTCTTCGGCTAACTCCCTCCGATGAAGACGCTGGTCGCCCCGCACAATGGGTCGATGGCGAAGACTTCCCGCTGTCTGCGCCGATCATCCGCGTATCCCTCGAGGAATTGCGCGACGTCGCGAGGCTCAATGCACTTCGGGCCGTCCTGCAATACTGGGTGGCGAACGACGCTTACAACGGTGCTTTGCGACGTGTGCAAATCCTCCGGTTTCGGATGCCGGATCGATATCACGTAAACCAGGTTCCAACGAATGCGGGTCTGATAGATCGGAAGAGCGTCGTGT
>CAJCID010000291.1 GCA_903970305.1 Rhodospirillales bacterium | reverse complement strand
AAGTAGAACTGATTGCGGCGGTCCCAGCCCTTGATCGCGCCGGATGCGAGACTTAAGTTGGGGAAGGCGACGACGCGCTTCGGATCGAAGAACTGGATCGAACCCAGCCCGTCGCAAGTGGGGCAGGCGCCCATCGGATTGTTAAACGAGAACAGGCGCGGCTCGAGCTCCTGGAGGCTGTAGCTGCACACCGGGCAGGCGAAGCGGCTCGAGTAGACGTGCTCGAGGCCCGAGTCCATTTCCAGAGCGATCGCACGCCCGTCAGCATGGCGAAGCGCCGTCTCGAACGATTCCGCCAACCGCTGCTTGAGTTCCGGATGGATCTTGACCCGATCGACGACGACATCGATGTTGTGCTTTTCGGTCTTCTTCAGCTTGGGAAGCGACTCAGACTCGACAATTTTTCCATCGACCCTGAATCGGACGAATCCCTGGGCCTGCATGGCCTGAAACAGGTCGAGGTGCTCGCCTTTGCGCTCGCGCACGGCCGGGGCCAGGATCATGAGCTTGGTATCCTGCGGTAACGCGAGGGCCGCATCGACCATCTGAGAAACGCTTTGCGCTTCGAGAGGGAGCTGGTGCTCGGGGCAATAGGGCGTGCCGACCCGGGCGTAGAGCAGGCGCAGATAATCGTGGATTTCAGTGACGGTACCTACGGTCGAGCGCGGGTTGTGCGAGGTGGCCTTTTGTTCGATCGAGATTGCCGGCGAGAGGCCCTCTATCAGGTCAACATCGGGCTTCTCCATGAGCTGCAGAAACTGGCGCGCATAAGCCGAAAGCGACTCCACGTAACGCCGCTGACCTTCTGCATACAGCGTATCGAATGCCAGGGAGGACTTGCCAGAGCCCGACAGCCCGGTGATGACGATCAGCTTCTCCCGGGGCAGGTCGAGGCTGATGTTTTTCAGATTGTGAGTCCGGGCACCCCGGATGCGTATCTCGTCCATCGGTCTCTTTAGCTAGGGCTCTCAGTCGTAGGCGCTCTTTCGATGCGCGCCGTGGTTTCACCCGAATGCCGCGCTGAAAACCGCCCCTCCCTTGGGCACCAGTACACAAAATGCGCAATAGGAGGGACTCGCTTGGCAATCGGGAAGGGGGAGGCAACCTGCTAATATATCGCAATTCAAGCGCCCGCTCTGGACCGACCCTCCAGGCAGGCTTTAGAGCCGTAGCGGTGCGAGGCGGATTCGTCGAGAATCGGTAAGAGGAGAGCGTGGATGGCATCGGTGAATAAGGTTATTTTGGTCGGCAATCTAGGGCGCGATCCGGAAACGCGATATATGCCAAACGGCGAAGCAGTCACTAATGTGACGATCGCCACCAGCGATTCCTGGACGGATAAGACAAGTGGCGAGAAGAAGGAGGCGACCGAGTGGCATCGGGTGACTTTCTATCGCCGGTTGGCCGAGATTGCCGGCGAATACCTGAAGAAGGGGTCCCAGATCTACGTCGAAGGTAAGCTGCGCACGCGCAAATGGCAGGACAAGGATGGTCAGGATCGCTATACCACCGAGGTCATCGCCGACACCATGCAGATGCTGGGTGGCCGGGCCGGCGCTGGTCAGGCCCCTGACGACGGCGGTTCATCCGGGTTTAGCGCTCGCGGTGAGGGAGAGTCCCGCCCCGCGCCCAAGAGTTCGGCCGCCGCCAAGAAGCCCGCGACGTCCTTCGAGGACATGGATGACGATATCCCGTTCTAGTTCGGACAACTTGACCTCCTTGGGTGCGTCGAAGACCTGAAGGTGCTACGCGAGGAGACGCCTTGAAGCTCAAGCACGAGGCCGAATTGTTCAAGGCTGCCATGGTGGCCGGGGTTCGCTACGCAGAACAACGCGGAGTCGTCGAATTCGAGCCAACCGACTCGGCCAGCGAGAAGCTGCTCTATCTATACCGGCTGCTCGTTCACGACAAGGTGATCCAACCTCTGCCCGAGGAGCAGGTTGCCGAGAAGTCGATGCGGCACAAGCTCGCGCTCTGGTACGCCAAGCAGTTGCCGAAAGACCATCCGCTTCTGAGGCCATGAGGGCGACTCCCCGGGGGCGCTATTTGCCGCAGGCACTCATGCAAGCCTGATCGACGACGTCGGGACGGGGATCACCTGAAAATCCGTCCCGATTGGGCATGCGGATTTCGGGCAGCGTGGCGGCGCTTAGGACCGCGTCCTGGGGCACGAGTCCATTGAGATAGAGCACATAAGCCGAAACCGCGTACACCTGATCGGCAGACAGGCTCTGCGGTGCATTCATCGGCATGGCGCGCCGGATGTAATCGAAAAGGGTCGTGGCATAGGGCCAGTAGCTGCCCACGGTCTTGATGGGATTCGCCGTGGCGAGCGTGCCTTGTCCTCCGACGAGCCTCTCGCCGACCCCTCCTTTGCCATCTGCGCCGTGGCAGCCGGCGCATTGGCTCCGATAGATTTCCAGACCTTGGGCGACGCTTCCGCTGCCCGGGGGCAAATTGCGCCCGTCGGGCGCGATGTCGATGTCCCAGGAGGCGATCTGGGAGGCCGAGGCGTGCTGGCCGATCCCCAAAGGACTCCCCACGGGTATTTCTGAGGGCGGCGCGGCCAGGGCTAGCCCGCACAGGCCGGCGCCGCTTCCGAACACGAGACGACAGAAGAGGCGCAGGGGCGCGAGAGCGTCAGACGTTGGCATTGCTCACCTCGCCGCTGGCCGCGATGGACCAGGGTTGCACGGCGTTGTTGTGGTAGAAGGAATTCTCGCCGCGCTCGCCCAGGAGTTCGGCGAAGGTCGGCTGGACGTAACCGGTCTCGTCGACCGCACGGCTCTGGATCACTGTCGGTTGTCCGTCCCAGCGCCAGGGATGGCGAAAGCGCGTGAGCGAGCGCGTCAGGACCGGTTCCTGCAAGGTGGCGGGCGCCCAGTTACGGCCGCCATCGACCGAGACATCGACGCGTGCAACCTTGCCGTGGCCACTCCAGGCGAGACCACGGATCTCGACGAACCCGGGACTCGGGATGCGTTGCCCGCCGGACGGCGAGGTGATGATCGACTTGGCTTCCATGTAGAACGTGAACTGGCGCGCCCGGCCGTCGGGCATCAGGTCCGTGTACTTGGAGGTCTCCTCGCGCGACTGGACCGGGGCGTCGGTCACCTTGAGGCGGCGCAGCCACTTCACGTTGGCGTTGCCCTCGAAACCCGGCAGGAGCAGCCGCAGCGGATAACCCTGTTCGGGGCGCAGGCGCTCGCCATTCTGGCTGTAGACGACGAGCGCATCCTCGAGGCACTTCTCGAGCGGAATGCTGCGCGTCATGCCGGCTGCATCTGCTCCCTCCGCGACGACCCAACGGGCTTCTGGCAGCAACTGCGCCTCGTCGAGAAGCGTCTTCACCAGAACGCCTGTCCACTCTGCGCAACTCACCAGTCCGACGATGTCGGACGCGGTCTTGCCATAGGGCTTCTTGTAGGTGGGGTTGCCTGAACACTCGAGGAAATGGATCCGCGAGACGGAAGGAAAGCGCCGCAGGTCCTCGACAGTAAACACAAGCGGTGTCTTGACGAGGCCATGCAGCATAAGCCGGTGCAACGCCGGGTCAATGGCCGGCACGCCCCCGTGGTGGCGCTCGTAGAACAGGCCGTTTGGGGTGATGATCCCATCGAGCTCCTGCAGGGGCGAGCGGCTGGCCGCAGAAATGTACTGGGGCAGATTGGATGCAACGTTGCGCACCACTTTGCTCTCGAAAGGGGAGGGTTCGCCATACAGTCTTGTGCCCACGGGCGCGCCGGGGGTCTTCATCCAGGGCGGCACCGTCAGCCCCGCGCTCGGGTCCGCCGCTGGGGACGATCCGCCCGATGCGCCCGTCTCCGCGAGCGCTGCAGCCGGGCCGAGCGCGGCCCCACCGAGAAGTGCGCCGCTTCTGCGCAGGAAACGCCGACGGCCGCTTGGCTTTGCGGCCCCGGGCGAGGCTTGGTGCTCCTGCGCCGCCGGAGCCTGTACGTCGGGGGCCGGCCTGGCATCGCCCGCGGCAACCGGGGCCGATACGGGGTCGAGATCAGATCGATTCGGGTCGCGTTCGGGCATTGGCAGTCCTGATTCAGTGATCCTTGCGTTCGGGTCTATTCCGGGTCCATTCCGGGTCCACTGCGGCGCCACATTCTGGAGGCGGCGCTGCCGGACTGTTCTACCTCGCGAAGACTGGACCTTAGGCCTTTGCCATGCCAACTGCCGGCATGGCGCGTGCTACTCTAATCCTTGTCCAATACCATGCCCGGGCCTTGGGCACAAATGCGCGCGAGTTATGAGTTCATGCTCTCCCGCTCGGGCTGTCGGCATGGAGCTGGGCTCGAGCCGGCCCCACAAAACAAGAAACGACAGAGGCAGAACTGATGAGAAGCGATGCAAGCCGCCGGGCCTTTCTGAAGGCGAGCGCACTCGCCTCGGTTGCCGCTGCAACACCGGGTGTCCGCGCTAAGGCAGAGGGCACCGGGGAGCCGAGCGCAGTCCCCGCGGCCCCGAACCCCACGCCGCCAGCCAGCCCCCCGCCCGTCACCCACATCCTGGCCCAATACATCGTCAATGCGCGCTTCGAGGACCTGCCCGCCAACGTGCGCAAGGAGGGGACGCGCACGCTCCTGAACTGGGTCGGAGTCGCCGTCGGCGGCTCCGGACACGCGACGGTTGAGACCGCCTTGCGGGCGCTTGGGCCGTTTTCCGGACCCGAACAGGCCACGCTGCTTGGCCGTCGTGAGCGTTTTGACATCATGAACGCGGCCTTCATCAACGGCGTGAGCAGCCACATCTTCGACTACGACGATACGCATCTGAAAACGATCATTCATCCGGCGGGGCCGGTTGCGTCGGCCGCGCTGGCATTGGCGGAGTACCGGCCGGTCTCGGGTCAAGCGTTTCTGAACGCCTTAATCCTGGGTGTGGAGACATGCTGCAGGATCGGCAACGCGGTTTATCCGAATCACTACGACGTGGGCTGGCACATCACAGGTACTGCCGGCGTGTTCGGGGCGGCAGCCGCCGCCGGCAAGATCTTGGATCTCTCCGAGCAGCAGATGGTCTGGGCCCTGGGCCTGGCGGCTTCACAACCGGTCGGATTGCGGGAGTCGTTTGGTTCGATGAACAAAAGCTTCAATCCGGGTCGGGCGGCGGCGAATGGTTTGTTTGCCGCGCTCCTCGCGTCGCAGAACTTCACCAGTTCCGAGGCAATGATCGAGGCCAAGCGCGGCTGGGCCAACACGATCAGTACCAAGCAGGACTACCGAGAGATCATCGTGGGGCTTGGCGAGCGGTACGAGTCCACTTTGAACACCTACAAGCCCTTCGCCTGCGGCATCGTGATTCATCCTGCGATCGATGCGGCGATTCAACTGCGCAACGAGAATCATCTGACAGGAGACGAAATCGAACGGGTCGAACTGCGGGCGCATCCCTTGGTCTTGGAGCTAACGGGTAAGGAGTCACCTCAGAGCGGTTTGGAGGGCAAGTTCAGCGTCTATCATTCGGTGGCGGTCGCGATCCGGCAGGGCGCTGCGGGCGAGCGCCAGTACACCGATGCGGCCGTCCGTGATCCGCAGACGATCTCGCTGCGCCAGAGGGTTTTTGTGGTGATCGACCCGGGCATCAAACCCGAGCAGGTCGATCTGACGATCACGCTGAAGAATGGCCAACAGCTGCATAAATTCATCGAGCACGCGGTGGGCAGCACCGACGTGCCCATGACCGATCGACAGCTCGAAGAAAAATTCGCCGATCTGGCGAAGGATATTCTCTCTTTGAATCAGACCCGAAGGCTCATAGACGCCTGCTGGCACGTCGAGGACCTGGACTCGGCCGCCCGGATCGCCAAAGCTGCTGTCCCCGGGTGAATGCCGTGGTCGTTGCTGTCCATCTATTGCTCTGGGCTCTGGTGGCGGTGGCGATTGGATACGCGATTCTCTGCAGCACCCTCACCCTGGCACAACGGTCCCTCATTTATTTCCCCCAAAAGGGGTTCGATGGCGATCCGGACAGCCTCCTGCTTCTCGCGCGGCCGGATGCGCAAGTCGCGATTTCGGTCAGACCCATGAAGGGAGCGCGGGCGCTCATTTACTTCGGTGGCAATGCCGAAGACGTGGCCCAGAATCTGGAGGGTCTGGCTGCGACCTTCCCGACCTCTGCACTTTACCTCATGCACTACCGCGGCTATGGTCGCAGTTCGGGTCGACCCACTGAGCGGGCGCTTCAGGCCGATGCACTGGCCCTGTTCGACCACGTACGATCGGCGCACCCGGAGGTGGTCGTCCTGGGAAGAAGCCTGGGCAGCGGACTCGCGGTGTTTCTGGCGAGCCAGAGGCCCTGTAGCCGCGTCATCCTCGTGACTCCCTATGACAGCCTGCTGGCCTTGGCCGCCCGCCGATACCCGTACATTCCCGTCCGCTGGTTGCTCTGGGATCGTTTCGAATCCTGGCGCTATGCCTCGAAGATCACAGTACCGACCTTTCTCATCGAGGCCGAGCACGATGACATCATTCCCCGCGAGAGTTCCCGACGCCTCTTGGGTCGGTTCCAATCGGGGATCGCCGATTCGGTGGTAGTAGAAGGTGCGGGACATAACTCGATCTTGGATCATCCGGATTACCGCGCGGCACTGCTTAGCCAAGACCACGCAATCGAGTGGGGGATCAACCGATGAATTCATACTCCTGGGCAAGGGCAGCGCGCGCGATGACTGGATTGACCGAGATCCGAACATTGCCTCGGCCGGCCGGCCGAGGCGATAGCCCGGCTCGTGAGCGCAGGCGAAATGGTCGACTCGTCGCACTCCTCTCGCGAGGGCGTTCAGCCCGGCGTTCTGTCCGCTACCGAGAAAGCGAATGCGCTCCGGCAGCGAGCTGAAGTCCCAAGTCCCTAGCACCCATGGCTGACTTCCGATGGACCTCGAGTAGCTGGCTAGAAGGAATCCCCCGACCCAAGGATCGAGGGGGGCTTGACGGTCTCGCCGACACGCTCTTTGCGTTCCAAGTCGCCTCGCAGCGCGGGCAGCCGGATTGTGCTACCAGAGGTAGCGTAGTCCCAGATAGGCGTATTCGTCGTGCAGGGTGCCGTTGCCTTGGGCGGACACTCGCCCCTCGATTGCAAGGCTTCTGGAGAGGTCGTAGCGGACCCCAGCAAAGAGCAACGCCGAGTCCGACGGCAGAGCGGCCCCGCTCGAGACGAATTCGAGGAGGGAAGGACTTGATTCGAAATGGGCCATGACCTGCGGGTTCAGGGCACCGATTTGATGGAGCCAAGCAAGGCTGGCGTCGAGCTGAAGAGGATTCGCCAGACCAGGAATGCGCAACGGTCCTGTATCGCGTAATCCAAGCGATGTGACGGTCAGCCCCAGATTACTTGATGCGCCGACTAGGTTTGCAGGTCCTGCGCCGCGTTCATCAAAGCCGCCCGAGTCGATCCCGGTCCATTGGATCGCCGCGTAGGGTGATGGCACGAGTCCGTTGTTCTGCTGCGGCCAGTCCAACCGCACGAGCGTGGACCAACCTGGCAGCTCTGTATGCCCGGTTGCACCGCGCATCAGACCTGGTAGGAGAATCGAGCGATTCATGACGTCAGTCTCGCTGCGGTAATCCGCTACCACCGAGAGCACGAACGGATCGAGCCTCTGATTGAGAATGAATCCGACTTGAGTCGTATCGCTCTGACCACTTGCGATCTGGCTGTCAAAACCAAACCGGGAGCGAACCAGCTCGCCTGCGGCGCCCAGAGTCAGATCATCCAAGGCGATGAGTTTGACTCCGCCGATCAGCCCCTGGGCCTGCGTTCGATAGCCCACCGCGTTGCTGTTCCCTGGTGTGTGGCTCGTTGCGCCGACCAGATCCAACCACCCCGAGTGCAGTTGCGTGTCCTCATCTGCAGTCAACGCGAGCTGGCTGCGCTCGGCAACCTCGCGCGCAAACTGCCCGCCGTCCAGGAGGGCGCTACGGCGCAGGGCGCTGTAGGGACTCGCGTTCAGGCCCTCGAGAGCGCTGCCGAGAGCGGAAGCCGGAAGACTCGAGAGCGGCCCGACCAGGGCGCCCACACCCGCGAGCGCACCCGCGGTGCTGCTCTGGTTCGGCGGGGATTGGGGACCAAGACCCGTAAGCCTTGCCGGCTCGAGGACGAGCTCGACCGACTCAGGCGCATAGCGCAGCATCGCCACGAGCGAGGTCAGCGGATTCTCGACGAGACTGAACTGACCGAGGACACCACCTTGTGCGCGCATCAGCGTATAGGTGCTCCCAGGAGCGTAAGCAGCGACGTTGCCGCTCAGATTGAGC
>CAJCID010000290.1 GCA_903970305.1 Rhodospirillales bacterium | reverse complement strand
CCCCAGCCGGGTCGGCGGCGGCCGAGACATACACGCTGTCCGACGTGCCAGTATCGGACCTCAATTCCACGAGGCACGCCTTATGCGGTCTTCCAGCGCTAACGTTGGCGAGCAACTCGTGCAGCGCACGCGCGCCGGGCTCGGTGAGAAAGCGCTCAAGGCGCCGTCCCAGCACGGCGTCGCGTTCACACCCGAGCAATTGGGCGCCCCGCAGATTCATTTCGTGGACCGTTGTGTCGAGGTCGACAGTGAAGCTTCCAACCGGTGCGAAGTCATAGAGCTGAGTCTGACGCAGGAGCGCCGCCTCACACTCGACGATCGAGCGGCTCAGTTCCTCACCCTGGATTTCGAGCTCGACCTGATGAACCTGGAGTTCATGCAGCACCGCGAGCGCCTCCGGGGCGGTCTCGGGGGACGACGCGAGTTTGTAGAGCACGCCCAGTGCGGCAGGGACAGTTGGCCCCGTGGGAGTGGGCGCCTGATGTCCGGCCAATTGCGATATGGCCTTTAAGCGCAGGTTCAACTGGCGCTCTACTTCCAAGAAATCACGGGTCATGGTGGGAGGGTCTCCTCGTTAACTACAGACCGTTACAGACTTTAAACCTTGCGCAAACGGGACTCAAGTTCCTTGGCTGCGCTGATGTCGAAAAAGGTGATCACCGCGCCCTGGATGACGTTGGCAAGCGTGCGATAGGGCATGATGCGCACCGAGTACCACCTGCCTTCTGTCGTCGCGACCTCTTTCTCCGAAGGCACGAGCGTGCGCAACGTCTCCTTCGCATCCGCATGGAGTTCGGGATAGATGAGCATGCTGGCCAGATCGCTCAGGGGCCTGCCGACATCGCCTTCGCGCAGATGAAAGATGTCAATGGCCTTGTCGGTGAAGCGTCTCACCTGCAACTCGCTATCGAGGAACAAGGTTGCGATGTTCGTACTGTTCAGAAGATTCTGCATATCGCTCTGCGCCAGGGCGAGATCGTCCAGCTTGGACTGGAGCTCGCCATTGATCGTCTGCAGTTCCTCGTTCATCGACTGCGCTTCCTCTTTGGAGGTGGTGAGCTCCTCGTTGGCCGATTGGAGCTCCTCGTTGGTCGATTGCAGCTCCTCGTTGGTCGCCTGCAATTCCTCGGAGGAGGCGCTCATCTCCTGCCGCAGAGCCCTGATCTCCTCGCGCGCACGCTCGAGTTCCGCGGCCAGTGTCGGGTCACCGCCCCGCGCTTGCCGCCGCCTTGGGGATTTGCCCGGGGCTGCCTCCGGAGCCTCCCGAAACACGATCATGACCATACCGGCGAGTGCCTTGGGTTCCTGGATCGCTTCGACCATGATGTGCACCGGGCGCCCGGGATCCTCCTCGATGCGCAGATCATTCAACTCGACCGACTTCTTGTCCTGCAAGACTTGCCTGAGGGCAACCGCCAATTGCGTGCGGATCCCCGGGCGTGCCATGACGTGGATGTTCCAATTTGCCTTGCCTGCGGCGGGCTCGAGATACCGGCCCGTGCGCCCGCTGATATAGACGATGTCACCCCGTTCGTTGACCAGCACTGCGGGTGGCGCGAATTCCTTCAGCAGAATCTGGTCGGCGAGGAACTGGAGGTTGTCGATCGCAGAGCTCGGGTGATCCAAGGCAGACTCCTGCGCACTGGGGCGCGAGAATTGAAGGCGATTGATCGGGAAATCGACGAGGGCGGCTGTGGCCGCATAGTCTTTACGGCGATAGATCCTCGACTTCGGGGAGATGGGCGAGAACAAGGCCTGTGCGCGACCGACCGTCTCGGCACTGCCCAGCACGAGCACGCCGCCCGGTTTCAGACTGTAATGGAACAGCGGCATGAGCCGTCGCTGCAAGGCGGCGTTAAAGTAGATCAAGAGGTTGCGGCAAAGAAGGAGATCGAGTTTGGTGAAGGGGGGGTCCAGGATCACGTCGTGCTGGGCAAAGAGCACCATCTCGCGGATCCTCTTGTCAACGAGCAAGTCCGCGCCCCTTTTGCTAAAGAATCGGGCCACGCGTTCAGGCTCCATATCACGGGTCAGGATGGCCGGATAGAGGCCGCGGCGTGCCGCGGCGATCCCGTCAAGACTAAGGTCCGTGGCGAAGATCTGTATCATACCGTGACCGGCTCCCGTGACTCCTGCGCAGACCTCGTCGAAGAGCATTGCGAGCGAATAGGCCTCTTCGCCAGTCGAGCAGCCCACCACCCACGCGCGCAGCCGTGCACCTGCGGGCCGCCGGGCCAGGAACTCGGGCAGTATGTTTTCCTTGAGTTCCTTCCAGACCGCGGGATCCCGGAAGAATCCGGTCACGCCAATGAGAATCTCCGCAAACAAGAGATCGATCTCGTGCGGGTTCTCGCGCAGGAAGGCTTCATAGGCCGCCACTGAAGCAAGGCCGTGGACGGCCACGCGTCGTTCGATCCGGCGCAACAGCGTGCTGGATTTATAGGACGACAGGTCATGTTTACTTCGCGCACGAACCAAGTCCAGGATGGCGGGCAGCGGTTGAGAACCGTCTTCCGCCGCGGGCTCGCTGGTTCTACCGCCGGGCTCATGCCGGATCCCTGCGACCTGAAGAATGCGCTTGGGCATCTCCGCGGGCAGAGCCACGATGTCCACGCAACCCGCCGCGATGGCGCTCCTGGGCATCGCGTCGAACTGGGCCGACTCGGGCTGCTGCGCCAAGGTGAGACCCCCTTGACTCTTGATCTCGAGTAAGCCCAAGGTACCGTCCGAGCCCATGCCCGAGAGGACCACGCCGATCGACCGTTCCCCTTGAGCACGCGCCAGGGACGCGAAGAGGACGTCAATGGGGAGCCGCTGGCCCCGCGGCTGGACCGGTTTGGTGAGGTGGAGTTTGCCGCCCACGACCGTCAACTCGCTGTCGGGGGGTATCACATAGACCGCATCGGCTTCGACCTTCAGTGAGTCGGTGACCTCACGCACCTTCATGGGCGTCGCCCTCTGCAGGAGTTCGCTCAGCATGGCCTTGTGTGTGGGGTCCAAGTGCTGAACCACCACGTAGGCCAAGCCGCTTTGCGACGGGACGTGGGCGAGAAATTGTTCCAGAACTGCAAGCCCGCCCGCCGATGCGCCGAGCCCAACGATGCGCGTCGAGTCAGGAAGTGTTGCGTCGCGTTCACTCGGCGGGAAGACCGGCATACACGAGTGCGCGAACCTTGCGGCACGCGACCTTGGAAAAGAGCTGCAAATCCACGGACCCGGGCGATCCTCCGGGCTTGCGGCCCGAGCGGATCGAGCGGATCGAGCACGATCCGATTGTATCGTACGAGCTGAGAAGCAGATGCGCGCGTTCGAGGGGACCACTCGGGTACTCTGAACCGCCGCGCGATTGCAGTTTCAGGCCCCGGCAGGCGGCCGCAACATCGCCCTAGTACGCGGTCACTGGAGAGGAACCTGAAGGGAAGCCGGCGGCGGCACGTCGGCAGGACCCTCCTTGCCCCCGGACTCACGTTGCGGAGGGAGTGGCGCCAGGTATCCCGCCAAGAGAAACAGCGCCCCCATGCAAAGTAGCGCCCCCGCAATCCCCAGGGGCGAGAGGAATGCAGCACCCAGGGAAAAGAGGAGCTTGACCATGGCCGCGACGCAAATCGCCGCCGCAGCCTGCCAGGCACGGCGCTCACCCAGACGCGAATTCCAGAACAGAAATCCAACGCCCAGCGCGGCCGTCAGGACCGGCAGAAGCTCACTCGTGGTGAGCAGGAACCAGGCGTGCTCGCTCGAGCCAAAGTGCAGCGCGATCCAGAAATATCCACCGAGAAGGGCGAGCGTTGCAGCGCATACGCCTCGCACACTCGCCTCTGGAGTCTTCGAGAAACGGGCCCAGGCGTGGCAAGCCAGAGGAAGGGCAGCGCCCGAGAGCCACAGCGCTTGCGCGCTCTTTTGTTCCGGGATCAGTAGCGCAAGCGCCGCTGCGAGCACCCCAAGGGTGGAGGTCAGCCCGGGAGTCGGGCCGAGCGAGCGAGTCGCATCCAAACGCCAGAGCCGATGGATCAATCCCAAGTCGACCATCCAGGCAAAGCCCACAAATCCCAGACCCGCCAGAGCAGCAAGCGTCGTGGGGCTTGCTTGCTGCTTCAAGGCGACAAGGAACGGGATCAAGAAGAAGACCTGGACCGTGATCCCCAAGGGCACCGACGTCAAGCGCCGTGAGGCGCTGCCGGGGACCCAGAGAGTCCACGCCAACAGTGCAAGGACGGGCCCGATCAGGAGAGCCAGCTGCAGCAACACATCGCGCCCGGGTGGTGTCAAAAGGACGGCGGTCCAACCAATGAGTGCGACGAGGCTGTAAGCCTTGGGTATTGCTGATGCCCCAGGCTTTGACCACTGATTCGCAAGGGCTGCCAGAAAAAGTGCAATCGCTGCTGCCAGATCGATCGGCAATCCGTCGTCGCTCCGGCCGCCGAAGACACCTTGCTCAAGCGCTGCGGCCAAGACCCAGGTCGCGAAAACGCAGAGCACCATGTGGAGCCAGCCATCTTTCGCCGCGACCTGGCTCCCCCAGAGCGACATCGCGAAACTCACCACGAGCGCCAACAGGGCAATCCAGTAGTCGTCGACCGAGATCGTGCCGACGAACCCGACCAGGACGAGTGCCCGAGCGAGCCAGGCCCGTACGCCAGTTCTCGGTACCGTGGTGAGGGTCAAGAGCGCACCTTCGGCCCATAAGAGAGGACCCTTCAGTTCCCAACTCCAATCCGTCTGCTGACATCCGGCGGCTGCACTCAAGGCGGCAAGCACGAGAGCCGACTCCTTCAGGCAGGTTTTTGAGAGCAGACCAAAGGAGGGCAGCGCGAGCGCCACGAGTCCAAGGCTCACTGCGCCGGCCACGAGAGCAAAGTCGGCAGAGTCGAGCAGCCACCTCTCTATCCCGAGATAGCAGGTGATCGTCACAAAAAAAAGCGCGATCAATACCGGCACTTCAGAGCGGGCGGCCGCCTCGTCCTGACTCGCTTGAAAACCTGCGAAGCCCTTCGCGCCCAGCCGCCGGGTCCAGACGATGGACCAGAGGAGGAAAACGGCGAGATAGGCGCAAAGCAGGGCCTGTTGGGTGGCAGGGGGAAGCGGGGGGAAATTACCCGTGTAGGTCAGCGCGGCAAGCGCAGCGGCGCACAGGTGCGCATGGATGCCGATTTCGAGCCAGGCCTTTCTGAGACTCACGCCAAGCGCAAAGGTGCTCACGAGCAGGCCATAAGAAAGATTGAATCCGAGTCCCCCCGCGTGCTGCAGGGCCAAAAGAGGCGCAGCATAGGCCCCGAGAAATCCGACACCTCCGAGGAGCTTGGACTCTTCCCTCAGCGCGCGCCAGACCAATGCTGCGCTCACCAGCGCGAAAAGCCCGAGCGTGACGAGGGGCTCAAGGAGCCCGTAGACGCTGCACGCGACATAGATCGATAGGTAGGCGATGGCCGCTGCCCCGCCCTGGGCGAGCTGACCCCAGATCCGGTTGTGCGGGGACAGACGGATTCCAGCAGCACCGAGGACCCCTGCAACGACCCACGCGATGCCGATGCGTGCGGCAGGGGGTAGGACGAGGCTCCAGTGGATGGAGCGAAACAGAAACGCGAATCCAAGGAGCAGAAGGCCAATGCCTGCCACGGCAAAAAGATTCTTTTTCAGGAGCGCGGTGAACGAGTGGCCTGCAGTGAAGGCCCCGGCGCTGGGCGTGGGGGGTGTTTTGGAGACCGACTTGGCGACCGACATGGGGGTCGACTTCGGGGTCGACTTCGGGATTGACTTCGGGATCGGCTCGCCGTTTGGCTTGTCGATGGATCTGGAGCGGGAATGGGTCGTGGGCGTGGCAGCAGCGCGCTCGAGTCCGGAGTCTGAGACCATGGACTCCTCGGGCGGTGCGTTCTGCGCTTTGGCTTGCCGGCTCTCAAGAGGGCTTGTCGGTTGGAGGGTAACCGGTTCCTCGGCGAGCGAGCGCACCGGCTGGAACTCCGGCATGGGCCAGTCGATTGCCCTCGGTCTGGCGATGGCGCCTGGCTCGTGCGACGAGGCGTCTTCGAGCGCATCTAGGCGCGTGCGGACTTTCGCCAATTCGTTCCATAGAATGCCGACCGCGATACACAGCAGAACAACCAGAGCCTCGAACATGGCGCGCCCCTTTTCAAGATGGGCTCGGGTCACTGCACTGCCGCTCCCGATCCCGACTGCCTTGGAAACGTTTGGAAACGGTCGAATCCGAAAAGCCTGCGCCTTGGACCTCTTGGGCTGCACCTCTAGGTCTCGAATCGACCGGCTCGCTTCGAGAGAGCCACCCGATCGGCTGGGCGCCGCTCCCCGGAAACGAACACTGCGCCACCAGACTGCCAGAGAAGGCTCGCCCCGCCCATCTGAAGAACTGCTGTAGCGCGATCCAATACCGGCGGTATTAACGAGCGATACCGGGAGCGCGAAACGTCGCTTCATGCCGGGATCGCCCGCGGCGAGGCTAGTCCATCTGGCATCGGGCTGGCGCGGTCGCATTGCACCGACGCCCCAAAGGGATCGTGCGCTCGGGCCTAGCGGTTAAGGGGTCCTTTCGGATCGAAGTGCTCCAGGTACTGGGGCAGATCATCCGTGATCGAGAACCAGGGCGCCTTCGAGCCCACGAAGATGTGGAAGTTTGGTCGGATCGACGGCGCATCGACCAGCGTTCCGAGCGCCACATGAACGTAAGTCCCTTCGTTGACGAGCGAGTACAGGTAGGATCCGCAGATCCGACAGCGCGCGTCGTGCCCATGCTCATCGCCATAGGTCATGAGCAGGTCTTGTCCCTTTGTGACGGCAAGCTTAGCCCGTTCGATGCCGGCGAAAGCCTTGAAGGCCGAGCCGGTTGCCCGTCGGCATTGCGAGCAGTGGCAGTTCATCGCGTACCCGAAGGAGTCGGCCACCCCGTAGTGGACCGCGCCGCAGGTGCATTGGCCATTGAGCTCTGACGGGGTGTTCTTCGCTGACTCTTCCATTGGACTCTCCTTCGCGTTTGGACGAGGACGCGGGCTCACCGTCAAGCCAGGTCTCTAGGGCGGGTTTGCGTGCAGGCCCGAGGAGCCCTGATGGCAGGCGTTCGAGAGCCGCGCGTATTCGTCGGGTGTATCGATTGCAGATTGCGCCTCCTTGACGCCATCGAGAGTCGAGACGGCCAAGGGGCTCAGCCAGTTGTCCTGCAGGTCCTCGAAGTACTTGCCCGCTTCCTGCATCGAAGCAAAGCGCAACACCCGTGGCGCGGGCAGGCGCTCGTTCAGCGCAGCGGCAAGGCGGCTCTTCGCCTCGGGCAGATAGGTCCGATAGGCGCCGACATGGCGCATCTCGTGGCCGAGGATTTCGTTGTAGAGGCAGGTGTTGGGTTCCAATTCGCGCGCGAGATCGACCCGCATCTCGCTATAGCCCAGGCGCATCTGCACGTCCGGACGGACACACACGCCCCCTGGGATTCCGATCCCGTGCAACTCGATATGCACGGCCGCCTGGGAGCGCGCACTGGTCAGACCAAAGGTGGTTTCGTTCGAGGGATGCTGGTCGAGCCGGCTCAATTCCGTGGCGCTGTAACGCTGTTGGATGCGGGGATTGGGCTCTTCGGTCACGAGGGCAAAGCGCCCGGAGGCAAGACGCAAGTCGCAGTAGCGGTCCAGAGGAGGCTGACAGCCGGCCAGGACAAGGAGGATCCCGAGGCACGCGAGGATCCTGGATTCGTCTGGCCATCTGGAATTCAGAAGTTGTCTTGCCATACCTGGGCGATCACGGGATTGGCCTCGGTGGCAGCGACCGCCTCTCCGATCCCCTTGCAGTGTTCGAGGATCCACTCGCGCCCCGGGCGCCACCGGGTCAGCATCGCGACGTAAAGATCGAGGAAGGTGAGCGCGTTGCCGAGCAGATAAGGTTGCGGCCTGATCGAACTTTCGAAGAGCAGCCATGCGGCCTTGGAGCGCTCGATCGTGCCGTGCCGCAGGCTCGCACGCGCGGCTTCGATGGCCAGCCAGCGCTCCGGAAAATCACCGATGCCGATCGGGGCATAGACGTTGGCCGACAGAAAGACGAGCCAGCGCAGGAACTGGCCGTATTCGGGGCTGCCCCGCTCTGGCGCATAGCGGCTCTCCGGTCGCATTTCGGCCAGCCAGAGCAAGATCGCCACCGACTCGGTGAGCACGTTGCCCGGTCCGACGTAGAGTGTGGGCACCTGGCGTAGCGGATTGATCGCCGCAAGGCTCTCCCAGCCCTCGCGATCCTCCCAATCCCAGCGGATGTTCTCAAAGGGTATGTCGAGCAGTTGCAACGCGGCCTCGATCGCGGCCGAGCCGCACCCCTTGCAGCCGTAGAGCTTCATCATCACCTCTCCTCCTCGGGTTCGCTCCTCCGCCCGAAACCTCCACCTCCCGGGGTCTCGATCACGACGACATCACCAGGCTCCACCTGGGCGCGCCCGACATGCGCGATCGTCTCGACCGATCCATCGGCGCGTACGAGGAGATTGCGACCGAGCGCCCCCTCGCCGCCACCCTCTAGGCCGAACGGGGCGACGCGCCGATTGTTCGAGAGGATCGAGACGGTCATGGGCTCAAGAAAGCGCACGCGCCGCTCGGCGCCCTCGCCGCCATGCCACTGACCTGGGCCGGCCGAGCCCTTGCGGATCGCAAAACTCTCCAGGCGAACCGGATAGCGGAATTCGAGGACCTCAGGATCGGTCAGGCGCGAATTGGTCATGTTGGTCTGCACCACATCGGTCCCGTCATACCCTGGGCCTGCACCCGAGCCGCCGGCGATCGTCTCGTAGTACTGGTAGCGTGCATTGCCGAAGGTGAAATTGTTCATGGTCGACTGGGCCGAGGCCATGATGCCAAGCGCCCCATAGAGCGCATTGGTGATGCAGCTCGACGTCTCGACATTACCCGATACCACGGCCGCCGGATAGCGCGGCTTGAGCATCGAGCCGTCCGGGATGCGCACCCGAAGCGGCTTTAGGCAACCCGCATTTAACGGAATGTCGTCGTCGACCAGTGTTCGAAACACGTAGAGGACGGCGGCCATGCAGACCGCCTGGGGCGCATTGAAGTTGTTCTCCTGCTGGGCCGAGGTGCCGGTGAAGTCCACGTGGGCCTCGCGGCGCTCCTGGTCTACCTCGACCTTGACCCTGATGACCGCGCCATTGTCCAGAGGGAGCTCAAACTGTCCGGAGCCAAGCGCCGTGATCACGCGGCGCACGGCTTCCTCGGCGTTGTCCTGCACGTGCTGCATATAGGCCTGAACCACCGGTAGCCCGAAATGCTCGACCATGCGGGCGAGCTCTTCGACGCCCTTCTGGTTGGCGGCCACCTGGGCCCTGAGATCGGCCAGGTTCTGTTCGGGATTGCGGGCTGGATAGCGCGCGCCAAGGAGGAGGCTGCGCATCTCCTCTTCCAGGAAAAGGCCGGAGCGCCCGTCGACCAGCTTCACGTTGTCGATCAGAACCCCCTCCTCTTCCAGAACGGTCGAGTCGGACGGCATCGAGCCTGGAGTGATCCCGCCGATGTCGGCGTGGTGGCCGCGTGAGGCAACATAGAACAATATCGCCTCGCCACCTTCATCGAAAACCGGAGTCACCACGGTGACATCAGGCAGGTGCGTGCCGCCGTGATAGGGATCGTTCAGCACAAAGACGTCGCCTGCGACCATCTTGCCCCGGTTCCCTTCGATCACGGTCTTGATGCTCTCCCCCATCGAGCCCAAATGCACGGGCATGTGCGGGGCATTCGCAATGAGGTTGCCCAGCGCGTCGAACAGTGCGCAGGAGAAGTCGAGCCGCTCCTTGATGTTGACCGAGTGGGCCGTGTTCTGCAGCCTTAAGCCCATCTGCTCGGCGATCGACATGAACAGATTGTTGAAGATCTCGAGCATGACCGGATCGACCTCGGTCCCGACAGACCTCGCCGCAAGACGGGGTGTGACGCGCGTGAGGACCATGTGATCCAAGGGCGTGACTTCGGCCTGCCAACCCGGCTCGACGATGGTCGTCGCATTGGCCTCGGCGATGATCGCAGGACCTGGCATCCGATCCCCGGGGCGGGCGTCGGTGCGCCGATAAAGCGGCGCGTCGTGCCATTTGCCTTGGGCAAAGAGAGGGACGCGCGCTGCGGCAGCCAAGGGCGCCGCGGGCGCGTCGACCGGCTCGGGCTTGTCCGACAGTCCCGACCAGGAGCTCTTCGCCTCGACGGCGATCGACTCGATCACGAGCGGGCGCCCGGGCATCAGAAAGGCATAGCGGCGCCGGTAGAGCGTCTCGAACTCCGCAATCATCGCAGCGCATGGGCCAGAGGCGACCGACAAAGCCGTATCGGTGCCGCCATAGCGCAGCTGCACCCGCTCTTCCAGCTCGATATGGTCCGAAGCGACCCCCTGCTCGATGAGCTCGCGGCGCGCCTCGATTCCGAGTTCAACGAGCGCCTCCTCGAGTACCGTGAGCGCCGCCTCGGAGAGTTCGACTTCGAGCGAGCGCTCGCGGATTGCGCTCTGCTCGGCCAAGCCCATCCCGTAGGCTGAAAGGACCCCTGCAAGCGGGTGCACGAAGACGCGCGTCATGCCCAGCGCATCGGCGACGAGGCAGGCGTGCTGGCCGCCGGCACCGCCAAAGGAGGTCAACACGTATTCGGTGACATCGTGGCCACGTTGCACCGAGATCTGCTTGATGGCGTTTGCCATGTTGCCGACGGCGATCTCGATGAATCCCTCGGCCAGCTCTTCGGCCGAGAGATCGCGTTTCAACGCTTTGCGGATCTCCAAGACCAGAGCCTCAAACAGTTCCTTGACGCGCGTCGCATCGAGCGGCTCATCGCCCGAGGGGCCGAAGACCTTCGGAAAGTATTCGGGTTGGATCTTGCCGAGCAGCACGTTGCAGTCCGTGATTGCCAAGGGCCCCCCGCGCCGGTAGCTCGCAGGTCCCGGATTGGCACCCGCCGAATCGGGCCCGACCCTTAAGCGGGCGCCGTCGAAGTGCAGGATCGAGCCGCCGCCGGCTGCGACCGTGTGAATGCTCATCATTGGCGCGCGCATGCGCACGCCCGCGACCTGGGTCTCAAAGACCCGCTCGAATGCCCCCGCGTAGTGCGACACGTCCGTCGAGGTGCCCCCCATGTCGAAGCCGATCACCTTCTTGAATCCGGCCAGCTCACTGGTACGTGCCATGCCGACGATGCCGCCGGCAGGTCCCGAGAGGATCGAGTCCTTGCCCTGGAACTTCTGCGCGTCCGTCAGGCCGCCCGAGGACTGCATGAACATGAGCCGCGTCTGCGAGAAGCCTTTCTCGGCGGGCCCCAACTCGCTTGCCACCTGATCGACATAGCGCTTTAGGATCGGCGACAGATACGCGTCCACGACCGTTGTGTCGCCGCGCGAGACGAGTTTCATGAGCGGGCTGACCCGATGCGACACCGAGATCTGGGTGAAGCCGAGTTCGCGGCCGAGTTCCGCCAGGGCCGCCTCGTGGGCGTGATAGCGATAGCCATGCAGGAGCACGATCGCCAAGGAGCGAAATCCGGCTGCGCGCAGGGGGGCGAGTGCCTTGCGGGCCGCCTCGAGGTCAAGCGGGACCAGCTTTTCGCCAGTGGCCGAGACGCGCTCGTCGATCTCGACGACGGCGCCGTAGAGCAGTTCGGGGAGCACGATCTGGCGTTCGAAGAGCTTGGGCCGGTTCTGGTAGGCGATGCGCAGCGCGTCGCGAAAGCCGCGCGTAATGGCGAGCACCGTCGGTTCACCCTTGCGCTCCAAGAGCGCATTGGTGGCAACGGTCGTGCCCATCTTGACCGCTTCGATCAAGCCGGCAGGGATCGGCTCACCCGGGGCGAGCCCGAGCAGGTGGCGGATTCCGGCGACCGCCGCATCGCGGTACTGTTCCGGATTCTCCGAGAGCAGCTTGTGGGTGACAATGCCCCCAGCGGGGGTGCGCCCGACGATGTCCGTGAAGGTGCCCCCTCTGTCGATCCAGAACTGCCACGGTAGAGCACCTGCCGGTTGGTCTTGACGACTCATAGCTTCTCTCGCATCGGTTGCGTGGCCCCTCGGGAATTTGTTGTTTACAAATTATCGATAAAGTGTTGACATTTTAATCGGACGCTCTTTACACTTCAAGAAGTTTTTTTGCAGCGCAGAAGGTGGCGGCCCGATTCGGGGGTAGAGATCGGTCTGCCGTGGCCTGGGTTCATCAGAGCTCGACAAGGAGAAATGCATGAAACTGAAAAGATTACTCTCTGGCTGGCTGTTTGGCGCAATGCTCCTTGGAGCGAGCACAGCGGGTCTTGCCCAGCAGGAGATCCGCATCGGTGCCATCTATCCGTTGACGGGCCCCGCGGCATCCACCGGCGCGGAACTCAAGCAAGCTCTCGAACTCGCGGTCGACATCATCAACAATGGGGCGAAAGACATTCCCGGGCTGCCAGGCTCAGCCGGTGGCGGCATCGCGAGCCAGAAAGGCGCCAAGATCAAGCTCGTCTTTGCGGACCATCAGAGCAATCCACAGATCGGCGCCTCCGAGGCCGAGCGCCTCATCACCGACGAGAAGGTCGTCGCCCTGATCGGCTGTTACAACAGCAACGTCACCGCGACGGCGAGCGCGATCGCCGAGCGCTACAAGATCCCCTTTGTCAATCCCGAATCGTCCTCGGCGAGTCTGACCGAGCGCAAGTTCAAATGGTTCTTTCGCACGACCCCGCACGACAATCTCTTCGTGGCTAATTTTTTCGAGTTCTTAAAGGAGCTCAAAGCCAAGAAGGGCATCGAGGTGAAAGAGCTCGGGCTCTTTAACGAGAATACGCTTTGGGGGACCGAGACGACCAAGCTTGAGACCAGGCTCGCCGACGAGCAAGGCTACAAGCTCGTCGCATCGGTGAACTATCCGGCCAACAGCACCCAGTTGACCTCAGAGATCCAGACCCTAAAGGCCGCCAAACCCCAGGTCATCATGCAGTCGTCCTACCTCGGGGACGCGCTCTTGTCGATGCGTTCCTATAAGGAGCTGGGCGTGACACCCGACATGATCCTGGCCAACGATGCCGGATTCTCCGACACCGAATTCATCCGTACGCTGGGCAAGGACGCCGACTATGTGATCAGCCGCGAGGTCTGGTCGCTCGACCTGGCCGCGCGCAATCCCCTCATCAAACAGGTCAACGATCTCTACTTCTCCCGCTACAAGGCGAACTTCACGGGGAATTCGGCGCGCTCGTTCACGGGCATGATGGTGCTCGCCGACGCCTTGGGCCGCGCGGGCTCGACCGATCCCGAAGCGATCCGCAAGGCGCTCGCGGAGACCAATATTGCAGGCGAGAAGCTCATCATGCCCTGGAAGGGTGTGAAGTTCGATGCCACGGGTCAAAACGAGCTGGGTTCTGGAATCCTCGTGCAGATCATCGGTGGCAAGTACACGACCGTATGGCCGTTCGAACTCGCCGCGCACGATGTCGTCTGGCCGATGCCCAAATGGGATCAGCGCAAGTAGTCGCGGGGCCACTCGCTTGAACTCCCCTCCTCCTTCTTGCCCCTGTGCGTGCGCCCGGGCGCCACAGTCGCAACAGTCGCCACAGCGGGTCCATCCCGACTTCGGGAGATGGGCTTGAGCGTTGAGATCCTCGTGCAGGCCTTGGTCTCGGGCGTTTTGATCGGCCTCGTGTATGCCTTGGTCGCAATCGGGCTCACCATCATCTTTGGCGTCATGGACATCGTCAACTTCTCGCATGGCGAATTCCTGATGCTCGGGATGTACTCGAGTTTCTGGCTGTTTGCGCTCTTTGCCCTTGATCCCCTCTTTAGCCTGCCCTTGACGGCACTCATGCTTTTTGCGCTTGGGGCTCTCCTCTACAAGCTCGTCATCAAGAGGATCCGCGATGCCACGATGCTCTCGCAGATCTTCACGACCTTCGGGCTCATGATCCTGTTTCGCGGCATTGCGCAGTTTCTCTGGAAGCCTGACTTCCGCATGATCTCCAAGAGCCTCGTCTCAGGTCACGTGGGCTTGGGCGGCATCCAGTTCGGGCTGCCTGAACTCTCGGCCGCGGCCGGTGCAGTGGTGGTGACAGGGGCCGTCTACTTTTTTCTGACGCGCACGCGCACCGGCATCGCGCTCGAGGCAACAGCTGCTGATCGCGAGGCCGCGCGCCTTATGGGCATCAATTCGGAGAAGATGTTCATGCTGGCCTGGGGCTTGGGTGCCGCCTGCGCGGGGGTCGCGGGTGGACTGTTGTCGACCTTCTTTCCGATCTTTCCGGAGGTGGGCGCGAATTTCATCCTGATCGCCTTCGTGGTCGTGAACCTCGGCGGCTTTGGCAGCGTCGCTGGGGCCTTCTGGGCGGGGATCCTCGTTGGCGTGGTCGAGGTCATGGGGGGACTTCTCGTCGGGCCGCAATACAAGATGGCCATCGTCTTGGGTCTTTTTCTCTTGGTCTTGATGTTCCGGCCGCGGGGCCTTTTGGGCAAGGCCTGATGGAATCCGCGCCGAAGGCCCTCCTCGCCGAAGGCGCGCCCGCCCTGCCCCGGCGCGCGATGGGGCGCCGTGCGATTCTTGCGCTTCTCGCACTGGCGGTTTTCATCGTGCTGCCGCTACTCATCTCAAGCCCGAGTTATCAGAACGTGTTGATCTTGGCGCTGATGGCCGCCCAACTGGGCGTGGCCTGGAACATCATCGGGGGCTATGCCGGCCAGATCTCGCTCGGACATGCGGCCTTCTACGGGATCGGTGCCTACACCTCGACGCTGGCCTTCACGCGCTATGGCGTGAATCCCTGGTTGGGCATGCTTCTTGGGGGCTTCGTCGCGATGGCGGCGAGCCTGCCGGTGGGCTGGTCGTGCTTTCGGCTGCGCGGGCACTACTTTGCCATGGCCACGATCGCCGTCGCCGAAATCACCCAGATCCTTTTTAATAACTGGGAGTTCGCCGGAGCCGCGGTCGGGCTTACGCTGCCGATGGACGAAGACGGCTGGAAGGTGATGATCTTCGCCTCCAAGCTGCCCTACTACTATCTCGCGCTCGGTCTTCTGGTGCTCTCACTGGCGGTCAACTGGGCCATCGAGGAGAGCTATCTGGGCTACTACTTTCGCGCGATCAAGGACGAGCCCGATGCCGCACAGAGCGTGGGGGTCAGTCTGTCCCGCTACAAACAGCTCGCGCTTGCCGTCAGCAGCTTCCTGACCGGCATGGGCGGCAGCCTCTACGCGCAAAAGGAGCTTTATATCGACCCGGCCTCGGTGCTCTCGACGGGCCTGTCGATCAAGATCGCGCTGTCGGCCATCCTGGGCGGCGTGGGCACGCTCTTCGGCCCGGTCGTGGGCGCCGGGGTCTTGACCGTGATCGAGCGGACCACCCGCACGCTCTTTGGAGGTTCCGGTCGGGGTAGCGATCTGATCGTCTATGCGCTCTTGATTGTCGTCATCGCGGTCTACTATCCACAGGGCGTGCTCGGCTGGTTGCGCTCGAAGAGATCCCTCTTTGGCAAGGCGCGGCCGTGAGCCTCCTGCGCTTGGAGCAGGTCTCCAAACATTACGGCGGACTCGTCGCCAATGAAGACATCTCCTTTGCGGTGGAGGCGGGCGAGATCGTCGGCTTGATCGGGCCCAATGGGGCGGGCAAGACGACGCTTTTCAACTGTATTGCCGGGTATACGGCGCCGAGTTCGGGGGCGATCTGGCTTGGCGAGAAGGCGCTTGCGGGCCTTCCTCCGGAGCGCTGCGCCGCACTTGGCGTGGCGCGCACCTTCCAGATTGCCCGCACCTTTACGAGCATGACAGCACTTGAGAACGTCATGGTGGCGGCTCTTCTGAAGACCCATCGACTGGCCCTGGCAAGGCAGCGCGCGCGCCATTGGCTCGATTTTACGGGTCTCGCCCATCTGGGCGACACGCCGGCTGCGAGCTTGACGACGAGCGAGCAGCGCCGGCTTGCGGTCGCGCGCGCGCTCGCATTAGAGCCGCTCCTCCTGCTCTTAGACGAGGTCATGGCCGGTCTGAACCCGACGGAGGTGCAACGGGCGGCCGAGGTGGTCCAGAAAATCCGCGACGCGGGCATCGCCTGCCTCGTCGTCGAACACGTCCTCGAGGGCATCATGCCGATCGCCAACCGGATCGTCGTACTCGACTATGGCAGAAAGCTTGCTGAAGGCAGTCCCGAAGCGATCGCCAACGATCCCCAGGTCATCGCGGCCTACCTCGGAGCCTAGGATGCTCGAAGTACGCGATCTGAAGGTGAGCTACGGCGGGGTCCCGGCGGTCCTCGCGGTCGACCTGGACGTGCCCGAGGGGAAGATCGTCGCACTCGTCGGAGGCAACGGCAACGGCAAATCGACGACGCTCAGGGCAATCGCTGGTCTGAACGCGACCGACGCGGGCGAGATCCGCTTGGGCGGGGCCTCGATCAACGAGGTGCCGGCCCACGAGCGGGTCAATCTCGGGCTCAGTCTGGTGCCGGAGGGCCGGCGGCTCTTTGCGCGGCTCTCGGTCTTGCGCAATCTGCAGTTGGGAGCCTACAGCCGCCAGGATCCGGACGAGATCGCGGCCAGTCTCGAGCAGGTCTTCACCTGGTTTCCGATCCTCAGAGAGCGACGCACACAGCTTGCCGGGACCATGAGCGGGGGCGAGCAGCAGATGCTCGCGATCGGCCGCGGCTTGATGGCTCGGCCGAAACTCCTGATGCTCGACGAGCCCTCCTGGGGGATCGCGCCGCGCTTTGTGACCAAGGTCTTGGAGACGATCCAGGAGATCAATGCCAGGGGAGTGTCGATCCTTCTGGTGGAGCAGAATTTGCACAAGGCGCTCGCGATCGCCGATCATGGCTATGTGATCCAAAGCGGGCGTATCGTGCTCGAAGGCAGCGGCAGCGAGCTTCTCGCCTCGGACGATGTCAGAAAGGCCTATCTCGGACTATGAGGCAGCTCACAGATCGCATCACAGATCCCTTCGCGGATTCCTTCACAGATCCCTTAGGGACGGCTGCCACGCAGACCGGCGCGGAGATTCGCGCCCTCTGCCGCAGTGACCTCTGGAACGGACCCACGGCGGGTGTTGCGCCCGGGTATCTGCAGGCCAATCTCGTCATCCTACCCCGCGAATTCGCCTTTGAATTCCTGCTCTTTTGTCAACGTAATCCCAAGCCCTGTCCCTTGGTCGATGTCCTCGAGCCGGGCGTTGTCGCGCCAAGCGTGGCGCCCGATGCCGACATCCGCACCGACCTGCCCGGCTACCGGCTCTATCGTAGCGGCCGCCTTGCCGAAGAGCCCGCCTCGATCGCAGGTCTTTGGCAGGAAGATTTCGTCACCTTCTTGATCGGCTGCAGCTTCTCTTTCGAAGCCGCGTTGATCGAAGCGGGCATCAGGCTGCGGCATATCGAGGAGAATCTGAACGTCGCGATGTACCGTACCAATGTCCCGTGCAGAGCAGCCGGGCGTTTTGCGGGACCACTCGTGGTCAGCATGCGTCCGATCCCAAGCGCACAAGTGGCCCTTGCTGTCGAGATCTCAGCGCGCTTTCCGAACGCCCACGGTGCTCCTGTGCATATCGGACATCCGGAATTGTTGGGCATAACCGACATCGCCCGGCCAGACTATGGGGATCCGGTCCGCATACACGCCGGCGAAGTACCGGTGTTCTGGGCCTGCGGCGTCACGCCCCAGGCGATCGTGACCCAAAGCCCGATTCCGCTGTGCATCACTCATCAACCGGGCAAGATGTTCGTGACCGACCGCCGGGTCTAAAGGGGCCTGCGCATCGACGTCGGCGGGGATCTTGCCGCAGAGCATAGTGTGACCAGCCCAGTTGCTTCCATACTTGCAAGGCTGCGTAACCCATCGCAATGAAGGGGAACGAGTTTTCAGCAGGCGCTCCAGCATGAGGTCATCGAGCGGTTTCTGTATCGCATCTCGAAATCCAGGCATGCGCAAAGCGTCATTTTGTCAGGAAACGTCTACGACCTTCAATCCGACCTTTCTCGCCGCAGCCAGTTGGCGGTGGTCTGCAGAAACGAAAATCTCCGGGGCGACGACCTGTGCGCAACCAACATGGAGACCATCCATCGCCCGCAGCGGATAGGTCTCAAGCAGCGCAATAACCTCTTCCAGGACTGATGGAGTGATTTGACAGATGTCGACATCCTGCAAGTCACTGATCGCCTCGCGCCTCAGGCGGCGACACGCACCCGCGAAACGTCCCGCGACCCCTGGATCTCGCGAAAAGTTGAAAAGAGCCCACTCCGTTTCCGGTTTGATCGGGGCAGTTCCAATCACAGCCACCGCACAGAGGGACGTTGACCCTCGAAGGCGGCCGTGACAGAGGTTAGAGCGACGCCGCAGCCCGCGCAGCCTGGTCGTAGTGCCCCGAGAGCCTCCGCAAGAGCCGCGCCACCTCACCGATCTCCGGATTCAAACCGGTATCGGGTCCGAGCCCCTCGATCAAGCAACGCTCGCGGATCTCCCGATAGCGCACCACCACCGCGCGCCCTTCGGGCGTGATCGAATAAAGCACTTCCTTGCCCGCGCGTTCGCTCTCAACGACTCCAAGGGCGATCAGCTTTTTTAAGGAATAGCTGATCACGTGGGTGTCCTCGACATTCTGGATGAGGCACAGGTCGGCCAGCTTCTTCTTCCGGCTGCGATGGTTCACGTGATGCAGCACGTTGACATCTGTGATGGCCAGATCCGGCAGTCCCGCCGCGGCCATGCAGCGCACGGCCCAGCGGCTGTAGGCGTTCCAGCAGATGATGAGCCCAAATTCGAACTCGGAGAGTTCCGGGCTTCTTTCCGAGACGAGGTGGGCGGAGGATACGATGCCCTGCTTCTCGCTGCCTGGCCCCTCGGATGCGGCTTTTGCCCCAGAGCTACCCGTCGTTTTGCGTGCTGCCATTGCCACTCCTTGACCGGCTCGAAAAGCGCACCGGTGAATTGATATTCGGGTCTTACGGCGCCCTCCGCGAGACGCTTTCGCTGCGCAAAAACCGGCTTCGTCTCCGTATTTGTCGCAGCTTCTTCGCTGCAGTTTTGCGTATAACTTCTCGACAATTTACTTTGGATTGGCTTCGCTCACAAGTCCGCGAAACGCCGATAATGACAAGCCGCGCCGAGCCCGGCGGCTCCGAGCTGTGCCCAAGGCGCGCGCGCTCAGCATCCAAGGGCACTCCAAGCGCATTCCAAGCCACGAACCAGAACCGCATTCAGAATGCACGTCATCGTCGTTGGCGCCGGCATCATTGGCGTATCCACTGCCTATTATCTCAACGCCGCGGGCTGCCAAGTCACGGTCCTCGAGCGCCATTCTGGCGTCGCCCAGGAGGCGAGCTTTGGCAATGCCGGAGTGATCGCACCCGGGTATGTGACGCCATGGGCTGCCCCGGGGATGCCGAAGAAAGTCCTGGCGAGTCTTTTCGAGAAAGACGCGCCGATCGTGTTTCGACCGAACCTTGATCCAAGGCTCTGGCTCTGGGCGATCCGCTGGCTCGGCCAATGCACACCCGAGCGCTACCGGGTGAACCGGGAACGCATGCAGCGGCTCGCCTTCTACAGCCGCATCCAGCTGCACGCATTGCGCGAGGAGCACGAACTCCAATACGAGCAAAGCGAGGGCCTTTTGCAGTTGTTTCGTAGCGAGCGCGATCTGGAGCTTGCGCAACCGGGACTGGAGATGCTAAAGGCGGCCGGTGTGCGGCACACGCTCTTTAGCGCAGCCCAATGCCGCGAGGTCGAACCGGGGCTCTCGGAGAACCCGCTTGTGGCCGGACTCCATCTGCCTGATGACGAGAGCGGGAACTGCCCGCTCTTCGCCAGGCTCTTGCGCGACCTCTCGGCCGCACGCGGCGTCACCTACTCGTTCGGCGCGCGCGTGCTCGGGATCGAGTCGGCCGCGTCCGGGGTGGTCGTTGCGACCGAGCACCTGCGCCTGCCTGCCGATGCGGTGGTGCTCGCGACCGGCGTGGATTCAGCGCGCCTCTTGCGCCCGCTTGGCATGCGCGTTCCGCTCTATCCCGTGAAGGGCTATTCAGCAACGGTCACCATCCGCGAGCCCACCTATGCGCCGCTTCATGCTCTCATGGACGAGGCCTATAAGGTGGCCATCACGCGGATGGGACAGCGCATCCGGATCGCAGGTACGGCCGAACTCGGCCGGCGCGACCTGAAACCTCGCGAGGCGGCGTTGGCCACCTTGATCAAAGTGGCACGCGACTGGTTTCCTGGCGCGGCCGACTACAGCCGCGCCACCTACTGGACGGGGGCGCGGCCGATGCTGCCTGATGGCCCTCCTCTTCTGGGGACAAGCCGCGTACCCAGGGTCTGGCTGAATCTTGGGCACGGCTCGACCGGCTGGGCCATGGCAGCAGGTTCGGGGCGCATTCTTGCGGACCTCGTGACCGGCAAAGTACCCGAGATAGCGCTCGACGGCCTCACCATCGCACGCTACGCTTAACAGATGCCTCTGCCTGAACCTGCAAAGTCCATATCGCTCTACACGAGTGCAGAGCTGCGCGAGTTCGAATCGCATGCCCAGAAGGGCCTGCCTGCAGGCACATTGATGGACCGTGCGGGCCGCGCGGTTGCGCTCTGGTCCACGCACCGCGCAGCCGAAATCGCGGGTCCCGTCGTGGTTCTCGCAGGACCGGGTAATAACGGTGGCGATGCCCTCACGGCAGCCGCCGAGCTGAAGACCTTGGGGATCGAAGTCGAAGTCGCCCTTCTCGTTCCCGCCGAGAGCTTCAAGGGCGACGCGCTGCGTGCGTGGCTACGCTGGCAGGCCCTGGGAGGCGGCGTAAAGACGAGCCCCGGGTTCGACTCGGCAAGCATCATCCTCGACGGGCTCTTTGGGATCGGCCTGAACAAACCCGTTCCCGAACCGGCTGCCGATTGGATCACGCGCCTGAACGCCTGGCAGGCGCGCACAGCGCGACCTGTGCTCGCGATCGACATCCCGAGCGGTCTGACCGCAGACACGGGTCAGGTATTGGGCACGGCTGTGCGCGCCACACACACGCTGACTTTTCTTGGGGCGAAGCCCGGACTCTTTACGGGCGATGGCCCGGACTACGCGGGCGAGGTGTCCGTCGATGCTCTCGGCACGGTCGGAGATGCGCCGGTTGGTTTTCTCTCGGGTCCAGAGCGCTTTTCTGTGGAACTTCGGGCACGCCCGAAGAACAGCAACAAGGGCCAGTTCGGTAATCTCGGAGTTCTGGCGGGAGCCGAAGGCATGGTTGGCGCGGGCTTTCTTGCCGCGCGCATGGGTCTTTTGGGTGGCGCGGGCCGGGTCTACCTTAACCTGCCCGGGGCCGATGCGCCGCCGGTGGATCCGATCCATCCCGAACTCATGCTGCGTAGGAGTTTCGAAGGCCTGAAACTGTCGGCTGCCATCGTGGGCCCGGGCTTGGGCGAGCCGCTTGCCGAGCCCGATACCTTCAGAGCGCTGCTTTCAAATCCGATCCCTTTGGTGGTCGATGCCGATGCCTTGAACGCGGTCTCTGCAGATCCCAGCCTCGCAGAAGCGCTGCGTACGCGCGAGGGCCCCTCGATCGTCACGCCCCATCCGCTCGAAGCGGCCCGGCTTTTGGGCACCGATGTGGCGACGGTCCAGCTCGATCGGATCGGCGCTGCCAAACGGATCGCCCAGAAACTGGACGCGTACGTGGTATTGAAAGGCGCGGGCAGCGTTCTTGCCGCTCCCAATGGCAACTGGGCCATCAATCCCACCGGCAATCCTGGGCTGGCAAGCGCTGGCACAGGCGATGTTCTCTCAGGGCTTCTCGGTGCCCTCCTCGCGCAGGGTTGGAGTGCCTGGCACGCTCTACTCGGAGGAGTCTGGCTACATGGACGCGCCGCCGACCGGCTCGTCGCTGAAGGCACGGGCCCGATCGGTCTGGCCGCCTCGGAACTGATCGCGGCCATCCGGAGCGAATTGAACAGCGTGGCGCGGCCTGCCCCAGGTGGTGGGCGAGCGAAGCACGGTAGCTGAGCCTGATGGCAGGGTTATCCAGGGGTCCTGGCAATGTGTGGAGTATTCGCCACAGATTGGGGATTGTAGGAAAGTAAAGCGCCCCGAATGGGCAAGCCCAGCGCTTCATCTGTTCATGGGTTGGTCGAGAAAGAATTGCTTCGAACCCTCTCTGGACTTCGGCCTTCTGGGGGTTTTACTTTTTCGGCGGGTGTTACTACGCTGTTGACCCAACCCAAGACGGAGAACTAGCATCCTTGCGGGTTTTCGACCGTACCTCGAGGTACGCCAATGCCGCATTCGCCGAAATTCTGGCAGCGCTGGCTTGGCGTGCCCGCCACCAAGTCACGAGAAACAACGGAACTTCGGCGAAATTGCGAAGCTTTCCCGTAGAGTGCCCTACATGCTTGAACAGGTAGGACAATCCCTGGATTTGGTGTTCGTAGTGACTTTTATCCAGTATGACTATCCCGCGTTGGGCTTGCCCGTATTGGGTGTACTGGTGCGCGAGAAAGCTATCGAACTCGCTCGCTAAATTTTCGAAGGAGTGGGGGAGGATTTCGTCAATCGGGAGCAGAGATTTTTCGATGACCGAACCATACAGGCGGACCTTCAGCTGCTTTTCCGAAAGCAGGGCGAAGATATCCGCGACCGCTTGTATCTTGTCGGCAGGCGTTCGGCTGCTCCACTCGCCCTTGCCGTTCCGCATCGGGGCACCACGAAACTCCACCGAAGACGGATTCGGGGCATCGAATCTCTGGGCGATTCGAGTCATCGCAGCGTCCATCCAGTGACATTGCCTTTCGAAGATGGAGAAGCCCGCCAACACAAAGAACTTATCTTGGACGTCGTTCGGGTTGCCGGACTCGTCAAGGTAGAGGAGATGCATGTAACCCCAGAATGAAAAAGGGCTGCCCGAAAGGCAGCCCTTAGAAGAGGTAAGTCAGGTGGAACAATCGTCCAGCGCACTGCAGCTTGTCAGTGCTCCCGACTCGACGACAGGTATAGCGACCAAGGCAGAAAAGTGCAAGTACCGTCAACAAGCGTCTTCTTTTCTTGCTGCACTTCAACAGCCTCGATTAAAGCTAAATATCTGAGCTGCAGGGAGTATTTCAAGCCCGCTACGTCGGTGTCCACGCACCCCCCAACGCCGGAAGGGACGTGGCTTGAGAGAACGGCTGACGGTGAACTAACGTTCACTTATTATGGCGGAAAGCACAGTGGCCGAAATCTCTCTGATTCTGAGCCGCCGACGTCTGGAAACCCGCGCCAGTACTAGCTTTCGGGGTGGTCTTGGGTCAACAGCGTAGTAACACCCTTTTCGGCGGGCGTTACTACGCAGTTGACCCAAAGCCGAGCCCGATCATACGTGACGGAATTCGGTACAGCGCAAGTTCTTGGCGGTTCTGGCACGATTTTGAGCATCGTTTGATGCTATCATTTGTGGCTAAGCGAGGAGAAAGCCATGCGAACCACTGTGGCGTTGGACGACGATTTGGTAGCCAAAGCGCAGGAACTGACGGGCGCGACGGAAAAATCAACGCTCCTTCGGGAGGCACTTAGAGCGCTCATTCAAAGGGAAAGCGCTCGGCGCTTGGCGCTTCTCGGCGGCACAGAGCCCGGGTTGAAGTCGACCCCGCGTCGTCGCTCGGAGCCCAGGTGATATTGGTCGATACCTCGGTCTGGGTGGACCACTTGCGGCGGACCGATGCGCAGCTCGCTGGCCTGTTGAATGCTGGTGCCGTCTTGGGACACCCATTCGTCCTGGGCGAACTCGCGTTGGGAAACTTAAAGAACCGGAAATCTATTCTCGGCGCGATGAGTGAGCTTCCACAGGTACCCGTCGCACAGGATGAGGAGGTGTTTGGTTTCATCGAAACTCATCGTCTCCACGGTCGAGGTCTTGAATACATCGACGTACACCTGCTTGCTGCGGCTCGCTTGTATCCCTCCACGTCAATTTGGACGCGTGATAGGCGATTCTTGGAGGCTGCCAAGACCCTCGGTCTAGCCGCCCGCGTAGTCCACTAGGTCCATTCCAAAAGAGCCGTTTCAGCTCGTTCGTGCCATGGAAGGCTTACATTGTCGCTTTGCAAGGTTGTTATCGATCGGATAATCGTATGAATACCGCGCCGCCGGCGAACTGCTCGCGAAACGTCAATCCGGGATTCATACCGGCATATCGGAACGCAGCATCCTCTTACCCAGTGCCGCGCTTCGCGTAATAACGCACGCCAGGCATCGCTTCGAAGTCCGCGTTCAGGCCAGAGAAGGGAACTTCAACCATGACGGGTCCATTTTCCGGCGGGTGCGCATGCAGAGCGATCCGCTACGTGTGTGCGCGGGCGCCAGTCGCGATGCTCAACTGTCATTGCAAAGACTGCCAACTCTCCAGTGGCGCTCCTTTCGCTTCCGGTGTCGTCGTCCTCGTATCCGACACAGAGATCACCGGTACGCCGGGGACGTACTCAGTTCGTGCAGGCAGCGGTAGGCTCGCGACTCGCAGCTTTTGCCGCGATTGTGGCACTCCACTATTCGCGCAGAGCGAAACGGCTCCAGCAGTCATGTCCATCCGCTTTGCCACGCTGGACACGCATTCGGAGTTTCAGCCGATGTTCGACATCTGGACATCCAGTGCGCAACCGTGGGTTTGTCTTGATCAGGCAATTCCTCACTATCCCCAGTTGCCTTAGTTCGTGCATTGAGCGAGCGTACCAGTCGAGCCTGGCTAAGCTTGAATGAATCCTCGTTTCGTGAACTGACCCGTAGTGACCGCGGGACGCTGGACTCTTGCGCAGGCACTACTCGAGTAACTCGGCATGCGGCAGCCGAGCGGCACGCGCATCGAAGGTTACGAAGCGTTCGACTCCCAAACACCAGGTCCGGGCGCAAAGGAGAGCATCTGTGAAGTCCACCCCATCGCTATCGCGCCAGTTGAACAACGCCTCTTCGAAGGCGCGCTCGTCCTCCACTGCGACGTCGGATCGTTCGAGCAGCATCGCAAAGACGCGTGCGATGTCTTCCTTAGGAATTCGATACCGACTACGCAGCACCGATTCGGTTTCTAGAAGGGTGCCCAGAAGTAGGTGGACCGGCTCTTGCGCATCATGCTGGCGGCGAACGAACGCCCGGGCGAACTCCGATTGAGTCGGTTCGTCGTCAAGGAGTAGGCGAACGAGAACATTGGTATCGCGACAGGTCCGGACGATTGAGCATGCCGGCCATCCCGACAAGCGACCCTCGTTTGGGCCGCATCACGACCGTGCCACTACTGAGGACCGTGAACATGACCTTGTCGCAAGGCTTGAGCCCAACACGCTCGCGAACCTCCTTTGGCACCGTCACCTGACCTTTGCTGGTTAAGGTCGTCGCTTCCGCTTCCATCTCGAATCCCCGGAGTATTACAGTATTACTTAAAGTAATGCTTTCCTTGCAATCCAGTCAAGCAGCCTGAGCCCGAGGCGGCCTTGACTCCGGAGGTTGCGGCGTCCCCTGCACCGGCTATTTGGCCCGTATATCCGCAGGTCGACCTCTGGATCCTTTGAGGTCGCATTTCCATTGCTCCAAGGCGCAACCCGCGGCGGAGCAATTTCGAGCGTCAAAGAAACGTCTTGAAATTCGTCTAGCATCGCGTTACCTGTAACAGCAGGGACCGGACGGGCCGACCGATTTCCGTCGACCGCGGTAGTCTGAGGATTTCCCGATATGAATTTACCGGTTCTGGCCGGACCCCATGCTCGCATCTCCTGCATCATCTGCGCCTACAACGAGGCGCCCCGGATCGCCCAGGGTCTGGCCATCGCCGCAAGCCACGGGCTCATCGACGAGGTGATCGTCGTCGACGACGGTTCAACCGATGGCACGGCTGAAGTGGTGCGGCGCTTCCCCTCCGTGCGCCTCGTGATTCATCCAGAAAACCGCGGAAAGAGCTATGCGATGGCGACGGGGGTTGCCGCCGCCCGCAACGAACTCCTCTTGCTTCTCGATGCGGACCTGAAGGGCCTGTCGGCGGCGGATCTGACCGCGCTCGCGGCACCGGTGCTCTCAGGCCGCACCTACGTCAGTCTGAGCCTGCGCCGAAACAGCCTCTTGATCTTTCGGGCGCTCGGGCTCGACTTCGTGTCCGGTGAGCGCGTCATCCGCCGCGACCTGCTCAGCCAGGCCTTAGCCGAAGTCCGGGCCTTGCCGCGCTTTGGCATCGAGGTCTTCATGAACCGTGCCATCATCGAGCAACGCCTGTCGATCGCGGTGGCCCACTGGCCCCAGGTCACGCAGGCCAGAAAAACCGAAAAACTCGGCTTAATCAAAGGGCTGCGCGCGGAATGGCGCATGATCGCCGATCTCTTAAGGGTCGCTTACCCGCGCGTACTCATCGCGCAGACCTATCACCTGTTGCGCTTGCGTCAGACCCAGCCCGAGACGGCGGGCTTTGTCGTACGCGTGCGCCAGGCACGCGCGCATCGCATTTAGGTCACCTCGAGGAAACGTCGAGGGCCCCTACGACCCTCTCGGAGCCGTTGTGCACTCGGGCCCGGGGCCCGATAATCCCGACGTCAAGGACTCTTCCACAGAGCGATCGGGGACGCCAGCGGATGACCCGTCACCAGCTTGCCATCGCGATATTCGCCTTAGTCTGCCTCTGCCCCGTCGGGGCAGGCGCAGGCGATGATCTGCTCCGCATGCAGCGGGCCATCGATCTGCGCGTGGCGCATGGTCAATTCATGGGCGCGATCCTGGTCGCGCGCGAGGGCAGGCCGATCTTCGATCGCGCTTTCGGCAGCGCCGATTTGGACTGGAACATCGCCAACTCTGCGGCGACCCGGTTCAGGATCGGCTCGCTCACCAAGCAGTTCACGGCCGCGTCGATCCTGCTTTTGGAGGAGCGCGGCAAACTCAAGATCGACGATCCGATCGGCCGCTATCTCCCCGATGTACCACCGAGCTGGCAGGCGATCACGATCTTCGAACTCCTGCATCACACTTCGGGGATTCCGAACTTCACGGACTTTCCCGACTATGCGACGACCCGAGGCCTACCCACCTCCCCAGAGCAACTGGTTGCGCGCTTTCGCGACAAGCCCCTCGACTTCCCGCCGGGCAGCCGCTTTGGCTACAGCAATTCGGGCTATGTGCTCTTGGGCTATCTGATCGAAAAGCTCACAGGCGAGAGTTACGCGAGGTTCGTGCGCGAGAACCTCTTCGTGCCCCTTGGCATGAAGGACTCGGGTTATGACTTCAACTCCGAGGTGGTGCCGCACCGCGCGGTCGGCTACGTGCCCGGACCGAAGGGGCCTCTCGTGGCTGACCATATCGACATGAGCGTGCCCTTCTCGGCCGGTGGCCTTTACTCCACGACCGGAGATCTCCTGCGCTGGGAAGAGGGCCTGTTTGGCGGCAAGCTGCTTGCGCCGGCCTCGCTCAAGAAAATGACGACACCCACCCAGGATCATTACGGCCTCGGGGTCATCATTACAACCAGCCCGGGCGGGGCCGAAGTCGTCTGGCACAACGGCGGCATCGACGGCTTTAATTCGGGTATGGCCTACGTTCCGGCCAAGCGACTGGCGGTGATCGTTCTGGCCAATCTGAACGGAGCCGCCGCTGATTCGCTCATGCGCGAACTCCTCGAGGTGGCGCTGGGCGACCCGGTCAAGCTCTTGTCGGACCGCAAGGCCGTCCCCCTTGCGGGCACCATCCTCGACCGGATGGCGGGCTACTACCAACTGCCGGATGGCAAGGTGGTGGCGGTCTCCCGGCAGGGCGATCACCTGCAGATCGATGGCGCCTCCGAATCCGGCGAGATCCTGGCCGAGAACGACCACACCTTTTTTGCTGAACTGTCGGATGATGTGTTCAGTTTTGAGAATGGTCCGGATGGCAAGGTCGGCGCCCTCGTGATGCGCCACGAAGGCCAGCCGATGCGCGCGGTGCGCCTGGCTGAGGATCAGGGACGTCACGAAGCAAGGGACGAGCCCAACCCGGTGCAGAATGTCGCTGCGGTACAGAGTGTCGTTCCGGTTCGTGGCACCGAAACTGCGCTACGGCGCTCCTTCGAGGCGCTCGCCAAGGGCGCCCCCGACTACGAGCGCATGACCCCGGGGCTTTCGGCGCTGGTGCGCCAGCAGGCACCGAGTCTCGCACCTGTCGTCGCCGCCTGGGGGCCGATCCAGTCGCTTGAGTACAAGGGGCTGACACCGAAGGGGGCCGATATCTATGCCGTGCACTTTGCGCATGCGTCGGTGGAGGTGCACATCGCCCTGGACGCCGATGGCCGGATCAGTGCGGAGCGCATCCTGCCCCTGGCTCCCTAGACGATCCCTGCTGCGCTCTACCCTATCAGTCCTCTTTGACGATGTGACCGGCGGCAAGCGTGATGCGGCGCTCGCAGCGCGCCGCGATCCCGCCGTCGTGAGTCACGAGGACGAGTGTCGAGCCCTGCACGCGGTTCATCTCGAGCATCAGGTCCATGATGCCCTCGCCGGTCGTCGCATCGAGGCTTCCCGTGGGCTCATCGGCCAGCAGGACAGCGGGCGCCGTGACGAAGGCGCGCGCGAGCGCGACGCGCTGCTGTTCGCCTCCGGAGAGTGTTTTCGGATAATGGTGCAGCCGTTCGGCCAAGCCCACCTTGGCGAGGATCTCGAGGCTTTGCGCACGCGCATCGCGCCGGCCCTGCAATTCCAGGGGCAGCATGACGTTCTCCAGTGCCGACAGATGCGGTAGGAGCTGGAAGGACTGGAACACGAATCCGACCTTGGCCGCGCGCAGCTTCGCGCGCGCATCTTCATCGATGGCACCCACGTCCACGCCATCGAGGCGAACCGAACCGCTCGTGGGTTGGTCCAATCCGGCGAGAAGACCCAGTAGCGTCGACTTGCCTGAACCGGAGGCCCCGACGATGGCCACCGTCTCGCCGGCCCGAATGGTGAACGTGATATCGTCAAGAATCGTCAGTGTCCCGATGGCATCGGTGACCTGTTTACCCAATCCCTCTACCGCAATCACGATCTCAGACATGTTGAGAAGTCCATGGCAATGCCGCGCCTGTGCGTGGCTGGTAATGATCGCAGTTGGACTATGGGGATCTGCGAGCGCTCAAGCGGCAACCGGCGCGGTCCCGGTGAGTTCCCGGACCATCCTGGTCTTGGGCGACAGCATCTCGGCGGAATACGGACTGCCTCGCGACACGGGCTGGGTCAAGCTGCTACGCGACCGTTTGCAAGAACAGCACAAGGATTATAGCGTGGTCAATGCGAGCATCAGCGGCGACACGACTGGTGGGGGTGCTGAACGCCTGCCGGCACTGCTGGCCCGCGAGAAGCCCGGCATCGTCATCATCGAACTCGGTGGCAACGATGGATTGCGTGGACTGCAACTTAGCGCAACCGAATCCAACCTGAAGGCGATGATCGAGGCGAGCCAGGCCGCGCATGCGCAGGTTCTGCTGGTGGGCATACAGCTACCCCCCAACTATGGGCGGGAGTTCACCGAGCGTTTCGCCAAGCTCTATCCCGATCTCGCCCGTCAGTACCACACCGCACTCGTGCCGTTTCTCTTCGAGGGCTTTGCCGATCAATTGCAATGGTTCCAGCCTGACCGGATTCATCCAACCGAAAGCGCCCAGCCGAAGCTGTTGGCCAATGTCTGGCCCTATCTTGCGCCTCTGGTGAAGTGATCAGCTGCCCGTTCGGCGCCTGACGAGTTCTTCGACGCTTTCCTTGCGATCGGCGAGCACCTTCTGCAAGGCCGGACGCGCCGCGAGTCGGGCGAGATAGTCCGAGATGAGCGGGGTGCTCATGATGTCATGCCCGTAAATCAGCTTGGTGGCAAAACCAACCGTGGGCAGATGCACGGCCAAGGCGCAGTCGACGAGCGAGAACCGCTCGCCGAGCGCAAAATGCGTCAATGGCGTCAGGCGCGGCAAGGCCGCCAACGCCTGGTTCAAGCGCTTGGCCACAATCTGTTTGATGTCATCGGAGACCTTCCCGCCAAAAAAGGCCTCAGAGTAGAGCCGCCTTGCCTCCCATTCGAGATAGAGCTCGACGAACTGGATCAATTCCCTGGCCTTGGCTCGCGCCATGGGCTCGCTCGGCAGGAGCGGCACCTCGCGATAGACCGTTTCAATGTATTCGCAGATCGGTTCGGATTCCGAGACTACCCCCTCGTCAGTCTCGATATAGGGGATCTTGCCAAGCGGTGTCTTGGCCAAAAAGGCCTCCGACGTGTCGGGCCAGACCACGACCTCCTCGAAGGGCACGCCCTTTTCGAGCAAAGCGAACTTGACCTTGTTGTAGTAGTTGCTGGCCGCAAAGCCGCAGAGCTTGAGCATGATGTTCTCCCGGGAACGTTGCAGGCGCCCGACGCGGCTGGCTGGCTCTTTGGGCCGCCTAGACGCTGTCTTCGATCGGAAAGATCTTAGCCTGTGCGAGCAGGTCGCGTTGTAACGCGGCGTTAAAGATGATGTTGTCCGACCGCTCCCGATCGCAGGTCAGCCCGCGCAGCATCTCGAGCCCGGCGGTCGTGCCCCAGCGTGCCTTCAACTGGCGCTCGATGTCAGGGTTCTCGGACAGGCGCGTCTGAGGCGTCTTCGCGTCGAGCTCCTCGTCCCAGCGCACCATGGTGCGCTTGTAGCGCCGGTTGAAGTGCTCGGCCAGCGCCTCATAGACGGGTTTCTTGTTGACCTTGCGATACAGGTCAAACAGCATCAGCCACATCAAGGTCGGAATGGTCTCGTCGCGCAGCACATATTGGCGCAAGACGGCGATCGCCTTGGTATGCTCGCCCGCGTCCTGCAACTCGGTGGCCTGCTCGATCACGGCTGCGAACTGGAGCAGCTTGAATTGCAGCGAGGCCTGCTCGCCCGCGAGATTGGTCGCGCTTGCGCCAAGGCCGGCCGAGGCCTGGTCATCGAGCCGCAGGATCGTATCCGGCCCCATGGTCTGTGCGGCGGGAGCGGGCGCTTGCGCTGTCTTTGCGGGCAGGTCGAAATCCAGCGGCTCAAGCTTGAATGCGGCCTGGGCGGGCGAGGCTGCCGGTGTGGGTCCGGCCGCCGGTGCCGGCGCGGGGGGTGTTGGCTGGTTCGGTGAGGACGTGATGATCTCAGGCAGATCCAGGTTGAAGTCGATCGCCGAGCGCGTCAGTTCAGTCGAGTCGACCCGTTCCTCAAGCGAGCCGATCGCACTGGAGACGATCCCGAAAGGCAGACCCGTCGAACTGCGGCCAAGCGAGGTGTCGATCCGGGAGGTCGAGGGAATCGGCGGCTTCACGCCCGCCGCGCCCGGGGCGGCGGCTGGGGATTGCGCGGTGGCGACTTTAGTGGGTGCGGGGGGCGCGGGCGCAGGGGGTTTTGCCGCAGCGACCGGGGCGACTCTTGGCGCAATGGGGCTCGGGGCGGCTGGACGACTCGCCCGGGGGGCAACGGGTGCAACAGGGGCGGCGGGCGTGGTGGAAGGACGCACCCTCGGGGCAGGAGTCCTTCTGGGTTGGAAGTCGGAGACCGTGAAATCGTCCTCGGCGATCGGCTGACCCATGCGGATCGGCGCGTCCCGGCCGGACTGACGGGATGGACGGGATTGACCCGATGGCCGCGCTTCCCGCGATGACTGGGCAAGTTGCGATTGTTCCCACCAAGGATGCGCGGCATTGAGTTCCTGGATCGACCGATAACGCCAGGCGAACCAGCCTGCCGCGGCCAGGCACAACAGGGCAAAAGTGCCCAGAATCCAGGGCAGGCTTGCCGGTCCCCCGCGGTTCTCGAGGGAGCGGCTGTGGTCCTGCGCCTCTTGCACGGCAGAACGCAGGGTGGCGATGTCGCCCCCCAGAGACTTGATGCGTTGCTGCAACTCCACTTCCTTGGGGCTCGGTCCTGTCTCGACGGGCTGTCCGTTCAGTAGGGCAAGCAGCTGTGTTTCGGCTGCCCGCAGTTCAGCTAAGCGCTCCTCACTGGGTGGCGGCTCGTTGGCCGTTAAGAGCAGATCGCTCGAGATGCGCAGGTCCGGACTGTCGGTGGCGCGCGAGAGGTGCAGTCGATCGCCGTGCCCGGTGACCGGCTGCGACGGGCTGATCGGTTCAGGAGGCGGGTTAGGAGCCTTCTCTGCTCCCTTCTGTGGACCCTGCGCTGGTCGCTTCTCCATGGGGGGACGGGACGGGACCCGGGGAGCCCTTGCCGGCACCGCAGTCGACTGGGCAGCGGGGTTTGGCGGCACGGCTGCCGGGCCTGCAGCCGGCTCGCGTGCGCCGCGCGCGGTACCCAAGGCGTTGCCCCCTGAGCGTCGCGCCATGGGGGCGGCCGGCGGGCTTTCTGGGGCGGGCAGAGCCGCCTGGGCCACCTCGGCTGCTACCGGCACGACCGGTGCGAGCGTCTGGGGATTAAGTAGAACCACGTAGTCGCGGGAGACGGGCGAATTGCAGCCGGCTGAGACGACGAGCGCGATGGCCGGGTCGTTGACCGGGCGCAAGCTCGTAATTTCCAGAAACCGCCCGCGCGGGCCCGAGACGACCTCCACATGCAGCCCGGTCGGTGGAATCAGATCCGAGCGACCTTTCACCGTCAGGCAGTCCAGATCCTCCGTATCGCTTGCCGACAGGCTCACCCTCAGATCGAGCGGCTCGCCCAGCGCCGAGCGCAGCTGGCTCTCGCCCAGGCCGAGCGCGTGCGCTACCGGTGTACAGAGTGCGAACAGGCTCGCCCAGGCAAGCGGCATCCCGATCCGACGGGATGCCAAGCGCGCTGCAGACGGTCGTTCTGGCCAGAAGGGAGTGGGACGGAAATGCTCAGACATGCGTCGCGGAGTCCATACCGACGCGAGCACCCCATCGGTTCGCGCGAGCACTTCCGGATGAATGAGGACGGGTCAATATCATGATGTTATGCAATTAGCCGCGATTGTGCCCGAATCCGCGCCTAATGGACAGGCGCTGAAATGTGAAATGTCGGATGCGCGCCACCTTAGGCCGCCTTAGGCCTAGACCCGGATCAGCTCTCCGGAGCGGGCCAGACCGCGCCCGATGATGACCTGCTGGATCTGACTGGTCCCTTCGAAGATCCGGAACAGCCGGACGTCGCGGTAGAAGCGTTCAATGGCGTAATCGCTGATGTAGCCCGCGCCGCCATGCGCCTGGACGCAGCGATCGGCCACGCGGCCGCACATCTCCGAGGCAAAGAGTTTGCAGCAGGAGGCGTGCAGTGCCACATCCTCGCCCAGGTCGCGGCGCCTGGCGGCGTCGATGACCATCGTACGCGCGGCATAGAGTTCGGCCTGGGAGTCGGCGAGCAGCGCAGCGACGAGTTGGAATTCTCCGATGGGCTGGCCGAACTGCTTGCGCTCGCGCGTATAGCGCAGCGTGTCCTGCAGCATCCGCGTGGCACTGCCCACGCACGCGGCGGCGATGGTCAGACGGCCTTTGTCGAGCACCTTCATGGCGGTCTTAAAGCCCTGGCCTTCCTTGCCACCGATGAGATTGGCTGCAGGGACGCGGCAGTTCTCGAAGATCACGTCGGCCGTATGGGCGCCCCGCTGGCCCATCTTGCGGTCCGGTTTGCCCACTGATAAGCCCGGGGTCGCGCGTTCGACGATGAAGGCCGACACGCCTTGCGCACCCGGCAGATCGGAAGAGCACACGT
>CAJCID010000289.1 GCA_903970305.1 Rhodospirillales bacterium | reverse complement strand
TTGGCTCATCAGTCGGGCATGGAGCCCGACATGGCTGTCGCCCATATCGCCCTCGAGTTCGGCGCGTGGCACCAGGGCGGCAACACTGTCGATAACGAGCACGTCGACTGCACCAGAGCGAACCAACGTATCGGCGATCTCGAGGGCTTGCTCTCCGGCATCGGGCTGACTGATGAGGAGGCCATCGATATCGACGCCAAGCTTTCGCGCGTAGGACGGGTCGAGCGCGTGCTCAGCATCAATGAAGGCGCATGTGCCACCCAGCTTCTGCGCCTCCGCGATCGCGTGAAGTGCCAGCGTCGTTTTCCCGGAGCTTTCCGGCCCGTAGATCTCGATGATGCGTCCTCTGGCCAAGCCACCGATTCCGAGCGCCATGTCGAGGCCAAGAGAACCCGATGAGATGACCTCCATCTGGTCGTCTGTGCCCCGCTGGCCGAGACGCATGATCGACCCTTTGCCAAATGCCCGCTCAATCTGGCTGAGCGCACCGTCGAGAGCTTTTGCCTTGTCCATGGAGATCCTCTTGTCGCGCAGCGGCACCGTTCGATGGCAGCAAGACCGACTCGTCACCGGGCAAGACCATCCCACGAAGTCCTTCACGCTCGCAACACGCAGCTTCCATGTCCAAGCCGATTCGCGTTGATTAATCGTTCACAATTCGTTCGAAGTGATCAAATTAGGAACACTGGGCGCCACATGGCCACGGAGGTCGAGAGAAACTAAGCGCAGCCGGCAGCGAGCCAGGATGGCTGTGGGACTACGCGATCGGCCGCCCTTGGCGCTGATTGATCCGCCAAAGATACGCAATCACGGCGGCAACCGCTTGAAACTGGTCACGTGGGATCTCCTGATCGAGCGGTACGGTAAAAAGTATACGGGCAAGAGGAGGGTTCGGGATCACCGGGACGCGATGGGCACGCGCCATGTCACGGATCCGGAAGGCGACCTCATCGGCACCCTTGGCCACCACTTTCGGGGCTGCCTTGCTGGCCCGGTCATAGGCGAGCGCGACAGCGTAGTGGGTTGGGTTGGTCAGCACGACGGACGCCGACTGAACCGCCTTCATCATCTGCTGACGAGAGCGAGCGCGCCGGATCGCTCGAAGCCGGGCCCTGACCTGAGGATTGCCCTCGCTTTCCTTCATCTCATCTTTCACATCCTGCCTGCTCATGCGGAGCTGGCGCAGACGATGAAAGCGAACCCACACAACGTCGGTCGCTGCAATTACGACCTGCAAAGCCAGGAGCGGGAATGCCGTCCAAATCAGAAGCTGCGCGAGATGTGCCCCGACTCGGGCAGCTGGTTGATCGGCGCCCGAGATCAGCGATGCGACGGAATTGGCCAGCTCGCGCCATATGACCAGGCCGAAGACAACGACTTTGACCAGCGACTTCGCCGCTTCTACTAGGTTGGCCGGACCGACCAGACGGGCAATGCCTCGCGCAGGGTTGACGCGCCCCAGGTTGGGCGCGAGGGCTTGGACGTTGAGGATCAAACCGCTCTGCACGAGTGTTGAGGCGATCACTGCCGCGGCAACCGCTGCGAGCACGGGGAAGGTGAATGTCGCCGCAGAAGTCCCGGTCTCGCGCAGCACATCAGCGACGCTACGCTCGGAAAGGTCGGCACGTCCACTGATTGCTATGATGCCGCGCAGAGTTCTCAGAAGCGGTACGCCGTCCCAGGAAAATACGGCAGAGACAGCGGCGATGCCGGCAATGAGGCCGGCGAGGCTGGATACCTCGCGGGAAATCGCAACGTTTCCTTCCTCCCTGGCACGTTGCAGCCGCCTTGGGGTCGCGGCCTCGGTCCGATCACCGCTGGACGCTTCGTCACCGGCCACTGAGCAAACTCGTCAAAGCTGACATGTCCACGCCAGCGGCATCCAACCAGGCATGCATGGTCAGACGACCCAGGATGGCGAGCAGAAAAAGCCCCCCCAAAACCTGACCAGGACCAAGCACAGAGCCGACCTGCATCGCAGGCGCGAAGCGGGCGACAACGCTCAGCGCGAACTGCCACATGGTCGCGATCAGGAGAAAAGGGGCCGCGAGACGCAGGCCCACTCCAAACGCCTCCGACGTCGCGACAACCACGCTGTCCAACGTGTCGGAGGCCGGCATCGAACCACCGATCGGGATAAGGGAATAGCTCGAAGAAAGCGCCTCGAGCGGCAAGGCGAACAAACCAGACGACAGAAGAAGCACCGGTGCGATTAAGGAGAAGAGTCGTGCAAGAGCGCTGGATTGTGCCCCGAAGTCAGGATCGGGCTGCACCACGCTCGTCAGGCCGGCAAAGAGGGATATAAACTGCCCACCGATGGGGAGCGCCATCGCGATCAGGCGTGCCAGCCAACCTATGAATAGACCACAGGCGATTTCGGTCATGATCATTCGGAAGATTTCAAGCGGCGGCGCCGTCTCGAGACCTGTCTTTACGACCGAAGGTGCAATCAGGAGCGTGAGAACCAGCGCTGTCCCGGCTCGTACAACCATGGGAGCATCCGCTTCTCCGAGGC
>CAJCID010000288.1 GCA_903970305.1 Rhodospirillales bacterium | reverse complement strand
GGTCACGGGAGGAGGCTGACAAAACAGCGGGGGAACCTTCTTGGCGACATTGCTGGAATTGGCCCAGATGTATCCCGCCACGACACCAGTGAGATAGATCCGGGTCAGTTTGAATGCGGCCGTGTTGACCGAGTCGCGCTGGCGCTGATATTCGGAAATCGTCAGCGCCGATGCGTCCTGCACCCCATACAACAAGGTCAGGCAGATCAGAAGTTTTTTCATGGCATGAGCATCATGCCATGGGTGCTGCCGACCCTCAAGCCAGGCACCCGGCGAGCCTGCCCGCCTCGCATCCCCAGGCGGGAGTGCCTCAGAATCCGATACGAGACTTCTTGGCCGACCGATCGAGCTCGAGGTCCTCGACATGGATCTCATCGCGTCGCGACAGGCGGGCATTGCCAAAACCGTTCATGATGAGACGGCGCATTTCGCGCGGCGACAGCCGGGCGAGCTTGTCCAAAGGCTCAAGCGCCAAGATCTGCGGAAAGCGCTTGCCCCAGCCGTGCGCATTGCGGATCTCGCTGTAGATCGCCTGGACGATCCGGCAGGCCCCTTCGTAATCGGGGACCTGGATCTCATAGACGTTCATGCGGTTTAGGATCGGATCTGGAATGTACTGCAGGTTATTGGCCGTGGCGATCCAGACGACATCGGCCGCATCGATCGGCACCTCAGCGAACTCGTCGATGAATTCGCGCGCCGTGTCCATCTCGAGCAGCGAGTACAGGGCCCCAAGCGGATCGTACTGCCCATCCCCGCCCGCCTTGTCGATTTCGTCGATGACCATGACCGGATTGGCGTAGTCGCCGTGCACGAGAGTCTCGAAGACCTTGCCCGGCTTGGAGTTTTTCCACTGCGAAGAGGCCCCTGAGAGCACCCAACCGGCCGTGAGCGAACTCATGCCGATGAAGCCGTAACCGGTACCGAGAAGCTTCGCCAAGCGCCGCGCAAAATGGGTCTTGCCAATACCCGGATCGCCAAGGAGCAGCATGGGGGCGAGTTCCAGTCGATCGTCGGTCTCGGTGCACAGCGCAAGCTGCTTGCGGATATCGTCCAGAGGCTCCGCGAAATTCGGTAACTCCTCGTAGAGGGCATCCATCTCCGGGAGCGCAGAGGGCTTGACCGAAAACCGCAGGCCCCCTGCCCTGAGCATTTTTTCGTAGGTGGCGCGCAGTGCCTCGCTCGATCCCTCCGAGAGCTCTCCCAGAGCGCTCTCCACGTCTCGGGTCGCGTAGACCTGTTTGAAGGCCGCGACCGAAATCGGTCCGGCTCCCGATCGAGAACTCTCGAAGTCTGCGTCCATGCTGTACCTCCTGATTGGAGATTAACCCAAAATATTCGAAGCAATCAACGTGCCATTGTCGTAAATCGGTCACGCTGGCCGCCCGAAGGAGCCAATCGGCCCCATCTTCTATCTATTTCGGATCGATCGCGCCAACCTGTAGGTTCTCGGATGAAGTAAGACTGCTTTGATTCCAGCCGCCGCCGAGCGCCTTGATCAGAGACACCGTGTAGCCCACGCGCTGACTGAGCAGATTTACCTCAGTCTCCTGGTTGCTCAGCAAGGTCGTCTGGGCGGTGATCACGTTCGAATAGGAATCCGTACCCGCCTTGTAGCGGTTGATCTCCAGGTCGAGGGCATGCTGGGCCAGTTTGACCGCGTCCTGCTGCAGCTTGTCTTCCTCTTCGAGGATGCGTAACGCTGCAACACTGTCCTCCACGTTCTGGAACGCCGTCAGAACCGTGGCCCGGTAGTTTGCGACATTCTGATCGTAGACAGCCCGCGCGGCCTCGACCTGAGCCGAACGCAGGCCGCCATCAAAGAGATTGCCCACCAGGTCAGGCCCGACCGACCAGAGGCGGTTCGGTAAGGTGAACAGCCGCGACAGACTAGAGGACTCGTACCCTCCGGAAGCCGCCAGCGTCAGGCTCGGAAAGTAGGCGGCGGTGGCCACGCCGATCTGGGCATTGGCAGCGGCCACCTGGCGCTCGGCTGCGGCGATGTCAGGGCGTCTCTCCAGAAGTGCCGAGGGGATCCCGGTCGGTGCAGGCGGCACGAGGCTGGCCTCGGTGAGCGGGTTGGGTGCGATCGTCACGTCCGAGGGGGCCTTGCCCACGAGAACCGCGACCGCGTGCTCGAGTTGCGCTCGCTGGACCCCCACATTGACCAGTTGGGCCTGTGTGCTGACCAGCTGCGTCTGGGCCTGGACGACATCGGAAAGCTGGGCGACGCCGACCTTGTACTGGTTTTGGGTCAATTGCAGCGCTTTTTTGTAAGCCACGACAGTTTCTGTCAGGAGCTTCGCTGTCGTGTCGAGCCCGCGCATCTGGAAATAGTCGATGCCCAACTCCGACTGCAGACTCAGGCGCGTGTTCTCCAGGGTGGCCGCGCTCGCCTGGGAGGTCGCGTTGGCCGCTTCGACGCTGCGGCGCACCGATCCCCATAGGTCGGGCTCCCAACTGGCATCGAGCCCCACATCGACGAGATTGGTCGGACCGGCCTTCGATCCGCCGGGAACGGCTGCTCCTTTTCCGACCAGAACCGAGGTCGGCGATTGGGAGCGCGTTGCCGAGACGGACAGCCCAACCGTCGGAAAGTAGGCGGCCCGCGCCTGGCTGACGAGGGCCCGCTCCTGGCGATAGGTGGCCTCGGCCTGAGCCAGAGTCGGGTTGGCGATGCTGACCTGGCCCATCAGGTCGTTTAGGATCGGATCACCGTAGACCTCCCACCAGTTCCCTTTCAGCTGGGCGTCCGCTGGGGACGCAAGCTTCCAGCCGTCCAGTTCCTTAAAGCGGGCCGAGGCGGGCGCCTCAGGTCTGACGTAGTCCGGTCCGACGGCGCAACCGGCCAGTCCGAGCGTCACAACAACACTGGCGAGCCGCAGGGTGGGTAAGTAGTTCGTCATCGCATCCTCGTTAAGCCACCGGTTGGGCTGAGCCCGGCAGGGCGCGCGGCCTGCGGTTCTGACGCGAGCGGCGCGCGACCCAAAGGCGCGCGCGATCGAGATAGAGATAGATCACCGGCGTAGTGTACAGGGTGAGCAGTTGGCTCATCAGCAGCCCTCCGACAATGGAGATGCCCAAAGGCTGGCGCAACTCGGCACCGTCACCGGTCCCAAGGGCCAGGGGGATCGCCCCAAAGAGCGCCGCCATCGTGGTCATCATGATCGGCCTAAACCGGAGAAGACAGGCCTTATAGATCGCCTTGGCCGGGGACAGGCCGCCCTCGCGCTCGGCCGCGAGCGCGAAGTCGATCATCATGATCGCATTCTTCTTGACGATTCCGATGAGCAGGATGACACCGATGAGGGCGATGAGGCTGAACTCGGTCCGTGTCAGAAGCAGTGCAAGCAAAGCCCCGACCCCGGCCGACGGCAAGGTCGAGAGGATCGTGATCGGATGGACATAACTTTCATAGAGAATCCCCAGGACGATATAAACCGTGACCAACGCGGTCAGGATCAGTAAAGGCTGCGTGTTCAACGAGGCTTCGAACACCTTCGCAGTGCCCTGAAAGCTGCCATGCACCGAGGTCGGCACGCCCAGGCGGGCCAAGGCGGCCTGGATCGCGACCGAGGCCTGGCCGATCGATACGCCAGGTGGCAGGTTAAACGAGATGGTCGAGGCGACAAACTGCTCCTGGTGGTTCACCGCCAGAGCCGTATTCGTCAGGGAAAACTTCGCCAGTCCAGACAGGGGCACGGTCGAGGGCTGGTGAGTGGATTTCGAGCTCGAACTCGGCGCGGAACCCGACGATCCGGCCGTGCTCGGAAGCACAAAGGTCGAGGCCGGATCCAGTCCGCTCGTCGAGCTCGAAGTTGCTGCGCTACCGAAAGTCGGTACGGCCTGCGCGAGATTGGTCGAGTAAGGCACACTGATGTAGGTCTTGTCCAGAATCGCGGGTCGCTGCCAATACTGCGGAGCGGCTTCCATCACGACGTAGTACTGATTGATGGCGGCATAGATGGTGGAGACCTGGCGCTGACCATAGAGATCGTTCAGGGTCGAGTCGATCAGTGAGGGATTGATCAGCAATCGTGAAGCTGTGTCACGATCGATCAGAAGGCTGGTCTGAAGACCCTTGTCCTGTTGGTCCGTGTTCACGTCGACCAGCTCGGGAAGGGCCGTGAGCGCTGCGCGCACCTTGGGCTCCCACACACTGAGTTCGTCGAGGTCGTCCGCCTGCAGCGTGAACTGATATTGTGCATTGCTCTGACGACCACCCACGCGGATGTCCTGCACCGACTGCAGATACAGGGTTGCGCCCGGCTCCTGGGCGAGATGGCCGCGCAGGCGCCCGATCACGGCATCCGAACTCATGTGCTTTCGCTCGGCAAGCGACTTCAGGGTGATGAACATGCGCGCCGTATTGCGCTGACCGCCTCCGGTAAACCCGATCACATTCTGCACGGCCGGGTCGGCCTTCACGATGCGCATGAAGTCGCTCAGCTTGGTGACCATCGACTGGAACGAGATGGCCTGGTCAGCCTGAATGAATCCGATCACGCGTCCGGTATCCTGTTGCGGAAAAAATCCTTTAGGGACGATGATATAAAGGTAGACGTTCAGGCAGATCGTGGCGAGGGTCAGCACCACCATCAGGGGTGCATGGCGTAGCGCCCAGGCGAGCGAGCGCTGGTAGATCCTGAGCATCCCCGCGAAGACGCGCTCGCTGGCCACGAAGATGCGCGCGGGCGGCTTTCTCTCATCGGGGCGACGCAGGAGTCTTGCGCACATCATCGGGGTCGTCGTGAGCGAGACGACCATCGAGACCAGGATGGCCACCGAGAGTGTCACGGCGAACTCGCGGAACAGCCGTCCGACCAAGCCCCCCATGAGCAGAATCGGGATGAACACGGCGATGAGAGACAGACTCATCGAGAGCACGGTGAATCCCACCTCGCGCGCGCCACGAATGGCCGCTTGGACCGGGCGCATGCCGTGCTCGATGTGACGCGAGATGTTCTCGAGCACGACGATCGCGTCATCGACGACGAATCCGGTGGCGATGGTGAGCGCCATCAGGGAGAGATTGTCCAGGCTGTAGCCCAGAAGATACATGATCGCAAACGTGCCGATCAGTGACACCGGGACCGCGACGCTGGGAATGAGCGTCGCCCGGGCGTTTCTCAGAAAGAGGAAGACGACCATGATGACCAGAGCGACCGACACCATCAAGGTCCGCTCGACGTCGCGCAGCGAGGCGCGGATCGTGGGCGTTCGATCCAGCACCACGTCCAGGTTGATGGCCGCCGGAATCGAGGCGCGGATCTGCGGCAAGAGCGCTGTGACGCGGTCGACCGTCTCGATGATGTTGGCGCCGGGGGAGCGATTGAGGATCACAAGCACCGACTTGCGGCCGCCGGCAAAGCCGGCATTCCTTAGATCCGAGACCGAATCGACGACCTCTGCCACATCCTTAAGCCGTACCGGGGCGCCATTGTTGTAGTCGATGATGAGGGGCTCGTATTCTGCCGCCGTGCTTGCCTGGTCGTTGGCATAGATCTGCCAATAGCGATCCCCCTGCTCGACCTGTCCCTTGGGGCGATTTGCATTGGTCGCGGCGATGACATTGCGCACCGACTCGGGGCCGATGCCATACTTGTTCAAGGCATCCGGGTTCAGTTCAACCCGCACCGACGGTTTGGAGCTACCGCCGACGCTCACCTGACCCACACCCTGGACCTGGGAGAGCTCTTGCGCGACCACCGAGTCCGCGGCGTCGTACATCTGACCCTGGCTCATGGTGTCCGATGTGAGTGCGAGGATCATGATTGGCGCGTCGGCCGGATTGACCTTGCGGTAGGTCGGGTTGGAGGGCAGTCCGGTGGGCAAGAGCGCTGCGGCCGCATTGATCGCCGCTTGAACGTCGCGCGCCGCTCCGTCGATATCGCGGCTCAGATCGAACTGCAAGGTGATGGAGGTCGAACCGAGTGAGGACGAAGACGTCATCTCGGTGATTCCGGCAATACGGCCCAGCGAGCGTTCCAGGGGTGTCGCAATCGTCGCCGCCATCGTCTCGGGGCTTGCTCCGGCGAGGGAGGCCTGCACGGAAATGGTCGGGAAATCGACCTGCGGAATCGGCGAGACCGGAAGCAGTCTGAATCCGACCAAGCCCGCCAAGGCCACGCCGATGGTCAAAAGCGTGGTCGCCACGGGGCGACCGATGAAAAACTCCGAGAAGTTCATGACTCTTGGGGCAATTGTGCCGGATCGTCGCTCTCGCCACGACCGAAGCGTGCCCGCACGCGCTGGGCCAGGTTATCGAAGGTCATGTAGATCACGGGTGTCGTAAAAAGCGTGAGCACCTGGCTGACCAGAAGACCCCCGACCATCGTGACCCCGAGCGGGCGGCGCAACTCCGCCCCATACCCGCTTCCCAGCATCAGTGGCAACGCCCCAAGCAGAGCCGCCATCGTGGTCATCAGAATCGGCCGAAAGCGCAGCAGACAGGCCTGGTAGATCGCATCGCGGGCGCTCTTGCCTTCGTGGCGTTCGGCATCCAAGGCGAAATCGATCATCATGATCGCGTTCTTCTTGACGATGCCGATGAGAAGAATGATCCCGATGATCGCGATGATGGACAGATCGTTCCCCGTCAACATCAGGGCGAGCAAAGCCCCGATACCCGCCGAAGGCAGCGTCGAGAGAATCGTGATGGGATGGATAAAGCTCTCGTAGAGCACTCCCAGAACAATGTACATCGTGATGATGGCCGCGAGGATCAGCACCAGGGTATTGGTGAGCGAGGCCTGGAAGGCCTGCGCCGCCCCTTGGAAACTGATCTGTACCGAGGCGGGCAGCCCTACATCCTGTTCGGCCTTACGGATCGCGTCGACCGCTGCGCCGAGGGAGGCGCCCGGCGCAAGGTTAAAGGAGATGGTGTTGGCGGGGAACTGCCCCAGATGATTGACAACGAGGGTCCCCGCCCGCTCGGATACCGTGGCGATGCTCGAGAGCGGTACCTGGCCGTCCGAGGGGGTCTGGATATAGATGCCGCGCAGCGAGGTCGGGCCTTGCTGCAGATCGGGTTTGGCTTCGAGCACCACGCGGTACTGGCTCGATTGCGTGAAAATCGTGGAGGCCAGGCGTTGCCCGAACGAGTCGTAGAGTGCGTTGTCGACCGCCGCGGTCGTGATTCCCAGGCGCGCGGCCGTGTCCCGGTCGATCTCGACATACGCCTGAAGACCCTCGTTTTGGGCGTCGCTGGTCACGTCAGCCAATTGCGGCAATTTCTCCAACTGCGCAAGGAGTTTGGGCAACTGGGCCGCCAGCTCGACCGGGTCCGAATCCTCCAGGGTGAACTGATACTGGGTGCGCGAGACGCGATCCTCGATCGTCAGATCCTGAACCGGTTGCATGAAGAGCGAGATACCCTGCACCTTGTCGAGCTGGGGCTGGAGCCGCCTGATCACGTCCGAGGCGCTCAAGCCGCGCTCCTCGATCGGCTTCAAGTTGATCAGCATGCGCCCGCTGTTCAAGGTCGTGTTGGTACCATCGACTCCAATGAACGAGGACAGACTGGCCACTGCCGGGTCGGCCAGCACGACCTTCGCCAGGTCCTGCTGACGCTGGCCCATCGCGGTGAAGGAGATCGTCTGAGGCGCCTGGGAGATGCCCTGGATGACACCGGTGTCTTGCACCGGGAAGAATCCCTTGGGAATGAGAATATAGAGCAGAACCGTAAGCACCACGGTTCCCGATGCGACCAAGAGGGTCAGGATCTGACGGTCCAGAACCCAGGTCAGCAGCACGCCATAGCGCGCGATGACCCGGTCAAAGGCCCGTCCGGTCTCGCGAAAGAACCAACCCTGCTGCGCGTCAGGCGTGTGATGCAGCAAACGGGCGCACAGCATGGGCGTGAGCGTCAGTGAGACGAACGCCGAGATCAGGATCGCCACGGCCAGCGTGATGGCAAATTCCCGGAACAGCCGCCCCACCACATCGCCCATGAACAACAGCGGGATCAGCACGGCGATGAGCGAGAAGGTGAGCGAAATGATCGTGAAACCGATCTGCTGGGCACCCTTGAGCGCCGCCGCGAGCGGCTTTTCCCCCATCTCGATATAGCGCGAGATGTTCTCGATCATGACGATGGCATCGTCGACGACAAAGCCGGTCGCAATCGTCAGCGCCATCAGCGTCAGATTGTTGATCGAGAAGCCCGCGAGGTACATGATTCCGAAGGTGCCGACGAGCGAGAGTGGCACGGCGGCCGCCGGAATGAAGGTGGCGGGCACATTGCGCAAGAACACGAAGATCACCATCACGACCAATGCCACGGCCAAGAGCAGTTCGAACTCCACATCGGCGACCGAGGCGCGGATCGTCACCGTCCGGTCGGTCAGCACTGCGACTTCGAGGGCGCCGGGCAGATTCGCCGTAAGCGACGGCAGCAGCTTCTTGACGCGATCGACGACTTCGATCACGTTGGCACCGGGTTGCCTTTGGATGTTGAGAATCACCGCCGGATCGGAGTTGGCCCAGGCCGCGAGGCGGATGTTCTCGGCATCGTCGACGACATCGGCAATGTCAGACATGCGCACGGGTGATCCATTGCGGTAGGCGATGATCACCTTCTGGTATTCGGCGGCGCTCTTTAATTGATCGTTGGCATCGATCGTCGAGGCACGTGTGGGGCCATCGAAGCTACCCTTGGCCTGATTGGTGTTGGCATTGGTGATGGCCGTGCGCACGTCCTCCAGGCCAATCCCTAATGAGGCAAGCGCCTTGGGGTTGACCTGGATCCGCACCGCAGGCCTTTGGCCGCCGCTGATGGACACCAGACCCACGCCCGGAAGCTGGGAGATCTTCTGGGCCAGTCGGGTATCGATCAGATCCTCCACCTTGGGCAGCGGGATCGTCTTGGAACTGATCGCCAGTGCAAGAATCGGCGTATCGGCAGGATTGACCTTGTTATAGATCGGCGGACTGGGCAGATCCGAGGGCAAGAGATTACCGGCGGCATTGATCGCTGCCTGGACCTCCTGCTCAGCCACATCGAGGGACAGTTCCAGGCTGAATTGCAAGGTGATGACGGACGCCCCGCCCGAACTCGAGGACGACATCTGGTTAAGGCCGGGCATCTGTCCGAACTGACGCTCAAGCGGTGCGGTCACCGACGAAGTCATGACCTCCGGACTCGCGCCGGGATAGAGCGTCACGACCTGGATCGTCGGATAGTCGACCTCGGGCAGTGCCGAAAGCGGCAAGAGCCGGTAGGCCACAATACCAGCCAGCAGGATCGCCACCATCAGCAGCGAGGTCGCCACTGGACGCAGAATGAACTGGCGTGACGGGTTCATGGACGGCTAGTTCGGGCTCTTGGTGTTGCTCTTCGAGTCGCCTGTGGAGTCCTTGCCCTGCGGAGCCGCCGGGCCGTCTTGCACCTGGCCGTCCCGATGCCGGTGATGTCCGCCGTTTGCGCCGCCCGGGCCCGCGCCAGCAGCCGCAGGTGCCACGGTTCCGACGGGCTGCTTGGTACGGTCGACGGCGTCGACCTTGGCGCCCTCGCGCAGCTTGTCCGAACCATCGGTCACCACGACCTCGCCAGCCTTCAGGCCGCTCAAGATCGCGACGCCGTCACCCTCAGAGGGCCCCATCGTCACAGGCCTCACCGTCACGGTCGAGTCCGGGTTGAGCACATAGGAGTAGGTGCCTTGGCTGCCCCGCTGCACGGCCGCGATCGGCACCACCACGGCCGACTGCATCACGTCGACCAGCATCTTGACGTTCACGAACTGATTCGGAAACAGGTCCAGGCCCTTGTTCTCGAATGTCGCCTTGAGCTTGACGGTGCCCGTCGTCACATCGATCTGATTGTCGATCGTCAAGAGCTTGCCGCTGTCGAGTTTCGTCTTCTGATCGCGGTCGAACGCATCCACGGGCAGCGTCTGACCGGCCTTCATGGGCTTGAGCACCTTGGGAATATCGTCCTGGGGGACGGTGAACACGATGTCGATCGGCTGCAATTGGGCGATCACGACCACGCCATTGCTGTCTGACGGCTGGACGATATTACCTGGGTCGACCTGGCGCAGTCCGACCCGGCCGCCGGTGGGCGCGGTGATCCGGGTATACAGCAGATTCACGCGCGCCGTATCGACCGTACCCTGATCCGCCTTGACCGTACCTTCGTACTGCTGCACCAAGGCCGCCTGGGTATCGAGCGTCTGCTGGGCGATCGAGTCCTGCGTGATCAAGGTCTGGTAGCGCTTTAGGTCCAGGCGCGCGTCGGCAAGCAACGCCTGGTCGTGCTGGAGTTGACCTTCAGCCTGCTCGAGCGCCGCCTGATAGGGCCTCGGATCAACCACGGCCAGAAGCTCGCCCTGCTTGACCATCTGACCTTCGGTGAAGTCCACCTCCATCAGCTGCCCGGCCACCCGGGTATGGACGGTCACCGTGGCCCTGGGGGTCACCGCTCCCAGACCGTCGAGGTAAACGTTGACGTTCGAGGTCTTGGCGGTCGCCACGCCGACGGGCATGACAGCCGGGGCCATACCACGCCGACCGCCCGCTGCCCCGCCCGGGGGTCCGACCTGAACCTGCGACTGCGCGCGATAGATGAGAAATCCCACGATGGCCGCAACGAGAATGAATCCCAGGAGGACCCAGATGATCGTCATCCGGCTGTAGCGGCCACGCGTCGCGGGAGGCTTTAGCGTATAGCTATCGGGCAAGATGCGTTCTTTTGAATCCGGTGCGTTCATAGTGAGTAGGTCGCTGAGGTCACGGGTAGGGCCGAGATTTTGATGCGTTGGTCGCAACATGCCCCGCGTCGATGGCAATCGACGCGTATTGAAACACGATTGGGGGGCGGCGCGGCAAACCCTCAACACGCATTGTAAAAAACTATTATCGCGGGCGTGACCCGTTCGGTCGACTCGCCCCGCTCTCTTCGATCAGGTGTGTCGCGCGCACCACACGCTGCCCTGCCGCAGACCGAGGTCCTGCACCGGTCCGCTCGGGCCACAATCGCAGCCCCGATGGGCCGAACCGAGCGTGAGCTTTTGTGACAGCTTAGCCTTGGCGGGACCAAGATCTTCATCTCGACGATCACTTGGGAATGTCCGCCCGGGATGATTTGCTTAACTCGTAAGTATCGGCGAAACACTTGTTGCTCCAGTCCACGTTGATGTCTCCTATTTCCACCATGTTCCAACGTCGCACGCGTGTCTTATCATATCCAACCCCCCTAATGAAGAAGGGAGGCAACACGACCTCTGTGCCACCCGCCGCTTTTGCACGGGCAATCAACTCTTCCCTTGCGTCGCGCTGTTGCGTAAGCTGAATAGACTCGTCGAGCTTGATAGCGAGCGGCCACAGAGCAAAGCAGACGCACAAAGATGAAATCAGCCAATCCCGACCGGTCGAAATCTTTCGACGAGAAAACAACACGGCAAGGGCGCAAATCATGAACGACTCGGTGGCAAAAGCAGTTCGCCCGCCGTAGACACTTGGCGCAGCCGTCATGACGAGAAAAGACAAGAGAGCCGTGGAGATGGCCGTTGCCATGCGGAGAAACTCTGGCCGCTCTTCCTCCTTCCTGCGCTGACGACGCTGATAGAGGATCCCGCAGACGATTGCAACAACCAGCCAACCATGCAAGCCCAGAGTACTTGCTAGGTGCGATAGGTCCCCGACGAGTCTGACAAGGTACGGCTTCGGTTCTCTCACCGAACCGCCGAGTCGGGCAAAATTCCCGGGTGCAATCAGAAGCACAATACAGCCCGCCAGATGGGCTAACGCCGCAATGCCTAGATAGGTCGGCGCGCGTCGTCTCGACGACATCGTTGCGTAACCCAACAAACAGGGTAATACAACGCTTACAGTGACTGAAATGTTCTCGGAGAAGGTTGCGATCAAGAAGCAGAATAACGGAAACAGAGCTTTGAATAGCCCGCTGTGAGAATCCTCCAGTCCTCGATCAACCGACTCAAGAAACTGGGTTAAGACAAAGACCTCGCCAGTCACCGCCCAAAGGTAATTGATTGCCCCCGTCTTCCAAAAAATGGATAAAGAAGGCGCGTCTGTGGAGCAAATGGCTAGCGCAAGAATCAGGATCAATACCGGTAGATCCTGAAATTGAGACGGACGCCGACCTCTAGCGAAGACGAAAATGAAATAGATGTAGGCGCAAAAGACTGCACTGTTTGCAATATCAAAAAGATTGACCGTGAAATCGTTCGGAGGTCTTGAATTCAGAAAGATGCGCGTCAGAAATGTCGCAAAAAATCGCCCCGTCCAGGAAAAATATTCGTGCCAAGTAGTTTGGACAATTGTAAGAAACGAACCCGTAGCAGTCCGACAATAGTCGTCGATCCAACGAAGCTCGTAGTGATTTAGCGCCAGCATCAATAGAAAAATGAGCGCGAAAAAACACGGCGTACTGCTCGCTTCTGATTTTCTTGGCCAAATTGAGGCAGGAGGATGCATGAGCGAGCTCGCAAAGGGCATGAGGATTCTGACTTCTGGGGGCTGTGTTGCCGATACGTGAGGAAACACCCCGACGACAATTGCGCGAAGCTTGTGGCTTAGTTCATGGATCTCCAGTTCCGGAATCCCCAACAACGACTTGCGATAAATGTGAAGAGCGGCACAACGAGCACACTCGCCAAAGTTGACAAGAGGGGCGATAGCCAGCCGGCAGTGAGCAAAGCATAGAGAACGACGTTATTGATGACGAACGCGCCACCTGCAATCATTGCGAAGCGCTTGAGTGCCTGTCGCCAATTTCCGGGTTGTGAGAATGACCAAAAATAGTGGCCGCCAAAAGAGATGACGAAGGCGGACAAAAATGCTACGGCATTTGCCCCTTGGGGCGGCCAAGCGAGGCTCCTGATGAGCCAACCGGCGATTGTCATATGCGCTAACGTAGCCGCAGAACCTACCAGGCCGAACTTGCTGAAAGTGAACACCTCCTGAATCACCAGCAACTTATGGGCTGCAGCGGGCTCGGAAAGACATTTGAGGTCGTTACGACGCATATCCGATTGGTTAGGTATCTTGAGTCTTGTACAGGTTGCGAATCACGTACGTGGGTCGACGCTTTGCTTCCAGATAGACTCTTCCGACGTACTCGCCGAGGACGCCTATGCCTATCAATTGAATGCCTCCCAGAAACATCATGGTGACAAATAAAGACGCGTAGCCCGGAACGTCGATTCCCTCAATCAGGGTGCGAACCAGGATATACCCGCCCCACGACAACGCTAGTCCAGCGACAAGAACTCCGAGATACGTCCATATCCTGAGCGGCGCAGTACTGAAACTGGTAATGCCTTGGAGAGCGAAATTCCAGAGTTTCCATCCACGGAATTTGCTCGTTCCAGCAACGCGCTTGGGACGAACATAGTCGACGTGGCAGGTCCTGAACCCCACCCAGGCAAACATACCTTTCATAAATCGACAGGACTCTGGCAACTCCAAGAGCGCATCCACTACGGTTCTGTCCATAAGGCGGAAGTCGCCAACATTCTCTGGGATCTTGACCTCTGACAACCAGTTGTGGACTCGATAGAACCAGGACGCTGATGTTTTCTTGGCAAACGAATCAGTATCTCGACTCATTCGCCGCGCCAGCACGACGTCGAATCCTTCCCGCCATTTGGCAGCCATCTCCAGTATGAGCTCAGGCGGATCTTGCAGATCGACGTCCATGGGCACTACGACCTGTCCGGCGGCGAGTTTGAGACCTGCCGTCATAGCCGCTTCCTTTCCAAAGTTTCGGCTCAGATCTGCGATCACAATCCAGGGGTTGGTTTTCTGGAGGTCTAAGAGTTTCTCCAGAGTTCGATCAGAGCTTCCGTCATTGACGAAAATCACTTCCAATCGGATTGTTTCGATGCTTCCAAACACCTGCTTTACTCGATCAACCAGCAGGCCAGTCATCTCTTCCTCATTGAAAACTGGAACAACGATAGATAGCAGAAGAATGGGACAACTGGTGTAGTCACGGCTCACATCGTTGGCAAAACTCATGGGACATTTCTCTCCCAGTCTTTAGAAACCACGGAGTATCGCGAGGTCGTGAGTTCTGAGCCCATGTGACCTCTAGCCTGTTGGATCACCCAAAAGGTGCACGCCGTGTGCGCCTCTGCAGCACCCGCGCTAGCCGCCCGTGAACCGTGCGCTACGCTTGGCCAGAAACGCCGCTACGCCTTCCTCGAAGTCGCCCGTGCGGCCCGCCTCGGCCTGGAGTTTTCGCTCCAGGTGCAGTTGTTCGGCAAGAGTCTGCTCGCGGCTCGCGTAAATCGCCCGCTTGGTGAGCCCAAGTCCGACGGTCGGTCCGACGCGCAGCTTGTCCACGAGCGCGTCGACCGTGGCAGCTAGCTCGTCGTCCTCGACGCATTTCCAGATGAGACCCCAACTCTGGGCATCGCTGGCCGAGAGTTTCTCGCCCAGCAATGCCAGGCCTAGCGCGCGTGAAGTACCGATGCGCTCGGCCAGAAAATACGTCGCCCCTGCGTCGGGGATGAGACCGATGCGCGCGAAGGCCAAAACGAAGCTGGCCGAGCGCGCCGCGACGGTTAGATCGGCGGCCAGCGCAAGACTCACCCCGGCGCCCGCCGCAACCCCATTGACCACGCTTACGACGGGCACGGGCAGACTGCGCAGCCTCATGATCAGCGGATTGTAGTTTCTCTCGAGGATTGCGCCGATGTCGCGTTCCTCGCGCGAGCCGCTCCCAAGCGGTTGCTCAAGATCGGCACCCGCGCAAAAGCCTCGACCCGCTCCCGCGATCACGAGCACACGCAAGGACCTGGCCTGCGCCCGATCTAGGGCGTCATGGATTTCCGGAAACATTGCAGAGCACAGCGCGTTCAGACGTTCGGGCCGGTTCAGGGTGATCCGCGCCACGCCCTCCTGCTCTTCAAACAAGATCGTCTCGTAGTTCATCACCGTCCTTCACCATGAAAATGGAATGGGGTCTGGCTTCGTCTGGTCCCGCGCCAAGCGGTTATTCCATAGGGGTGTTGATCCCGAACTGCTCAAACAGTAACTGCCTTGCCTCGTCCTCGTCCTCGAGCGCCCGATGGACCTCCATCCCATCAGACTGGGATTCGATCCAGTCGTCTCCTGCCAGCGTGATGCGGCCATCGGGCCTAGCCAGCGAGCAGATGCGGCGCTGGGTGAAAGGGGAATGGGGCGATGTCTGGTGGAACTGGCACATTTCGCTGAATGCCCCGACGCTGCGCGGCTCCAGGGTGAAGCGATAGCGCTCGGTCCATTTGCCATCGAAGCGCCGCATCATGAGTATATAGAACGGCCCGACCTGATCGATCCGGAAGGCCCGCGAACCCTCGAGCTGCTGCAAGCCTGGACGCAGCAACAGGGGATTCAAAAAGCTGTCGCCGAACCCGACATCGACTATCCAGTCGTCCTGCAGCGTAACCTTGAGCAACATATGACTGAAGTCCGGACCATATCCCGGTGGCGGATTCAAGGCCGACCAGACCGCCGCCGAGAGGATCTCGACCTGGTAGCCCATCTCGCGCAGCGCCCAGGCGAACAGCCCGTTCTGTTCATAGCAGAATCCGCCGCGCCGGCTCTCGACGATCTTCCAATAGTGAGCGACATCATCGAGCACGATCGGCTCGCCCCAGATGACCGACAGGTTCTCAAAGGGGATCGAAAAAAGATGCGCCCGATGCAGCTGACGCAGGGCCTGCTGACCCGGCTCCCGGGGCCCGACATACCCGATTCGCGACAAATAGCGATCTAATTCCATTGCAGCCGCTCAGACTCTTTCTATCAGGGTGGCAATGCCCATTCCACCACCGGCGCACAGAGTCGCGATGCCATAACGCAAGCTGCGGCGTTCAAGCTCGTCTAGGAGCGTACCGACAAGCATGGCGCCGGTGGCACCCAGAGGATGACCCAAGGCAATCGCACCCCCGTTTACATTGATCTTTTCGAGCGGAATGTGCAACTGCTTGGCGCAGCAAAGCGGCACCGCCGCAAACGCCTCGTTGATCTCGAACAGATCGATCTCGTCGATATCCAGCTGCGCCTTTTGGAGGAGTTTGCGCACCGCAGGCATGGGCCCGGTCAGCATGATGGTCGGATCGGCGCCACTGACGGCCGTCGCGACAATGCGCGCCCGAGGGATGAGGCCCATCTGACGTCCCTTGCGCAGAGAACCGATCAACAAGGCCGCGGCTCCATCGACGATCCCTGACGAGTTTCCGGCGGTATGCACATGGTTGATCCGAGCCACCTCGGAATACTTGGCCAGCGCGATATCATCAAATCCGCTCGCCCCAAGCCGCTCAAACGCCGGCCGGAGCGCGGCCAGCGCCTCCAGGGTCGTCTGGGGCTTGATGAACTCGTCCTGGCTGAGCACGGTCTTGCCCGTCGCATCGGTCACGGCAACGACCGAACGCTCGAAATAGCCTTGCTTCTGGGCGTGCTCGGCCTTTCTTTGGGACGCAAGCGCGAAGGAATCCACGGTTTCGCGGTCAAATCCCTCGATCGTCGCGAGCAGGTCCGCCCCGATACCTTGCGGCACGAGACCGGTCGTCTGGCTCGTCACCGGATCGATCGGCCAAGGCCCGCCGTCCGATCCCATTGCCACGCGCGACATGGACTCGACGCCCCCTGCAACCACAAGATCCTCCCAATCGGAACGGACCTTCTGCGCAGCCAGATTGACGGCCTCCAATCCGGACGCACAAAAGCGGTTCAGTTGCATCCCCGCGACCCGGCAGTCCCAGTCCGCTGCGAGCAGCGCCATCTTGCCAATACAGAAACCCTGCTCAGCCACCGGCGTGACACAGCCCAAGACGACGTCATCGACCGACGCCGGATCGAGGTGGGTGCGCTTCTCTAGCGCACGGAGCAGGCCACTCATCAACTCGACCGGCGCCACTGCGGCAAGGCTGCCGTCTTGTTTGCCTTTGCCCCGCGGCGTGCGCAGCGCATCGAATATCATTGCATCGGCCATGCATCCCCCTCCTTATCGAACGGACTGGCGCCTCGGCGCATCAACGCGACTCTGCACTGCTCGCCATCCTAGGTTGTTGTACATAATCCTGTATTGTCGCATTCCGCGAGCGCTGCACGAAGCGACCCCCTCAAGACGGCTGGCCCACCCCGGGATGGGCGCATCTTGCGCCTGCGCTCGGATCAGCCGCGCCCGAGCGGCCTTTCTCTAGAGCGCCCATGAACGATCGCCACACCCTACATCCGCTCGACGCCGCACTGCAGCTTCGTTGGCAAGAGGAGGGCCTCGTTGGCCTAGCGACCGACGCCAATTATTGGAATACCGCAGGCCCTTTCGGGGGCTGGCTTCTCGCGGCGGGCATCAAGGCAGTGCTGACCGATCCCCGGGCCGAGGGAACACCCGTTGAAGCGCATGCGCGCTTTCTGGCCGCGCCCAAGTCGGGCGAGCTCGAGCTACGCGTCGAGTTGCAATCCCAAGGTCGCTCGGTGGGCTTCTGGCACGTGGCGATCTGGCAGCGTCAGGCGCGCGGCCCGAGACTCTGTGCGGAGATCTCGGTGATCCTTGCGGAGGAGAGGGAGACGGCACATCTCACAGCGGCGGTCATGCCGAAGGCCCCTCACCCGGACACCCTTCACACGGCCGATACCCGGCGCTCGAGCCTCAGTTGGTTACGGCGTTATGATTTTCGATACGTCTATGGCGCTCCATTTAAGGTGCGCGTGGGCGAGCCGAACGCCGCGCGTCTGGAAAGTCTGCTGTGGATCCGGGACGCCGATGGACGCACCCACGATTGGATCGGCCTCGCTGCCTTCGCCGACGTCCCCGCACCGAGGCCTTTTCTGATCCAGCACGACCCCAGTCCTGTCGCGACCGTCTCGCTCTCGTTGTACTTCCATGCAGACGAAGGTGCCGTGCGGGCGGCGGGCGCGTGGCTTCTCCTGAAGATCACAGCCAAGACCATGGGCCGCGGGTTTTTCGATCATGCCGTGGAGATCTGGTCGGGCGAGGGGACTTTGCTCGCCTCGAGCACGCAGCTGGCCTGGTTCTCATCTGGCGTGGCAGCCACGATCCCTAAGGCTATTCCGTAGCGATATCGAGAAGCGTTGTGATCGGAATCCAGCGCCCGTCGATGATTTCCGAGATTCGCACCTTGCGGCTGCCCAGCCGATCCGATGCGCTCACGTGAAACTCCGGACTGCCGAACATGTCGCGCGGAAAGGTCGTGGATTCGAGGACGGTCTCAAACTTCTCGAGGGTCAGGCTCGGTCCGGCCTTCGCAGCCGCCTTGGCAAACAGATCCATGATGTAGTAGCCATAGACCGCAAGCACAGTTGGCGGTTCGCGGAACTGGTTCAGGTAGGACTGGGCCCAGTCCCGCACGAGCTTGGAGACATCGTCCGGGTAGGGCTGCGACACCGTGTGGACAGCATATAGACCATCGGTGGAGTGCCCAGGCGTCCTCCGATCCAGCGCGGCATAGAGTGCCGAGCTGCCAACGAAATCCGGCTCGCTGCCCAAGCGGCGGGTTTCTGCGACCAAAGTCAGACTATCCCGGGCTCCGATGCCCAACACGACCAGGTCACAACCGACCGCCTTCAACCTGGGCGGAGCTTGGGAGAGCTCCATGCCCGCCTTGTTGACCACGAGTTTTTCGGTCAGGCTCAGATTGGTCCTGGCCAAGGCAGCGCTCGTACCCTCGAGTACCTCCGAACCAAAATCGTCTTCCTGGATCACGGCGCATGGACGCTGAACCTTCTTGCTTTGTGCGAGGTACAAGACCCCGGTTTCGATCTGCTCGCGATAGGATGGCCAGAATGCGACCTTCAGTCTCGACGGCGGCTCATACATGTCGCGGGCACCCGTCAGGGGAAGGAAATTGACGACATCGGCTGCAAACTCGGCCGGCATCGCAGCCAGGTTCTGCGCCGTACCCATCTGGCCCAGGACTGCGAACACATGGTCGACGTGGATCAGCTTGTCGGCCGCGAGCCTGACGCGCCGGGGATCGTTGCCACTGTCTTCGATGACCAGCCGGACCAGACGGCCGTTGATGCCACCTTCCTGGTTGATCTCGTTAGCGCGCATCTGAAGGCCATTGCGCAGCTGTTTGCCCGACGCGGCCGTCGGCCCGGAAAGATCCTGAATACTTCCCACGACGAGTTCGGACTTGCTTACGCCCTGGCCCACCTGCGCCCAGGCCTGCAGGACCGCTGATCCGCAAGCCAGGCAGAGCACGCCGGCGGTCGTCCACCCAATTCGTGCCCTCATGTGGACTCCTTCTCGCTATGGCAAGGCAGGCACCGATCATAAGCCGGAGGGGTAGGTGCGGGGCAATCGGGGTATGCCCGGATGGGCTCGTGCTCGTGACGCGTGGCAGCGCTTTACGCCCGTCCCGAGCGAGGGCCTTGCCTATGGCCAGGATTCAGGTTGATCCGGTCCCCCGAGGCACCGCGCGGCAGCGCACAAGGCGACTCCTTTCGATGGCAGTGAGGGACGGGTGAGGCATAGAAACACTGTCTCAAAGCAATCAAGAGCTGGTGGCGATGCGCTTCAAAGAAGGGGCCTGCCGTCATCGCGGCGCCGAACGCAATCCTTCGGGTGAGCGTTTTGCTTCAATCCATGCCAGAAGGCCTGCCGCATTCAGTTCGATGTCCATCCGCATCAACTCCAGCAAGGCCTCCCCCTGGAGCCCCCAGCCCTTTTCGGCCGCCTCGGCGACCACCAACTGCGTCACGCCCTCGCGCAGCCGCGCGAGGCGCTGGCCTCGATCGGTCATCGCCGCCACGGAGCGCCCGAGCTTTGCGTGGGCATCCACGAGGCGCAGAAGGTCATCTGCGAGCGCGGCCGGAGTCTCGACGCGCCCATAGTGGGTCAAATAGGCCGCACCCGGTTGCAACGCCATCAAGCGCTCGATCGAATGATGGAACGCCTCCGGATCAAACTGGATGGGCGTCGTGGCTGGAAACACGAACTGTCGGCCAGCGTGATCGAGCTCCCGGTAGGACAGCCCGAACATGTCGCCCGTAAAGAGGTGGCCCGATAGTTCGTCTTGGATGCAGACGTGATGGCGCGCGTGGCCTGGCGTGTCGTAGAAGGTCAGCCGGCGTCCGGCGAGCAGGACGCTCGAGCCGTCGGTCGCCTCGATAATGCGCTCGGCCGCCACCGGTAGGATGACACCATACATCCTCTCTGCCGCCTCTTGACCGTACACCTCGATGGTCCCAGCCATCAACTGCGTGGGATCGATCATGTGTCGCACGCCTCGCGGATGGACCACCAAACGTGCATCCAGGAACTCCTGCATCATGCGCCCGGCCCCACCGGCGTGATCGAGATGCACGTGGGTGAGGAGGACGAAATCCACATGTTCACGACTCAAACCGCGTTGGGCGAGCACCTGAAGAACAGCCGCGACGGATTCGTTGGTCCCGGTATCGACGATCGCCACGCGGTCGTGCTCAACGATCAGATGGATCGCATCCATCTGATCGCGGACATAGCCAGAGTCGATCGCACAAATGCCGTGTGTATAGTCAATGGTCTGCATGGTGGCGCCAATCGGTTCAGGTGGAATTTCGATGAAATCGGGATAGGAAACTGGCCGTGGAGATCTCCGAGGGGTGATCGATGAGCGAGGCTGCAGGACCGCGTTCGGCGATGCAGCCATCGCGCATGAAGGCGATCTCATCGGCGAGTTCGCGCGCAAAGCCGATCTCGTGGGTCACGAGCACCATCGTCATGCCCTCCCTGGCGAGCGATTCGATCACTGTCAGCACCTCGCCGACGAGTTCGGGATCAAGGGCCGAAGTCGCCTCGTCAAACAGCATCACCGCGGGCTGCATGGCCAGCGCCCGGGCGATTGCCACGCGCTGCTTCTGCCCCCCCGAGAGCCGCTCGGGCGACGCGGCCGCCTTCTCGGCGAGCCCGACCTTGGCCAGCAGCGCGAGTGCCCGCTCGCGCGCCTCGGGCTTTTTGAGGCGAAGGACGGTGCAGGGTCCCTCCATGACATTCTCCAGGACCGAGAGGTGCGGAAAAAGGTTGAAATGCTGAAACACCATCCCCGTCTTGGCCCGAAACGCGGCCAGCTCGCGATCGCGCGGCAGACGCGTTGCCGCACCATCGAACGAGAGGGATTGATCCCCCACGCGTATGGTGCCTGAATCCGGTATGGTCAACAGATTGATGCAGCGCAAAAGCGTCGACTTACCCGATCCGGAAGGCCCGATGATGGCCAGCACACGCCCCTTCTCGACCGAGAGTCCGACGCGATCAAGAACCCGGTGCGTGCCGAACTGCTTCGTCAGCTCAGAGATCTCGATCATCTCGGCTTCGACCTTAAGTACCCGTCGACCGGGACAGACGCTCTTCGAGTCGCCGGACGATGAT
>CAJCID010000287.1 GCA_903970305.1 Rhodospirillales bacterium | reverse complement strand
GGCACTACTGGTGGGGCACTACTGGTGGGGCACTACTGGTGGGGCACTACTGGTGGGGCACTACTTGGGCCCTACTTCGCGGCCTCGGGAAAGGGTAGAGGCTGACCCGCCGGCACGCTCTCATTGCCCAGGCTAAGAAGCATGGCCACGGTCACGTAGGTCCCGCTGACCGCGATGAGGTCGACCAGCTGTCGTTCTCCCAGGAGCGTCTTGGCCTTCTGGAAGAGCTCGTCGCTGATGGCATGCTGGGTGGACATGGTCATGCAGACATCGTAGACGACCTCTTCGTCGGGTTGCATGCCGCGCGGCCGGATATTCGCCTTCAGGTCGTCGGCCACCGACGCGGGCAGGCCCGCCTTGAGCGCGATCGGATAGTGGGCATACCACTCCACCTGGGACGTCCACAGGCGAGCTTGGATCAGAATCGCGAACTCATTTAAGCGGGTCGGCAGGGACGTATTAAAGCGTAGGTAGTCGAGCAGACGCTTTAGGCGCTCGGCCATGACGGGACTGCGCAGCATGGGGTTGTACGGCCCACCGAGACCGACGCTGGAGATCTTCATGATCTCTTCGGCCGTGGCCCGGCCCTGCGGGTCCAATTGATTGATCGTGATTTGGGGAAAGCGCTTTGTCACATCGGGGCTTTGGGCCATGGCTGCTCCAGGTCCTACTAGCGCACTGAGAAGTGTCGTCAAAAGCACGACATCGATGGTCTTCATGGTCGTGCCTCCCTCGGGCGTAACCGGTCTGCGCCAGGACACGCCTGGGTGTGAGATCGAGGCGGCGCGAGCGCAAGTATCGCGCGCGCCCCTTCAATCGTCCAGGGTGCGACGCGAAAGCGAGGAGAGAAGGCGAGGAGAGAAGGCGAGGAAGAAACGAAAACGCCCGGCCGTAACATCGGGCGGGCGTCTTCTCACGGAAGTAGCGGGGATGTCGTGCTTGTGCCCCTAACGGGCGCTCGGCCTGACCTCAGGCAGCCTTCTTCGTGCGTGCAGCGGCCTGACCGGCGGTCTTGACGGCCGCGTTGGTCGCAGCAGCGACATTCGCCTCGGCGATCTCAACGGCTTGCTTGGTGGCCTTGGTCAGGCTGTCGTAGGCAGAGCTTGCGGCAGCGACTGCAGACTTGACCATTGCGACGGCGGTCTCGGAACCTGCCGGGGCGTTCTTCGAAGCGGTATCGATGAACGAGACGAGCTTCTTGTTGGCATCGGCCATTTGCGATTCGGCGACGCGCGTGAATTCGGCGGACGTGGCGCTGGCGATGTCATACAGGTGGCGCGAATAGGCAACGGCCTTCTCAGCGGAGGGCTGGAACTGCGAGGCATGGAACGACAGCAGTTCTTGAGGATCCTTGACGGCCATGAGCGACTTGGTGCGGTCAACCGTTTCTTCCAGATTGGCGCGCGCGGCGCTCAGGTTCAGTTCGACAACCTTCTCCACGCTTTCGAAGGCCGTATGGGCCAGCGCGAACAGGGTGTCCAGATTCGCCTTGTAGGCGGCGGCGAATTGCTCAGGGGTAGCATTGCTCATGACGATATCCTCTAGAAAGTGAAGTTTGTCTCGCGACGGTTCTTGTGACCTGCGGCGTGCAATTGGTGCATTGCAACAAACGTAATTCTAAGGGCACTGTTTGAATTGTCAAGCGGTTTTTGATGCGTCGCACAAAAAAACCTCGATGGGTTCTTCGCAGCCACGCTAAGTACATGATGGCAAAGGGATATGGGTCTGGCAAGGTCGGCCCGACGAGAGGTCCTCTCAGAGCTGTAAGGAAGCTTCGCCGGGGCTTTCTGATTGCCTTTTCGGGAGGTTCTGGCGTGCGCCCATGCTAGACTCCTCGCGCTACGTGTTCACTGCCTCGGATATGCCCGCGTGCGCGCCTTCTTCTGCGACGAGTTCATCCTGCCACTGCCCGCCGGGCATCGCTTTCCGATGCGCAAATACAGCCTTTTGCGCGCATGGGTCGTAGAGAATCTTCCCGAGATCGACCTGCATGTCCCCCCGCCTGCCTCGGATGGACAACTTGCTCTCGCCCATACACCTGACTACATCGATCGGGTCACGCGCGGTCTCCTGACCGATAAGGAACAGCGCGAACTGGGTTTTCCCTGGTCGCTGGCCATGGTCGAGCGCGCGCGACGCTCTGTGGGCGCAACGATCTGCGCGGCGCGCGCTGCGCTCGAAGACGGCGTTGGGGTCAATCTGGCTGGGGGCACCCATCACGCTTATGCGGACAAGGGCAGCGGGTTTTGCGTATTCAACGACGCGGTCGTTGCCGCGCGGCTGATGCAAGCCGAGCGCCGCGCAGCCCGCGTGGCGCTCGTCGACCTCGACGTGCACCAGGGCAACGGCTCGGCAGCCATTCTGGCCGACGACCCGAGCGTGTTCACCTTGTCGCTGCACGCCGCTGGAAACTTTCCGTTTCGCAAAGAGAAAAGCGACCTGGACGTTGCGCTACCCGACGGGAGCGGTGACGCGATCTATCTGGCTGCCCTGGACGGTGCCTTGGAGACCCTGGAGGCGCGCTTTTCGCCTTCGCTCATCATCTATCTGGCCGGAGCCGATCCTCACGAGGGTGATCGCCTGGGTCGCTTGAAGCTGAGTTTTGCGGGTCTGCTGGAACGCGATCGCCGGGTGTTTGACTGGGCCGCGCGGCGCGCCGTCCCGATCGCCGTCACGATGGCGGGAGGCTATGGCCATGTGATCGAAGAGACCTGCGCTGTCCACGCGCAGACGATCGGATTGGCCTACGCGCGCTCTACATCCAACGCCTCGCGCTCGCTGTGCGCGGCTGAATTCGACGAGTCGCCATGAACGTACACTTGCGGGGCCTCGTGCGCCTGGCCCCTTATCTATTCATTTTCATCTGGTCTTCCGGATACCTCGTTGCGAAGTACGGCCTTCCTTATGCCGAGCCGCTGACCTTCCTGTCGGTGCGCTACCTTTGCGTGATCGCAATGATGCTCCTCTTGGCGCTCGGGGCAGGAGCGCCCTGGCCCGCCTCGCCCAGCCAGCTCTTTCACATCGCGCTCGCCGGGGTGCTGATGCAGGCGGGTTATCTGGGCGGTGTCTGGTGCGCCATCAAGCTGGGCATGCCCGCCGGGGTCGCTGCCCTGATCGTCAACACGCAGCCGATCCTGACAGCCCTGTTCTCGCGCTCGATCGGCGAGCGCGTGGCGGTCCGCCAGTGGCTGGGTCTCGTCCTTGGCTTGGCCGGTGTCGCCCTCGTCCTATCAAACAAGATCACGACAAGCGGACTGTCCGTCGATGCGATCGGGCTGGCGCTTCTTGCATTGGCCTCGATGACGATCGGCTTGCTGTACCAAAAGCGCTATTGTCCGGCATTCGATGCGCGCACCGGTCAAGTCGTGCAGTTCACAGCAGCGCTCGTGGTCACCTTACCCCTGGCCCTGGTGTTCGAGGAAAATACCGTGATCTGGTCGACCGAATTCATCGCCGCACTGACCTGGTCGGTCCTGGTGCTCTCAGGCATCGGTATCTCGTTGCTGTTCGTCATGATCCGCCATGGGGCGGCGACGAAGGTCACGAGCTATATGTACCTCGTGCCCCCCGTCACATCGCTCATGGCGTGGCTCCTGTTCGGAGAGAGTTTCGGGCCGCTTGCCCTGTGTGGCATGCTGATCACCGTGGCCGCGGTCGCGCTGGTCGTCCATCCGGCGCCGCAGCGCAGAGCTGCCCTGGATCCGGTGCGCCCGTGAAAAACTCAGAGAGAATGAACGTCAATCCGGAACAGCGCGACGCCTACCGCCACGCGCAGCTCATCACGACGCGGTGGATGGACAACGATCCTTACGGTCACGTCAACAACGTCGTCTACTACAGCTGGTTCGACACCATCGTCAATCAGTACCTCATCACCCACGGCGCACTGGACATCACCGGCAGCGAGGTCATCGGGCTTGTCGTCGAGACCCATTGCAACTATTTCCGCTCGATCGCCTTTCCCGAGACCGTCACGGCGGGATTGCGCGTGGGGCGCCTGGGGACGTCCAGCGTGCGCTACGAGATCGGTCTGTTTCGCGAAGACGATGCCGATGCCTCGGCGCAAGGGCATTTTGTGCATGTCTACGTGGAACGCGACTCGCGCCGCCCCACACCTTTACCCATCGCACTGCGTGCGGCCCTCACTCCCTTGTTGGTCTTGCCATGAACTCTCCAGCCCTGATGCAGCATTCCACCCTTAGTGTCGCTGACGCGATCGCCTCGCGACGCTCGATTCGCGCTTTCCTGCCCACACCCGTCTCGCGCGAGGCCATCAGCGCAATCCTGGAACTGGCCGCACGTGCGCCCTCCGGTAGCAATACCCAGCCCTGGCGGGTTTACGTACTCTCTGGCTCAAGTAAGAACCTGCTCTCGGAAAAGATCCTGGCGGCGCACAATGATCCGGTGCAATTGGCCGAACAAACCCATGAGTACGAGTATTACCCGCGCAAGTGGATCTCGCCCTATGTCGAGCGCCGTCGCAAGGTCGGATGGGATCTCTATGGCCTTCTCGGACTCACGCGCGAGGACAAGGCAGGCATGCACGCACAGCACGGGCGCAATTACGCCTTCTTCGATGCACCGGTCGGTCTCATCTTCGCGATCGACCGCGTCCTGGAGATGGGCTCCTGGCTCGACTACGGGATGTTCCTGCAAAACGTCATGCTCGCCGCCCGCGGCATGGGCCTGGACACCTGTCCCCAGGCCGCTTTCACGCCGTTTCACCGGATCATCGCCGCGCACCTCGAGATGCCCGAAAATGAGATGCTCGTGTGCGGCATGAGCTTGGGCTATGCGGATCAGACGCGTATCGAGAACACGCTCGTCACCGAACGCGCCAAGGTCGCCGAGTTCACGACCTTTCTGGATTAGATGAGAGCCCAAGCGGCCTCGCTCGGGCCCGATGGGCCAGTACCCCTTCCCGGAGAACCATCAGCATGAGTGCATATCAGATAGCGGTCATCCCTGGCGATGGCATCGGTAAGGAGGTCATGGTCGAGGGACTGCGGATCTTGGACGAGGTGGCGCGCCAGTTCAGTCTTGAGTTCGCCTTCACGCACATCGATTGGGCCAGTTGTGACTGGTATGCCAAGCATGGGCAGATGATGCCCGAGAACTGGATCGACCAGCTCGTCAAGCGCGATGCGATCTACTTCGGGGCGGTCGGCTGGCCGGCGACCGTGCCGGATCATGTCTCGCTTTGGGGCTCCTTGATCAAGTTCCGCCGCGAGTTCGACCAGTATGTGAACCTGCGACCGTGCCGTCTCATGCCCGGAGTGCCTTCACCTTTGGCGCACCGGTTGCCCGGTGACATTGATTTCTTCGTCATTCGCGAGAACACCGAGGGGGAGTACTCGAGCGTCGGGGGGCGGATGTTCGAGGGTACCGAGCGCGAGGTCGTTTTCCAGGAATCGATCTTCACCCGCCATGGGGTCGATCGGATCCTGAAGTTTGCGTTCGAGTTGGCGCGCAAGCGTCCCGCCAAACACCTGACCTCGGCAACCAAGTCGAACGGCATCTCGATTACGATGCCCTACTGGGACGAGCGCGTTGCGGCGATGGCCGCGCACTATCCCGATGTGCGGGTCGACAAGTTTCACATCGACATCCTCACGGCGCACTTCGTCGCCCATCCGGACTGGTTCGATGTCGTGGTCGCATCGAATCTGTTCGGCGACATCCTGTCTGATCTGGGCCCTGCGTGCACGGGCACCATCGGTATCGCGCCCTCGGCCAATATCAATCCGGAGCGGATCTTTCCGTCGATGTTCGAGCCAGTCCACGGCTCGGCTCCTGACATCGCCGGCCGTGGCATCGCCAATCCGATCGGCATGATCTGGTCGGCCGCGCTCATGCTTGATCATTTCGGACAACCTGAAGCCGGGCAGGCGATCTTAAAGGCGATCGAGAAGGTTCTGGGGGACCCCCATGCCCCCCGCACTCCGGATATGGGTGGGCGCGCCGGGACGCTTGATGTGGGACGGGCCATCGCCGGGGAGGTGAGCCGGGCGGCCTGAGTGGACTCGTCTGCCATGCTTCGCACCGAGTCCATGGGTAGTGTTGCTTGTCACGGTCTTGCCACGAACAGCGCCAAATGGGAGCTGGGCGGCCCAAAGCCCGTTACAGTGAGAAAACAGTGGGAGACAGGGATTGGTGACCGATGGCACAAGAAAACGAGCAGTCACTTATCCAGAATTTGCGTTAACGTTCACTCATATGTCATTATTCTTGAACATTTTTTCCGTTTTGGTACACTACGCCCTGTCAACCGAGGGAGGGACGCTGATGGGACGTTTTTGCCGGGCCGGAACACAAGTGTCCTTGGCGCTTTCATTAGCGTGCATTTTCGGGGGATTCGGGACGGGGATCGCCATGGCCGCCGACTCGACGAGTCTGCCTGCCTCGAAGACCGCGCATCCCATTCCGGGTGTGCGTCACCATCTCGTCTTGACCCGCGAGGCTGCGGTCGCGGCACACCGCGCAGCGCTCGTCAGCACCGAGAGCGGCACCTTCGAGAATGTTCGTCAGGAAGAACCTGGCGCGCTCGAATTGCGCTCGAGCGTCGCCCTCGTCATGGATGACAAGACTTCGGACGTACTGTTCTCGCGCAATTCCGACGTTGCCCTGCCGATCGCCTCCATCACGAAGCTGATGACTGCGCT
>CAJCID010000286.1 GCA_903970305.1 Rhodospirillales bacterium | reverse complement strand
TGCCTAGCGCCAGGGCAAGCAGCGGCCGCAAGGGGAAGCGGTCGGAAACCCGCAGGACGATCAAGCGCGCGACTCTTCCTCGCGACCCGCCGCAAGATGGAGCGGCTCGACCATGAGAAGATGGACCTGCCGCGCGTCGGCGCGCAGGACTTCAAAGCGCATCGGGCCGACGGCGATGGCTTCACCTCGCCGAGGAACCCGACCGAGATGATCGGTGACGAAGCCACCGATCGTATCGACGTCGGGATCCTCGTAGTGCGTGCCAAAGACCTCATTGAACTGTTCAAGCTCGGTCAGAGCACGCACACGGTAGCGGCCCTCGCGATCCGGCATGATGTTGTCTTCCTCATCCTCGGAGTCATGCTCGTCCTCGATGTCGCCGACGATCTGCTCCAAGACATCCTCAATGGTGACCAAGCCCGCGACGCCGCCGTACTCGTCGATGACGATGGCGATGTGGTTACGATTGGCCCTGAAATCGCGCAACAGGACGTTCAGTCGCTTCGACTCAGGAATGAATACGGCCGGTCTTAGCATATCGCGAACGTCGAAGTCCTGATCGTGATAGTGGCGTAACAGATCCTTGGCAAGGAGGATGCCTAGGACATGATCGCGGTCTTCCTCGATGACGGGAAACCGGGAATGCGCCGTCTCGATGACAAAAGGGATGAATTGCTCGGGCGATTGCTCGATGTCGATGACATCCATCTGCGAGCGCGGCACCATGATGTCCCGAGCCGAGAGTTCGGAAACCTGCATGACGCCTTCGATCATGGACAGCGCGTCGGCGTCCAGGAGATCCCGTTCGTGTGCCTGGTGCAGCATCTCAAGCAGCTGGACACGATCCTCAGGCTCGCGCATCAGTAGCGACGAGATCCGCTCGAGCAGAGACGGGTGGTCTTTTCGCTCGGGACTAGGCAGGGGGTCAGGCATGCATCGGGCGCCGGGGCTTTGGTGTTTCAGAATACACGAAATCGCCCGTGCGCATCATGACTGTGGGATGACAGTGTGGCGCATAAACGGGCCGCCATCAAGCCGTCTCCCGGTAGGGATCGGAGATGGAGAAGCGTGCGAGCGCCTCTACCTCGAGCGCTTCCATCTGGCGAGCCATGCCGGGTCTCTCGTGATCGTAGCCCAGCGCGTGCAGGGTGCCATGGATGACCAGATGAGCGGTGTGGCTCTTCACGGATTTGTCCTGCGCGCGGGCTTCGCGCTCCAGGACCGGTACGCAGAGGACGATGTCCGCGCTGACCAGATCGGAATCCTGCTCTGCAAAGGTCAAGACGTTGGTTGCGTAGTCGCGACTGCGAAATTGCCGATTCAGCTTGCGTGCCTCTGCTGTGTCGCAAAACCGGACCACGAGCTGCGTGCTGCGGGCTTCCTTGGCCACCTCCAGGGCCGAGCGCACCCAGCGACGGATCTGGGCCCGATCGAACGTGGGTCTGCGACTGGCCACTTGGACGCTCAGATGGAGCAGCCCGGCCGTGCTCATTCCTGCCTCGGCGCGTTCCCGTAGTGTGCTTCGTAGGCGTCGACGATCCGCGCGACAAGTGGATGGCGGACCACGTCGGCACTCGTGAACTGGGTGGAGGCGATGCCCCGAACATGGCGCAAGACCAGATGTGCCTCGACCAAGCCGCTCTTGTGGCCCCGCGGCAGGTCGACTTGGGTCACGTCCCCGGTGACGACGGCCTTGCTGCCAAAGCCGATGCGCGTGAGGAACATCTTCATCTGTTCCGGCGTGGTGTTTTGGGCCTCGTCGAGGATGATGAAGGCATGGTTGAGGGTGCGCCCGCGCATATAGGCCAGAGGGGCGATCTCGATGGCCTGCTTCTCGAAGAGCTTCGCGGTCCTGTCAAACCCCAAGAGATCGTAGAGCGCGTCGTAGAGCGGCCTCAGATACGGATCGACCTTCTGCGCGAGATCACCGGGCAGAAAGCCCAGACGCTCGCCGGCCTCGACCGCCGGCCGGGTCAGCACGATGCGTTTCACCGCGTCGCGTTCGAGGGAGTCGACGGCGCAGGCGACGGCCAGATAGGTCTTGCCGGTACCCGCAGGGCCGACGCCAAAGGTGATGTCGTGGGACAGGATGTTCTTCAGATAGGCCCGCTGATTCGGAGTGCGTCCCTGCAGATCAGCCCGTCGGGTGCGCAGGATCGGTGCGTCTGGGTCAGCGGGAGGGGCGGGTGCTGCAGGACCCCCATCGTTTCTCGCGATCTCAACCAGAGCCAGTTGCACATCGTCGATCGACAAGGCGGAGTCGGCGCGGGCGGAGATCTTCTCTAGGGCATCGACACCGCGCACCGCATTGGGACCACGTACCAGGATCTTCGAGCCGCGCCGCGTCAGGGTGACATCGAGAGCCGACTCGATCTGTCGCAGGTTCTCGTCGAGGGGGCCGCACAGGTTGGCCAACCTGTGGTGATTCGGGTCGGCCAGGAATTCGAGGGCTTTGGTTTTCAACGCAGACGCAGTCCGTGGTACAGGGCCGCTTCGATCAGCGCTCGAGCGCGTGGGCAAGGGCAGGCTCCTGATCGAGTTCACCTCTTAGCGAGTGGGGGTAGGCTTGGGCAATCTTGATCTCGATCAGCTGGCCGACGAGCCGTTCCGGCCTCGGGCCGGCCGAGAAATTGACGACCCTGTTGTTCTCGGTGCGACCCTGAAGGTCGAGCGGGTCGCGTCGACTCGGACCCTCGACCAGAATCGTCTGGCGACTTCCCACCATGGCATCGCTCAATGCACGGGCGTGAGCGTCGATCTGACCTTGCACCTGCTGCAGGCGCGCGAGCTTGGTCGCCGCGGGTGTATCGTCAAGCAATGCTGCTGCGGGCGTACCCGGGCGAGGACTGTAGATAAAACAGAATGAGGAATCGAATCCGACTTCTTCCACAAGGCGTAGGGTGGCCTCGAAATCGGCATCGGTCTCACCGGGGAAACCGACGATCAGATCCGTCGAGATCGACAGATCCGGCCGAACCTTGCGCAAACGCCGGATGATCGATTTGTACTCGAGACTCGTATAACCGCGCTTCATGGCTGCAAGGATCCGGTCAGAACCTGACTGGACGGGCAGATGCAGGTGCGATACCAGTTTGGGAATCTCTCGGTAAGCCTCGATCAAACGCTCGGTGAACTCCTTTGGGTGCGAGGTCGTGAAGCGGATCCGCTCAATCCCGGGTACCTCGGCCACATATTCCAAAAGGATCGGAAAATCGGCGCACGTTCCATCGTCCATCAGACCCTGGAACGCGTTGACGTTCTGGCCCAGTAGGGTCACTTCCTTGACACCCTGATGTGCAAGACCGGCGACTTCTGTCAGCACATCCTCGAAGCGTCGCGAAACTTCCTCTCCGCGGGTATAGGGGACCACGCAGAAACTGCAATACTTGGAGCAACCCTCCATGATTGAGACGAACGCGCTTGCCCCTTGGATTCTCGGTGCGGGAAGATGGTCGAATTTTTCGATTTCGGGAAAGCTCACATCGACCTGTGGCCGGCCGGTGCGGCGGCGTGCCTCGATGAGAGCCGGCAGCCGGTGCAGGGTCTGCGGCCCAAATACCAAGTCGACATAGGGTGCGCGCCGGATGATCGCTGCACCTTCCTGGCTGGCAACGCAACCGCCCACGCCGATCACGAGGCCAGGGTTCAGCTCCTTGAGTTCACGGATGCGTCCTAGGTCCGAGAACACCTTCTCCTGGGCCTTTTCGCGCACCGAGCACGTGTTGAGCAAGACCACGTCCGCCTCTTCGATGGCCTCGGTCGTCACCATGCCGCTCGCGTCCAGCAGGATGTCAGCCATCTTGTCCGAGTCGTACTCGTTCATTTGACAGCCGAAGGTCTTGATATAGAGTTTCTGGTGCATGTGCTGCAGGCCCTCCTACTGACCGGTGCAGGTCGGCGGGACGAAACCTGAGCTAAACAGTGAGGTCCAGATCGGTACCGAGGTCACTTCTTCATCGTTGAGTACCCAGATCCGGCGCACCATGCACTGGGGATCAAACTGCAGCCTGATCCAGCCGGGCTGCAGTGCCCCGCGTACGATCGTCGAGTTGGTAGGTCCGAAGATCAGCACGCCTTGCGACATCTGAACAATCTCTCCATCGACCGTCAGATAGGGATCGTTGACCGCTTGCAAGGCGACTTGGGTGCTGTTGCCGGGGAAAACGCGCGGTACGGCAAGCGCCGTACAGGACAAAAAAGCCATTAGGGCGGCCCACACCACTCGATGGAAAACAAAACGCATGCGCACAAATTCCTCGCCGGATTCCTCCGTAACGGTTACGGAAGCCAGAATACTAGAGACAGATGGAAACTGCCAATTTCACGCATCTTGGGTGACGCGCCACTCCTCGCGCCGCTCTCAATTATAAGTCATTGAAAATGAATGTGTTATTTCATCGATTCTGGAACGCCGCGGAGGCTTGCGATGCCCAATTGTTGTTTAGGGGGCACGCGTGGGCCTGCGCTCGGTTCAACCGCTGGGACTGGGGAGCGTCTCGAGTGCGCAAGCTCGGACCTGGCTGCGAACCGGCCTCCGGGCCCGGGCCAGCCTCTCGAGCCCCATTTAATATCGCTTACACTGGCGCGGCTTGAATTCGCATGCGGCGCTCGTGTCCGATCGAGCTTAAGCCTCCGGTAGAGCGGGCCGCAGGGGAATGACAGGGATTGCCATGGGCGCCGGGCAGGGTTGAGGACAGAGTATGTTCAACTGGAAGAAAAAGAAGGTGCAGGGTCCGGGTAGCGAGGGCCAGTCATCGGCCCAAGCCGCGAAGGCGCAAGGTGACGAGCATCTCAAGGGGGGGCGGCTGGAGGCGGCCGAAGCCAACTATCGCCTGGCACTGGAGGAAGATCCGGGCTTGGGCAGTGCGCTCGTAAACCTCGGATTCGTTCTGCAGCAGATGAATCGATTGGAGGAGGCGCGCACGGTGCTTGAGCGCGCGTCAGAGGTCGCGCCAGACGACGCCGACGGCCACTACCTTTTGGCCGGTGTCCTACAGAGTGCAGGTGAAAACGCCGCTGCTATTGGGCATCTGGAGCAGGCCCTCGATCTCCGGGAGGAGTTCGATCTGGCCTACCGGGACCTCATCGTTCTGCTCTTTGGTCAGGGTCAGATTGCGCAGGCGACACAGTGGTGTGAGCGGGGGCTCTTGGCCTGTCCAGGTTCTGCGGAGCTGCACTTTTACCGCAGCAACCTCTTCAAGCAGGCGGGAGACCGGGAGGCCGCGATTGCCAGCTGCCAGAAGGCGCTCGAGCTCAACGCGGCCTTACTGGGTGCGCGGCTGTCGCTCTCGGGACTGCTGCTCGAGTCCGGTCGTCTCGAAGAGGCGCTTGCCTCCTACCGGGTCGAAATCGAATGGAATCCCAATCACGCGGGACCGCATCATCAGGCGGGAGTGGTTCTATTCCAAATGGCGCGCTTCGAAGAAGCGATCCCGCTGTTCCGGCGCGCGATCGAACTCTCCCCCGATCTGGCGGCCTCGTATTACTGCCTGGCGGGGGCTTACTCGATGACCGATCATGTGGCCGAGGATCGCCTGCTCTTGGCCCAAAAGATGTGCGAGGAGGCTATCGAACGGGCTCCAGAGATTGCCGAATTCCACTATGGTCTCGGCAAGGTCTTTCAGCAGCGTGCGATGCTCGAGGAGGCGCTCTCAAGCTATGAGAAGGCGATCGTGCTCGATTCCGATCACGTCGGAGCGCGCTGGGCGCGCGTCATGATCTGCGCCCCGGCCTTCTCCGGCGAGACTGGCGCAAGCAACCTGAACCGGTCCGACTTCGCCAGTGCTCTGAAGGAGTTTAGCGCTTGGTTCGAGGACAGCAATGCAGATGGGCAGAAGTTTGTCGGGGGCCTGCAACCCTTTTTCCTGACCTATCAGGAAGAAAACAATCTGCCGCTCTTGAAGCAATACGGGCAGGTCTGCTCGCGGGCCATGCAGCGCTGGTTCGACAAGCAGCAGTTTCGAGTCGACCCACTGCCCCCGGGTCCACGTATCCGAGTCGGTATCGTCTCAGCCAACATTCGGATGCACTCGGTCTGGATGGCGCTCATCAAGGGCTGGATCGAGCATCTAGATCTGGAACGGTTCGAGTTGGTCGTGTTTTCTCTAGCCGGTAGCGCCGACGCCGTGACGGCCTTTGCCCGGGCCCGCAGCGATACCTTCGTGGCCGGTCCAAAGTCCCTTCATCAGTGGGTCGAGTCGATCCTCAAGCAGAATCCGGCGATTCTGATCTATCCGGCCGTGGGTCTGGACGAAGTCACCACGCAATTGGCGAGTCTGCGGCTTGCCCCCGTTCAGATGAACGCATGGGGCCATCCGGATACCTCGGGGTTGCCGACGATCGACTACTATCTTTCAGCTGAATGCTTCGAACCCGAGAATGCGCAAGCCAACTACTCCGAGACCTTGGTCAGGCTCCCCAATCTCGGTAATCCATACGAGCAGTTGTCCGTATCCTCGGTCGAGCCGGACTACATCGAACTGGGGCTCGATCCAGAGCGCCCGATGCTCATCTGCCCGGGAACACCCTTCAAATATCAGCCAGAGCACGATCACGTCTTCGTCGAGATAGCCCAGCGGGCACCGCAGTGCCAGTTCCTCTTCTTTCGCCCCGTCGCCTCGGCACTCGCGGATCAGTTTCGGGGTCGCCTTCATCGGGCCTTCGCCGCAGCGCATCTGGATTTCGAGGACTTTTGCCGGTTCCTGCCCTGGCAGACGTTCAACCAGTATCACGGGCTGCTCAAGCGAGCCGATGTATTTCTCGATACGATCGGATTTTCCGGTTACAACAGTGCGATCCAGGCGATGGAGTGCGGTTTACCCGTCGTCACGCGTGAGGGGAGGTATCTGCGCGGGCGCCTAGCCAGCGGGATTCTCAGGCGCGTCGGACTTATCGAACTGATTGCACAGGGGAAGAGCGCCTATGTCGATCTGGCGGTGCGTCTTGTCGAGGATGATCGCTTTCGTCAGCAGATCAGGCAGACCATTGTCGAGCGACGCTCGGTACTGTTCGGTGACCTTACCCCTATAGCGCCCTTTGAAGAGCTTCTCGCGTCGGCCGTGCGTTCGGGTGTGGCTCGCGAAGGCCCACTTCG
>CAJCID010000285.1 GCA_903970305.1 Rhodospirillales bacterium | reverse complement strand
GCTACGGCGAGGTGAGCGACGTTCTCGCGGGCATCGACTGGGTGATCTTTCATCAGAAGGACCTGGGTATCAAGGTACTCAACGTCAGCTTGGCCTCCGATTCGACGGAATCCTATGTGAATGATCCACTCTGCCAGGCAGTACGCGCCGCCGAGGCCGCTGGGATCACCGTAGTGGTCGCTGCCGGAAACTTCGGGGGCTCCACTGCGAAAGGAGTGACCTACGGGACGATTTCCTCGCCTGGAGACGAGCCCTCGGTCATCACAGTTGGCTCGGCCAATCTTCACGGAAGCACCTCGCGCGCAAGCGCGACGGTGAACTACTTCAGCTCCCGAGGACCGACTCGGGGCGCGCTGGTCAATTCCCAGGGCGTTACGGTGTACGACAATCTCTTAAAGCCTGACTTGGTTGCCCCGGGAAACAGCATTCTTGGGGCCGAGTCGACCAACAACATCGGCAGCCAGCAAAGCGCTCTGGCCTCCGCTTATCCTCAGCTGCAGGTGGCTTCCTCCTCCAACAGTCTCTTGGTCCCATCGGGCAAATTGATGAACCTCAGCGGCACCTCCATCGCCGCGCCTGCGGTATCGGGAACGGCCGCCTTGATGCTGCAGGTCAATCCTGGGCTGACACCGCCTTTGGTCAAGGCGATTCTGCAATTTACGGCGCAGCCCATTCCCGGGGCGAGTCTCGTGGACCAGGGGACTGGTCTTTTGAACACAGCGGCTGCGGTCAACGTCGCGGCTGCCCTGCGGACTGACATCGCGACGGGAATCGCTGCGGGAACCATGACTCCCGGGGAGTCGCTTCTTGCGAGCGGGGCACTTCCTCTACCCTCCAGCGTTGCGGGGGCCGCGCCCTGGAGCGGCATGATCTTTGCCGGCGGTAACTATGTTCTTGGCGGGGCTGCACTCCTCCAGTCGTACCAGCCACTCTATGATCCGCGCGTGCTTTGGGTCGATGGTGCGGTGACTCGCAGCACGATCACCTACTCGTCTGCCGGTACCGTAACGTCGATCGTGTCCGGACCGGCCGGGAGTCAGGTCCTCGTCACAGGCGGTGTCCTGAATGTCACGCCACTGGCTGGCACGAACAGCAGCCTGTCCGCTAAGACAGGGGTATTCGCTCAACCGGCCGCTCTGTCCAATCTGCTGTCGAGCGGCGCGGGGAGCTCCCTGGGCAATGGCATCGAGGCGAGTCAGGGGGTTGCCCTGGGGGCCGGAATCACGATGGGGCAGGGGATCGCGCTCTCCGAGGGAGTCGCGCTCTCGGAAGGCATCGCGCTTTCCGAGGGGGTTGCTCTGAGTGAGGGCCTTGCGCTGAGCGAGGCGGGAACCACTCCGGCTGCGGGCACCGCTCCCGGAATTCTCGGCGAACCCTAATGTATTTCAGGCGCCAGGAAGAACCGCGGTCCGGGCGGGTCTAGGCAGCTTGGCAGGGAGAAACGATGAAGTTCCTTCCTATGGACGACTACAACAGACCAGCCAAATGGTACTGGTGGGGTACGACGTGCGTAGGCTTCGCGTGCCTTGGATATGCCGTGGCACTGGTCGTTAACTCCGCCCAGATCGCTGACCCGCACTTGATTGCTGCCTTGATCCTGATTGGCGCCGTGGGCGCGTTTCCGGTCCAGATTCCCGGCACCAAGACCTCGCTGGCCGCGGCGGAGATCTTCATCTTCCTGCTGCTACTGACTTACGGACTTCCTGCCGCCGTCATCGGAGCCGCGACCGAGGTCGCGATCGCCTCGTGGCGAACCTCCAAGAGGCGCACCAGCCGCATTGCCAGCCCCGCGATGGCCTCATTGGCCATGATGGCATGCGGCAGCCTGTTCTATGCGGGCGTGCGGACTCTTGGTGCCAATCCGGATCTTTCCGCAGGACCGATGCTTTTCGGTCTCGTGTTCTTTGCGCTCTGCTATGCGGCTCTCAGCTCCTTTCTTCCCGCCTGCCTGATCGCTTTGAAGCGGGGTGAGTTCATCGGGATGCGGTCCTGGGCGATCACCTGGATGTGGCTGGGCTTGGGTTACTCGGCTGCAGCGTCGATTGCCGGCGTTCTCTTTCTGGCCTCCACAACCTCGGGACCAACCGTGCTCCTGGTCTGCGTGCCAGTGATTGCATCACTGCTGACCACACTGCACTTCTACTTCGAACGGTCGGCGACCCACCGGGAGGCCGCCCTGACGGCCGAGCATCTCCGGCAGATGCAGGCGAGCGAGGCACGCTTTCATAGCGCCTTTTCGCATGCCGCGATCGGCATGGCCTTGGTGTCGTCAGAAGGGATGACTCTCCAGGCCAACGCGGCACTCGTGGCGATGCTGGGCTATGAGCCTGATGAACTACACGGTATGGATTTCCGACGCCTGCTCGTGGCGGAATCGGCACACGAGATCGAAGAAGACCTGCAACGACTTCTCGATGGTGACCTCGGCACGATCCACACCGAGCTCCACTTCTCTCACAAGCTCGGGCATGCGGTGTGGTGCTCGACCAACATGGCGGTCTTTGACGATACGAAGGATGGCACGTATTGCCTGATCTTTCAGATCCAGGACGTCACCGCACGCAGAAATGCCGAGCGCAGGTTGCAGTATGTCGCTTACCACGACGATCTCACCGCTCTGCCGAACCGGGTGCAATTCAACGAGCAGCTCCGACAGGCGATTGAGTCCGTCGCCATTCAGAAGAAGGCGATGTTTACGGTCCTGTTCCTCGATTTTGACCGTTTCAAGATGATCAATGACAGCTTGGGCCACTCGGCTGGCGACGCATTCTTAAGGGCGATCGCGGAGCGCTTGCGGACCATCGTCGGCAGAGCCGGTGTCGTCGCGCGACTTGGAGGAGACGAATTCGGAATTCTTCTCGAAAACGTCAGGACCCAACGTTCGGTGGAGGAACTCGCTGAGCAGATCCTGCAGGCTCTGAAACTGCCCGTGCGCTTGCTCGATACCGAGGTCTCCGCTACCGTGAGCATTGGCATCACGTTCGGCAGTGACGGCAATCGCAATCCCGAGGAGGTTCTTCGGGATGCCGATATCGCCATGTACAAGGCCAAGTCGCTCGGCAAGGCCCAATATGCCCTCTTCGATGCGACCCTTCACACCAAGATCTCGCAGCAGCTCAAGCTGGAAGGGGAACTCCGCCGGGCGCTCCTGCACAGCCAGCTCATGGTGTATTACCAGCCTAAGTATTCTCTGTCCAATGGGAGTCTGACGGGTTTTGAAGCCCTGGTCCGCTGGGGTCACCCGGAACGGGGTATCGTTGATCCGGAGGTGTTCATTCCGCTGGCCGAAGAGACAGGACTCATCGCCACGATAGGCGAGTGGGTACTTGACGAAGCGTGCCGACAGCTGGTCGAATGGGAGCGGAGAAATCTGCCTCGCCGCCGGCTGACCATGAACGTGAACGTCTCCGGCGCTCAGCTGAGCGATCGCCGGTTCGCGCACCGGGTCAAGTCCATCCTCGAGGTCCATGGTCTTCATCCGACTCAGTTGGATCTCGAAGTCACCGAGAGCATCCTGATGGACATCGCAGGCGTGTTGCCCACCATGAATGCTCTGGGCCAATTCGGGGTGCGGTTGTCGATCGACGACTTTGGCACTGGTTACTCCTCATTGAGCTATCTGCACAGCCTCCCCATCAACACCCTGAAGATCGACCGGTCGTTCATTTCTCGAATCAATGAGGAAGGCAGTGGCGAGGAGATTGTCCGGTCGATCATCACGCTCGGTAAGGCGCTCGGGAAGTCCTTGGTTGCCGAAGGCGTAGAGACCGAGTTTCAGCTCGAATGGTTGCGCCGACTGCATTGCGACGAAGGACAGGGATTTCTGTTTTCAAGGCCGGTACCCGAGGCAGGTGTTGGGGCCCTCTTGCAAGCCGAATCGCTGCTCGAGATGAACCTTCTGGTGCTCGAAGAATTGCCCCGGCTCACCGGCTGATCCACATGCCTTGCGAATCTGCAAGACTTGAGTCAAGCCGCCCCCTCTCCAGAGCCTTTCGCGGTTTCGCCTGAGTGCATCATCGCGGCCTACTCACGGGGTCATCAAGCGATCGAGAAAGCGCCGTTTGTCCTGGCGAGGCGAAATACCATAGAGACGGCCATACTCCCTGCTGAACTGCGATGGGCTCTCATAGCCGACCCGATGCGCCGTGATGGCGATGTCCAGATCGGCCATGAACATGAGACGTCGGGCTTCCTGGAGCCGCAGTTGCTTTTGGTATTGCAGCGGACTCATGGCCGTCACGGATTTGAAGTGGTGATGCAGCGAGGACACGCTCATATGGACTTCTCGAGCGATGGCCTCAATGCGCAAAGGCTCCGCGAAATGCTGGCGCAGCAAGCTGATCGCCTTTGCAACGCGCTGCGTGTGGCTGTCAAGCAGGGCGATCTGCCGCATGCGCACACCCTGCCCGTCCATCAGAAGCCGATAGAGGATCTCGCGCTGGATCAGCGGGGCCAAGATGGGGATGTCCCGAGGAGTCGAAAGCAGGCGAAGCAGGCGTAGAACTGCGTCGAGCAATTCCGGGCACAACGGGTTGACGACGAGCCCGCGCGCCGGATCCGAGCGGGGCATGGGCGGAAGATGCTCATCGCGAATCAGACTGCCAAGGGCCTCCAGGTCCAGTCGGAGGCGCAGTCCCAGATACGGAGCTGTAGGACTGGCGGTTCGAATCTGCGCGACGACCGGCAAATCGACTGAGGAGACCATGTAATGCAAGGGGTCGTAGGTGTAGACTTCATCGCCGATCAAGAGACGCTTTGAGCCCTGGGCGATCAGCGCAAGGGCGGCCGTCTGGAGATGGTGATGGGGACCACTGACCCGCATGATGCGATGGATGCTCAGCCCGACAATCGGGGTCTCGATCGAACCTTCCAGGCTTCCGGCCTGCGCCTCGAGCAGTTCCACAAGTTCCCGCCGGGCGTGTTCTGAAACTTGCGCAATCTGACCCGAACCGGCTGCAGTGGGCCGGGCAGGCCTCTTGATGCCACTGACGTTCATGACGAAGACGCTCGGAGAGGTGGGAGAAATAGGCTAGCAAAAGCTTACACCGACCCCATGATAGAGCGACCCGGCCGGCCCAATCTTTTGCAGAATTGTGCAGAAATTGGACAGGATTGGGATACGTCGGGCCGGCGGCTTCGGTCCATACTCGGCCTTCCAATCTTCCCGCCTTCCTCACTGTGTCTCTGGGCCGAGGAACACAGCAGTGGCCCAGCGCAAACCCTAAAGGTGTAAAGGGCGAGGATGATCATCACATAAGGAGTCGACGTCAATGCGCTACAGTAAATTTGGGAATACCGGTCTGTTCGTCTCGGAACTATGCCTGGGCACGATGACTTTTGGAGGGGAGGGCGGGATCTGGGGGCAGATCGGCGCCCTGCAGCAGGCCGAAGCCGATGCGTTGATCGGCCGCTCACTCGATGCAGGCATCAACTTCCTGGACACCGCAGACGTGTACTCCGAAGGCCTGTCTGAGATCATTACCGGGCAGGCGCTCAGGAACCTCAAGGTGCCCCGCGAGAATGTCATCGTTGCAACGAAGGTATTCGGCGAGACCAGCACCAAGTCGGTGAACTCGCGCGGGGCCTCGCGGATTCACATCATGGAGGGGGTGAAGGCAAGCCTGAAACGACTTCAGCTTGATCACATCGATCTCTACCAGATCCATGGCTTCGATCCGGCCACGCCGATAGAAGAGACCTTACGCGCCCTGAACGATCTCGTCGCGCACGGTCATGTCCGTTATATCGGCGTCTCGAACTGGGCGGCGTGGCAGATCATGAAGGCACTTGGCATCTCCGAAAGGCTGGGGCTTGCGCGGATTGAATCCTTGCAGGCTTACTACACGGTCGCTGGACGAGATCTTGAGCGTGAACTGGTCCCGCTCCTACAGAGCGAGGGTGTAGGTCTCCTGGTCTGGAGCCCGCTTGCCGGTGGCTTTTTGAGCGGGAAGTTTGGCCGCCA
>CAJCID010000284.1 GCA_903970305.1 Rhodospirillales bacterium | reverse complement strand
GTGATCTTGGAGATCACGGCGCAGACGGCGGGCCTCTCGGCCGAAGAGATGGAGCGCTACTACACGGTGCCGATGGAGGTCGGTCTCGCCGCAACGCCAGGTGTCGAGAGCATCCGATCCACGTCCTTCTACGGACTGTCGTTCGTGCGCGTGACCTTCAAGTACGGGGTGGACTACTACTTTGCCTATACCCAGGCCGCTTTAAGCCTGCAGCAGAACGTCACGCTGCCCAATAACGTGGTCCCCCAGATTCAGGCTTCGAGCCTGGTTGGTGAGATCTACCGCTACCAGCTTGTCGGGCCTCCCCACTATGGATTGACCAATCTGCGCACACTGCAGGATTGGGTGCTGCAGCGCCGCTTTCTCACCGTGCCAGGCATCCTTCAGGTCGTCGCCTGGGGGGGGACCACGAAGGAATACCAGGTTGCGGCCGACCCCCGCAGACTCGAGGCGTTCGGAGTCACGGTTCCGCAGCTGCTTGCTGCCCTGGGCAACGCAAACGTGAATGTCGGGGGTCGCACGATTAATCTGGGGCAGCAGTCCGTCAATATCCGCGGCGTGGGTTTGATCGAAAATGTCTCGGACATCGAGAACGTCGTGCTCGGTGAAAGCAGGGGCCTGCCGGTCCTGGTTCGCGATGTCGCCAAGGTCGATATCGGTTATGTCCCGCGGCTTGGTAAAGCGGGCAGGGATGACCAGGATGATGTCGTCACGGGCATTCTGGTGATGAACCGGACATTGCAGACCAATCAGGTCGTGGCCCGTGTGAAGGAAGAGGTTGAGAAGATCAACCACGACGGCACCTTGCCCCCCGGCGTCAAGGTCGTCCCGTATTACGACCGTTCGACCCTGGTCGCCGTCACCACGGCCACGGTGCTCCATAACCTGATCTTTGGCTGTGTCCTGGTCTTCCTGATCCAGTGGATCTTCCTGGGTGAACTCCGTACGGCCGTCATCGTCAGCGCGAACATTCCGTTCGCGCTCTTCTTTAGCATCATCATCCTCGTGATCCGAGGCGATTCGGCCAATCTGCTCTCCTTGGGCGCCGTGGATTTCGGCATCATCGTCGATTCGTCTGTCATCCTGGTCGAGAACATCTTCCGCAATTTTCAACGACCGAGCGAGGAGCGCCGCGTACTCATCGATGGGCTTGCCGGTGGGGACTACCGCTATATCTCGAATACCGGGCAGGGCTGGACCGGTCGCTTGCGCGTGATCTTCGTGAGTGCGCTTCAAGTGGATCGCGCGGTCCTCTTCTCGTCCACGATCACGGTGGCCGCATTCATCCCGCTGTTCACGATGCAAGGCGTGGAGGGCCAGATCTTTGGACCCATGGCGCGCACCTATGCCTATGCGCTGTTCGGCGCGCTCATCTCCACGTTCACGGTCACACCGGTGCTCGCCTCGTTGCTCCTTCCCAAGCATGTGAAGGAGACCGAGACCTTCCTGGTTCGGCTGCTGCGCAAGGCTTATACGCCGATCTTGCGCCGGGCGCTAGAAAGGCGCGGCTTGACGGTCACCTTGGGGCTGATATTCCTGGGCATTGCGCTGTTCCTTTTGACCCGCATTGGAACCGAGTTCCTTCCCGCGCTCGAAGAGGGTAATCTCTGGATCCGGGCCACCATGCCGCCTACGATTTCCCTGGAGTCGGGGATCGATCCGGTGGCCCGAATGCGGCAGATCTTGAAAAGCCGTCCTGAGTTGATCACGGTCGTCTCCCAGCACGGTCGTCCCGACGATGGCAGCGACGCATCGGGCTTTTACAATGCGGAATTCTTCTGTCCCTTAAAGCCGCAGGAAGACTGGCCGGCCGGGGTGACCAAGGACAAGCTCATCGAGGACCTCCAGAAGCAACTCAAGAACGAGTTCGCCGGGGTCGAATTCAATTTCTCCCAGTACATCCAGGACAACATCGAAGAGGGACTCTCCGGGATCAAGGGAGCCAACTCCGTGAAGGTGATCGGCCCGGATTTGCCGACCCTCGAGCGCCTGGGCGAGGAGATCATGCATGAAATGGGTTCGGTGAAGGGTGTCGAGGACCTGGGCATCTTCAGGGTCCTTGGGCAACCGAACCTGAACATCAATGTCGATCGCGCCAGAGCCGCTCGCTATGGGCTGAACTCGGGCGATGTCAACACTGTCGTCCAGGCCGCCCTGGGCGGCACTCAGGCCACAACGGTACTCGAAGGAGACCGTCAATTTGCACTGACGGTGAGGCTTGCGCCGCAGTTCCGGGCGAGCCTGGATGCGATCCGCAATCTCAAAGTCGGCTATACGACTCCCAGTGGGACCGTCGCTTCGGTACCTTTGTCAGCGGTGGCGACGATTTCCCTCGATACGGGCGCCTCCTACATCTATCATGAACGCAATCAGCGCTTTATTCCGGTGAAATTCAGCGTCCGAGGTCGCGATCTGGGTAGCACCGTCGCTGACGCACAGGCGCGCGTAGCCAAGACCGTTCCCTTGCCCGAAGGATATCGGCTCGAGTGGGCCGGCGAGTTCGAAGAACTGCAGCAAGCCAAGGATCGTATGAAAATCATCCTGCCCGTGACGCTGTTTCTGATCATGGTCCTGCTCTATACGCTGTTCAACTCGCTCAAGGACAGTCTGCTGACTCTGGCTGCGATTCCGTTCTCGATCGCAGGTGGCATCATCGCCCTTTACGTTTCCGGCTTGTCGCTGAGCGTCTCGGCGGGCATCGGTTTCGTCTCTCTGTTCGGTGTCTCGGTGATGAATGGGATTCTGATCATCACCTATTTCAACGAACTCGTACTGGGCGGACGAGAGCCGCTTGACGCGATGTTCCATGCGGGAGAGCAGCGCATGCGCCCGATGCTCATGACGGCGCTGTCTGCTTGCATCGGACTTCTTCCGGCCGCGCTGTCCACCGGCATCGGCAGTCAGGTCCAAAGGCCGCTCGCGACCGTCGTCGTCGGTGGCATGCTGCTTGGCCCGATCATGCTTCTGGTCGTGGCACCCGCGTTACAGATCATCTTCCTGGGCAAGCAGAAGGCCCCGCCAGACAAGCCTGTGGTGAGCAGCGATGATTAGGCCCTGCAGAAACGCAGACGAGCAACGGCCGCACGGTGCACCCAAGAGTCGGCGTTGCCGGGGCAATCGGTGGGGGCTCGTTCTCCTGGCGAGTCTCGCCGGTTGCGCCGTCGGGCCCGACTTCAAGCCTCCGGCGCCCCCTGAGGTGCAGCACTACACACGCGAGCCGCTGCCCGCTCAGGCCCCGGCAGGGGGCGCTGCGCCCCAGATCTTTGATTCCGCCTTGGACGTGCCGGCGCGCTGGTGGACGGTATTCGGATCGCAACGGCTCGACGAGTTGGTTGAACAGGCGCTGGTCGCCAATCCGACGATCGCCTCGGCCGAGGCGGCCTTGAAGATCGCGCAGGAGAACGTCGTTGCGCAGCGCGGCTTCTTTTATCCGACGGTCCAGGCCCAGTATTCGCCGAGCCGACAGCGTAATGCCGTCGGAACGATCGCACCGACCCTGGCCTCGAATGTGCCGGTCTACAGCCTCTACACGGCCCAGTTGAGCATCAGCTACGCGCCCGATGTGTTCGGACTGAACCGGCGTCAGGTCGAGAGCCTGGTCGCCCAGGAGGAGCAAGAGCGCGACCAGTTGCGTGCCGCGCGCGTGACGCTGGCCAATAACGTGGTCGCTGCAGCGATGCAGCGCGCGATGCTTAAGGCCCAAGTGCAGGCGACCCAAAGCATCATCGCTGCCGAAGCAGATGCCCTGTCACGCCTAAAGAAGCAGTTCGAGACGGGCTATGCCGGCCGGCTCGATGTTGCCGCCCAGGAGGCCGCGCTCGCACAGGCCGAATCGAGCCTGCCGCCCCTTCAGCGCCAGCTCGAGCAAACGCGCGACTTGCTGAGCGCCCTGGTGCGCAATGATCCCTCCCAAGCACTTCCAGAGATCGGCCTAGACGAGTTCACCCTACCCCAGGCGCTGCCCCTGTCTCTACCGAGTCGCCTGGTCGAGCAACGCCCGGATGTCCGCGCCGCGATGGAACAACTGCATGCCGCGACCGCGCAGTTCGGGGTCGCCACGGCCGATCTCCTGCCGCAGCTGGCGATCAACGCAACCTATGGAGGTGTTTCGACCTCTCCGGGCGACATGTTCCGGCCGGACAACATCTTCTGGTCGCTCGTGGGTAGCGCGACACAGACTCTCTTCGACGGGGGTACGCTCTTGGCGCGCCGCCGCGCAGCCGAAGCCGGGGTGGGCCAGGCGCTCGCGCAGTACAAGACGACGGTCGTAGAGGCGCTGCAGAATGTCGCCGATACTCTCTATGCCCTGGATACGGATTCACGGGCGCTGCAGGCCGCAGTACGCGGCGAGGACGCCGCGCGGATCAGTCTGGATCTCACCCGAAAGCAGGTCGAGACGGGTTACGCAAACTATCTGGCGCTGTTGTCAGCTGAACAGACCTATCAGCAAGCCGTTCTCGTCTTGCTTCAGGCACGCGGGACTTGGCTCGGGGATACGGCAGCGCTCTTTCAAGCGCTCGGTGGAGGCTGGTGGAACAGCGCGGACCCGCCGACCCTACAAGCCAGACCGGCTGATGAGCAGCCCCTTTCGGTGCGCTGATATGGCGGCGCTCCCAGACACGAGGTAGGGGATGCGAATCCTCCTCATCGAGGATGACCCGATGATCGGCGAGAGCCTCGAAGAGGGTCTGCGCCAGGAGTCCTACGTCATCGACTGGGTCAGGGATGCCTCGAGCAGCGAGCTCGTGTTGAAGCGCGATGTCTACGACCTGATCCTCTTGGACCTGGGACTTCCCGGTGGCTCGGGGTTGGACGTATTGACGCGCTATCGAAGCCGAGACGGCGCGGCTCCGGTCTTGATCCTCTCAGCGCGCGACGGCAAGGGCGAACGCGTGGCGGGGCTCGATGCCGGAGCCGACGATTACCTGGTCAAGCCATTCGATCTGGACGAACTGTACGCTCGAATTCGTGCGCTGCTCCGACGGCGTGCGGGCCGCACCTCCCCGAAGGTGGCCTACCGGGGGATCGTTCTCGATCCCGCCCGGCACAGCGCCTCGTTCCAGGGACAGGATCTCCAACTGACCCGGCGCCAGTTCGTCGTCCTCTACGCGCTGATGGATCCACCGGGGGATGTCGTGACGCGTGAGCAACTCGAAGACAAGCTTTACGGCTGGAAGGACGGGGTCGAGAGCAACACGGTCGATGTCTTCATCCACCACCTGCGCAAGAAACTGGGCAGCAGCTTGATCAAGAACGTGAGGGGTGTAGGCTATAGGCTTGCCGACGAAGAATCCGACGACTCCGATGAATAGTCTGCGTTACCGGCTGATCCTCTGGCTGTCTGCCGGCATGATCCTGTGTACCGCTTTGGGCGGTCTTGCAACCTACGACCGTGTCAGTCGCGCCGCCGGAGAGTTTTTCGACTTCCAGTTGGCCGCCGTGGCCGCCAACTTGCCGGCGCGGATCATCTCCCAGCCCCGGCCGCCTGACGATGGCGATCCGGACAACGACATTCTCATCGAGATCCGCGATCGGGCCGGCAAGCTGATCTATCCGGTGCAGCCCGATGTGAGACTCCCCAAAGTCGAGACCAACGGTTTTTCCACAGTACACCTTGCCTCTGGCGGATGGAGAATCTACAGCGTCGATCAAGGCGAGCGGATTGTCCAGGTGGCCCAGCCAATGCACGCGCGCAGCCATCTTGTTGCGAACCTCCTGGTACGCACGATTCTTCCTTTTGCCCTCTTGATCCCCGCGTTGGCCGTGCTCATCTGGGTCACCGTGGGTCGACTGATCGGTCCGATCCGGCGCATCGCCACCGCCGTCGGGGATCGCTCGCCGCTGGCCTTGACACCGTTACCCGTAGAGGGATCTCCGGCGGAGATTCGACCTTTGCTGGTTGCCCTGAACGCCCTCTTGCGACAGCTTGACGAAGCCCTCTCTGCGCAGCGCGCCTTCGTCGCCGATGCCGCGCATGAACTGCGCTCGCCGCTCACCGCGCTCAAGCTCCAGCTGCAGCTCGCCGAGCGCGCCAAGACCGAGGAGCAGCGCCTTGCCGCCTTCCAGAAGCTGCACCAGCGCTTGGACCGTTCCTCGCGTCTCGTCGAGCAGCTGCTCACGCTCGCGCGCGAGTCGCCCGATGGCGAACCCAGGGAGTTCGAGCCTACTGATTTGGGAGTCCTCGCGCGCGAGGTCGCCTCGGACTACTCTCCTTTGGCGAGTCACCGGCATATTCACTTCACAATTGCAGTCGATGATCCCGCACCGATGGTGCTCGGCCTGCGCGACAGCCTGCGGATGATGCTCAGCAATATCGTGGACAACGCCTTGCGCTATTCGCCTGAGGGAGGAAGGGTGGTATTGCGGGCCACCTGGCAGGGATCCCAGCCAAGCTGGTCCATCGAGGACAACGGACCGGGCATTCCTGCGGCCGAGCGCGGTCGCGTCTTCGACCGCTTCTATCGCCGTAGCGGCACGGCTGCCAGCGGCAGCGGCCTTGGATTGGCGATCGTCAAGGCGGTCGCTGAGCAGCACCGCTGCGTGATCGATCTTTCTGACCCCGAGGCAGGCCCGGGTCTCATCATTTCGGTCTGTTTTCCGGAGCAGCCGGCAGAATTGCGCGCCGCGGCGCTCGCCGCCGAAGAGCCCGCCTAGCGCGGCAACCGGGCTGTCGGGCCGCGCCCGAAGAGCGCGGCCTAGGAGCCCGCGCGGTAGACCATAGATCGGGTGAGCAGGGAACATCTCGGACTGGTTGAGCTGTTCATTCGATGTTATGGGGCGGCGCGATCGACTCGAAGCTTAAGCTCGACCTGGTCCGGGGTGGGGGAATTTGGGTGGCCACCGGCGCTGGTGGCTCCCTTTCAGCTCACACCGGTACCAAATTTGCCATTCTGCGCAGATTGAGCGCCGCGCACACGAGCTTCCACTCGGCCTGGGCCTTGGTTAGACCCCGCATGCTGAATTGCCGGAAGCCCAACACGTTCTTGACCCAGCCATTGGGTGGCTCCGAGAGCCACTTGCGGCGTCGGTAGGCGGTCTGCGTTTCTTCGCGTTTAAATTTCTCGGCCATGGCCGCCGTCAGCGGACGCCGCCTGCCATTGATGCTGACGTTCTTCTTGCCCTCGCGTCCTAGTGCCACGACCAGCTCCGCCGGATGCTCCTGAAGGGCTTCAAACACTGCTTCCGAGCGATAGCCGGCATCGGCCAGCACCTGGTCCGGATCGGCACCGACCACCGCCCGCACCGCCTCCAGCATGCGCGGTAATTGCCGGCTATCCGCACTGCTATTGGTCAGTTCCGCAGCGACGATGATGTGGGCGGTGTCGTCGACCGCCGCCTGGGCGTTGTAGCAGTAGTTAAAGGCGCCGCCGGCCTGCTTCATGATGCGGCTTTCGGGGTCGGTGAAGTTCTCCTGTGCCTTGGGCTTCGGTTCGCCAAACTCGCGTGCATACAGCGAACCATTCTTCGGCTTGCCATCGCCGTCACGGGGCTTGCGCTCGTCGCCCGCAGAACGGCCGCGTGCCGTATCGGCTTCGCGTTGCCGTTCCTCGAGTCGCGCGCGGGCTGCCTGGATCACCGCCAGCCGCTCTTCTCGCCGCTCGATCTCCGCCGGCACATCCAGCTCCGGCTCGTTCTTCTCGGCCTCGTCAGCCGCCTTCGCTTTGGCCAGTAAGGCCGTAATTTGAGCTTTCAGCTCCGCCTCGGTGCGCTTCATGCGCTCGTAGCTCATCGCCTTGTGGCGCGATGCATTGGCCTTGATCTTGGTGCCGTCCACCGCGATCGTGCCGAGCTTCACCAGGCCACACTCGCGCGCCAGCTTGACCACCTGCACGAACAGCTCCGACAGTTCCTGCAGGTGCAGGGCACGGAAGTCGCAAATGGTGCGGTGCTTCGGGTAGTTGCCGGCCGCCAGCACCCGAAACGCGACGTCCTCGTGCAGCTTCCGGGCCAGCTTACGCGACGAGAACACCCCGGTCGCATAGCCGTAGATCAGGATCTTCACCATCATCACCGGATGGAACGGTTGGTTGCGTGGCCCGCCACCCGCGTAGCGCGCGTGGAACGCGCTCAGATCAAGGCTATCGACCACGTCGCTGATGTAGTAAGCCAGATGCCCTTCGGGCAGCCAGTCCTGGAGCGCGTTCGGCAACAATTGCTGCTGCCGCGGCTCATACGGTAGGTAGCTTGTCGTCATCTTTCTTCAACGCCCTTGCGCTGGTTTCAGATGACCCTCATTCTAGCTTCTACCGCGCGGACTCCTAGATGGCGTAGGGGTGTCGGGGCCTAGCGCCAGCGACCCTCGATCCACACGTACCCGCCGCCCCGATGGTCCCAGTGACCCGGGACCCAGCGCGCACCGTGATGGGGTGGCTGGACATAGGTTCCGGGAACCCAGACATACCGACCGCCATCCCAACGGTGGTAGCCGGGTTGCCAGACCCAGTCGGGGTGCTCATGCGGAATCGGCGGAACGGCCTCGACGATAGGGGCCGGGGGACCGACCCGGATGACGACCTGGGCCTGCGCCGCGCTGCCCAAGAGAACCATCCCCAGGGCGGAAATCAGAATCTGTTTTTTCATCGGTGTTGACCTCCGTGGTAAGGAATTCGTTAGGAGTGCAGACCGGCGAAAAGTTGCACTGCTGTGCAGCTTTGAAACAGACGGCAGCACATTCTTACGGACCCTTTGGTCTTTCTTGTCCTGCATTGCCGGCGGGGTTGGCGATCCGGGTGGGTCAACTGACGCCGTTGCGTTTCGATCCACAAGGCAGGACCCCACAAAACCGCACTGAAGTACGACTCAACGTCACAAAATGTTACAGCTGGCGCGAGGGATGGTCCTGACGCTCGCAGCGCGTGATAGCCTGCCGAGCTTTAACGGTTCCATAAGATTTGCCGGGAATTTCCTAAGGGTGGACAGGCTTCCACGCGGTCCGGATCTTCGAGGCGCGCGCAAGGGAGCTCGAGAATTGAAAGTCTTGGTCCTGGGTGGGGATGGGTTTTGTGGCTGGCCCACGGCGTTGCATCTTTCGGCGCGCGACCATCAAGTCGTGATTGTCGATAATCTCTCGCGGCGCGTGATCGACGAGGAACTCGGATGCGAGAGTCTCACCCCGATTACTTCGATCGGCGAGCGACTGGCCTCCTGGCACGCACGCACCGGGCGCAACATCGAGTTTGTGCAGCTGGATCTGTCCCGCGAGTTCGACGCCTTGCTTGACTTGCTGCGCTCCGAAGAGCCTGCCGCAGTGGTGCATTTCGCCGAGCAGCGCTCTGCCCCGTACTCGATGAAGACGAGCCGGCACAAACGTTACACCGTCAACAACAACCTGAACGCGACCAACAACCTCCTGGCAGCGGTCGTGGAATCGGCTTTGGACATCCATGTCGTGCATCTGGGCACCATGGGCGTCTATGGTTACAGCACGCCAGGCCTGACGATCCCCGAGGGCTACCTGTCGGCCACCCTGACTGACGACAGCGGCGCTTCGGTACGCGCCGAGATTCTCTACCCGACCAATCCAGGTAGCATCTACCACCTGACCAAGTCGCAGGATCAACTGCTCTTCGCCTTTTACGCGAAGAACGAAGGGCTGCGCGTGACCGATCTGCACCAGGGCATCGTCTGGGGGACGCAAACTCCCGAGACCGCGCTCGACGACTCGCCATCAACCGCTTCGACTATGATGGCGACTACGGGACGGTGTTGAATCGTTTCCTGATGCAGGCGGCCGTCGGCCACCCCCTGACCGTCCACGGCACGGGGGGGCAGAGAAGAGCGTTCATTCATCTCCAAGATTCGGTACGGTGCATCGAACTGGCGCTCGCCAATCCCCCGGCGCGCCACAGCCGCGTGGCCATCTTCAACCAGATGACCGAAACCCATCGCGTGCGCGATCTCGCAGAACTCGTTGCACGGATGACCGGCGCGCAGATCGAGTACGTCCACAATCCCCGCGAGGAGGCGGAGAGTAACGAACTGTGCGTGGCCAACAGTCAACTCCTGCGCATGGGGCTCGTTCCGACGACGCTCGATGCGGCCCTGATGCGCGAGGTTGCCGAGATCGCGCAGCGTTACGTGCATCGCTGCGATCTGGGCAAGATTCCCTCGCGCTCGCTCTGGAACCACGCACGGATGCGCTCGGCCCAGTCTGAACCGGCGCGCACACCTGGAGGTGCGACCGACGCGATGCTCGCGGCCTCGTAACGGCTCGATGTCGGCGACACACATTCATTTCGTCGGCCGCAATCTGGGCCGCCTCTGGCCCGATTACGCAAGCCTGACCGAGGCCGATCTGATGCGCGACCCCGATCGCTTCAAGGGCGGCACGATCAATTGGATCTTTCAGACCTATCTGCGCCTGCGCGAAGCACTGGCAAGCGCGGGTCACGAGGTCAGCTTCGACGAGAGCCTCCTTCCTGGTGTCATCAACATCGCCCACCGCGACAGCTTGAATGAGTGGCGCGTTCCCTACTTTCGCAGCTACGTCGTCGGCGTGCGCGCCGACCGTCCGCCGGTGAAGATGTGTGACTGGGAGATCGTGCAGAACGGGATCGACTATCACGGTGTCCGGCAAAGCCACATTCCACACTGGCCGCAACCGGGCCTGATCGCGCGTGACCCAAGGCGGGGCGCGCGTCTGGAGAAGGCGGCCTACCTGGGACGGATCGGCACCACCTCGGCCTGGCTGCGTGATCCGAGATTCGCTAGGGAGCTCGCCCGACTGGGGGTGGAGTTCTCGATTCGTGAGACCGCCTGGTCGGATTACTCCGATGTTGATCTGGTCATCGCGCACCGGGTCGAGTCCCCCACCATGCTGCGGCAAAAGCCGGCGAGCAAACTCGTCAACGCGTGGCTCGCGGGAGTGCCGGCATTGCTCAACGAGGAGCCGGCCTTTCGCGAGTTGCGCAACTCGCCTCTGGACTACATGGCGATTGACTCGGCCAACGAAGTCCTCGCAGCCATCACGAAGCTAAAAGGCGATCCCGGACTCTACCAGGCCATGGTGGAGAACGGTCGCGTCCGTGCCGGTCAGTTCAGTGTCGATGCCGTGCGGAGCATCTGGCTCACCCGGATCGAGGAGGTGATCCTGCCGGATGCCCAGCGGCGACTCGAGCGCAGCCTGCAACCGGTGCGGGCCTTGGCAAACCAGGCGGCACGTCTACTCGCGCAGAAGGCGCTCTCGCGGCAGTTCAAGCTGCGCTACGCTGCGGAGAATCGCGCGCGCCGCGGTTACCTCGCCCCCGCGGCTGCCAGACAGGCTCTCGGGGCAGAGGGCAGCCAGGACCACTAGACCCCGGGACAACTCGTCCCCGAAACAACGAGCCTGCGCCTGCGGCCACGATGACGCATGGTGCGCTCGTGCACCGATTTGAAGCGCACTGCGATTCACGAGACGACTGCACCCGGGAGCGACCCGTCAGATGGGATGGCCTCAATATTGCTTCTTGGCATGCGGTATTACCCAAACTTCAACCCGTAACACTCGTGACGGAACGAACCCGATGAATATCTCCTTCTCTTCCCGGCGGACCGGCCGCCGGATTGCGCAGTTCGTGATCTCGCTGGTCGCCGGTGCCTATGCTGCGGGTGCCTTGGCCGCACCACTGAAAATTGGCTACAGCGACTGGCCCGGATGGGTGGCCTGGCAGGTGGCGCTCGATAAGGGCTTCTTCAAGGATGCGGGCGTCGATGTCACATTCGACTGGTTTGACTACTCCGCTTCGCTCGATGCCTTCACCGCCGGCAAGATCGACGCTGTGCTGATGACCAATGGAGATGCGCTGGTCACCGGCGCCGGCGGTGCCAAGAGCGTCTCGATCCTCTTGACGGACTACTCCAACGGCAATGACATGATCATTGCCAAGCCCGGCATCAAGAGCTTGAAGCAGCTCAAGGGCAAGAAGGTGGCGGTGGAGGTTGGCCTGGTCGAGCATCTCCTGCTGGTCGATGGATTAAAGAAGGCCGGGATGAAGGAGTCCGATGTCACGCTCGTGAATGCCAAGACGAACGAGCTGCCGCAGATTCTCGCCTCGCCCGACATTGCCGCGATCGGCGCCTGGCAACCGGTCTCAGGACAGGCCATGAAGGGCGTGCCCGGAGCGAAGCCCATATATACCTCGGCCGAGGAGCCTGGCCTCATCTACGATGTCCTGGCGGTGAGCCCGAGCAGCCTTGCAGCGCACAAGGAAGAATGGCGCAAAGTGATCAAGGTGTGGGACCGCGTCGTCAGTTACATCAACGATCCCAAGACCCAACCTGACGCCCTGAAGATCATGTCGGCACGCGTGGGTCTAACGCCCGCCGAGTATCTGCCTCTTCTGAAGGGAACCAATCTTCTCTCGCTCGCCGAAGGCAAGAAGATCTTCGCCAAAGGACCGGGCTTCGGATCCCTCTACGGGTCGACCAAGGTAGCTGACGATTTCAACGTGGCCAACGCGGTCTACAAGGCCCCGCAGGACATCGACAGCTATCTCGATGGATCCTACCTGCCCAAATAGGCCGCGAGCCAGGGCGGCCTAAGCCGCCCTGATACCGGCACGCGTGCCTCGCAGCCTCTCGTTGCCCCTGCCCCCATGAGTCGATCGACCCCAAAAACCTCGAGTCTTGTCGGGCGCATCAGCATCTCGATGAACCCCGATCTCCTTGTGGAACTGGATCGCATGGTGGACAGCCTCGGGTATGAAAGCAGGTCCCAGGCGATCAGCGACATGGTCAATCAGCAGCTCATCGAACACAAGAGAGAGCTAGGTGATGACGTGATGGTTGGCACCATCACGCTCTTTTACGACCGGGCTACGCGCGGCCTCCAAAAAAGGCTCTCCGACCTCCAGTACACCCATATCGCTGAGGTGATCAGCTCGCTTCACGTGCATCTGACCGAAGACAAGATGATGGAGGTCTTGCTCGTGCAGGGACCGGCGCCGCAGCTTCAAAGCATCGCCAACACGATGCGAGCTCTCAAAGGTGTCATCACGGGTCGCCTGCAGCTGATGGCCGCCGTCATCCCTCCGATTCACTCCTCCAAGCGGGCGCCGAAGAACTAGTTGAAGGGAAGACCCGATACCGGGCGAAGATCCAGCTTCCACCACCGAGCAGTCGGGCCCTGCATCTACGGGGGTCGCCCACCCTCTCATTCCGACTTTCCAAGGGGGCGCCGGGGCAGGGGAATGCGCGCCGCGCTCATCAGAACAGGTGGCTGTAGCGCTCGATCTCCCATTGGCTTACCGAGAGGTGATAGGACTGCCATTCCTCGGTCTTGTACTTGATGAACTCATCGCGCAGTTCCCGCCCGAGGACCTCTTCGGTCAAGGGATCTGCCGCAAATGCCAGCACCGCCTCCTGCAATGTCTGCGGCAGGAACCCGATGCCGCGTGACTCCCGTTCGGCCTCGGTGATTGCGTACAGGTTGTCCTCGTTGGGCGCACCGGGATCGATCTTCTCGCGGATTCCCTCGAGACCGGCGGCCAGAGCGAGGGTTGCAGCGAGGTAGGGGTTGACCGCCCCGTCGGCATTGCGCGACTCGCACCGTCCGCCCCCCGCGGGCACGCGTACCGAATTGGTCCGGTTGTTCGAGCCGTAGGAGTTGAACACGGGAGCCCAGGAGAAATAGCTCATCGCACCACGCCGGACCAAACGCTTGTAGCTGTTGACGGTCGGCGCGAAGGCGGCACACAGTGCACGTCCGTGTTTGAGGATGCCACCGATGAAGTGGTAACCCATCTGCGACAGCCCGATGCCCCGCGGATCCTCCTTCGGGTCGCAAGCGAAAAGATTGGCCCCGCTCGCGAGGTCGTAGAGCGACATGTTGAAATGCGCGCCGGTACCGGTGCGTTCGGCAAAGGGCTTGGGCATCATGGTGGCCAGAAGGCCTTCTTCCTTGGCGTAGTGCTTGGCCATAAAGCGAAAGAACGTCAGCCGGTCGCACATGGTCAGGGCATCGCTATAGGCAAAGTCGAACTCGAATTGGCCGTTGCCATCCTCGTGGTCGAACGAATACAGATCCCAGCCCAGTCCATTGATCGCCGTGGCCATCTTGTCGAGCCAGCTGAACTGGTCGATGAAACCACGCACGTCATAACAGGGCTTGACGAGCTTGTCGTCCGGATTGGGGACATGGAGAGCGCCATCTGGTCCCTGACGCAGGACGTAGACCTCGCATTCGATGCCCAGGTTCATGCCCAACCCCAGCTGTGCCGCCCGAGCCAGCACGTTCTTCAGGGCCACCCGGGTATTGAGCGCATACGGCTCTCCACGAAAGCCGTTGTCAGCGGGGATCCAGGCGATCTTCGGCTCCCAGGGAAGCTGGATGATATGGGACAGATCGGGTATCGAGGTGATCTCGTCATCGTTGGGTGCCTGGCCCAGGCCGTCCAGAGCATATCCCGTGTAGCGCTCCGAGCCCGCCGCCATCTGGGGCAGATGCTCGATCGGGACCACCTTGGCCTTGGGGACGCCGTGGATGTCGACATAGGCGCCGATACAGTACTTGACGCCCTCGGCCTTGAGCCGTTCCTTCAGGGCCTGGATGTCCAAGGAGGGATGCATGATGCGAAGTCCTAGTCGTGTTGAGAAGAGAAATAGGAGTGCGGTAGCGGCGGCTGTTCGTCCTGCCCGCGCTGCAACAGCGCACAGAGGTCCTCGACCATCCAGTCAAACCACTCGCGGCCCTTGGCCGCGCTCGCCTGGCTGGGCGTCCCGGTCACGCCATTCAGGCTTGTGCGATTGACCGGATGGGAGAACACCAGCCCTGCGGTGCGATCGCCATCGTCGGCGCTATCGAGATGTTCTGCCCGTACCATCTCGGGTGCCATCGCCAGCATCAGGGAGGTCTCGGCATCGTTGGCATGCCAGTCGTCTCCATCGGCAAAGTGAAACTGCCTGACACGCTCGCTCAGGGTCGCCGAGTTCAGCACGCTGACCATCATGTCATCGTGTTCGGCACGCAGCATCTCGAGCGCGCAGCGCAGAGGGGCCACGTTGGTCACATGGGTGTTGACGATGTACAGTCGGCGCACCCCGCTGTGGTAGGTCCAATCGCCGATCTCCTTGACGAGCTCGATCAGAGTAATCGGCTGTACCGCGATCGTCCCGGCCCAGCGCCGGCTGTGCCCCAGGGAGCAGCCGTAGGGCAGCGTCGGCAGCATCGGGATCGCCGTGCGCTGTGAAGCAGCGCGGCATAGATGGTCGGCGAGCACGAAGTCCATGCCCGTACCCAGGTGCGGGCCGTGCTGCTCAGTCGCGCCGATGGGCAAAATAGCGGCCTGCCTGGCGGCTTCGATGCGTTCGGGCAACTCAGCCCAGGTCAGTTCGGACCAGAACATATTCGTCACTCCACGTTATCGTTGACATCGGTCAGCCGTACGATCGGAGGCAGTGCAATGTCCTCCTCGGTGACTTCGCTTGGGGGATGGATGAGTTCGTCCAGACGCGCGCGCGTGGCGCGAAATTCCGGTGTCGTCGACTGGGACAGGCTGCGGGGGCGCGGGACGGGCACTTCGATGAGTTCCCGGACCTCACCCGGATGGGCCTTGAGCACCAGGATCCGATCCGCGAGAAAGATGGCCTCATCGAGATCGTGTGTGATAAAGACGATCGTGATATCGACGTTCTTCCAGATCTCCAAGAGGTAGGCCTGCATCTTGGCCCGGGTCTGGGCGTCTAGAGCGCCGAATGGTTCGTCCATCAGCAAGATGCGCGGCTGGTTCGCCAACGCTCGGGCGATCGCCACGCGCTGGTTCATTCCCCCGGAGAGTTGATAGGGATAGGCATCGGCAAACTTGGTCAGGCCGACCAGATCGAGCCACTGCAAGGCGTCACGCTCGGCCTCCCAGCGTCCGGCACCGTTCATGCGCCGTCCGAACATCACGTTCTTCTTGACCGTCAGCCAGGGGAACAAGGTATAGCCCTGAAAGACCATTCCGCGGTCGCGGCCCGGGCCGGTGACACGCTGGCCGTCGAGCAAGACCTCACCTTCAGTCTGCGTCTCGAGTCCGGCCAAGATGCGGATCAGGGTCGACTTGCCGCAACCGGAAGGGCCGATGATACACACCAGCTCGCGCCGATAGGTCTTGAAGTCGATCCCCTTCAAGGCGACCACCTCGCCCTGCTGCGCCGCGAAGGTTTTGCCCAGACCCCGGACTTCAAGGATCACGTTGCGCTGCTTCAGGCGCTCAAAGCGCTCGCGGACGGGCTCGGACTGCACCAGATAGGAATTCACGGCCGGGGGATTTTGCATCACGGTCTCGTCAGCGTTCGTCTTAGGCGCGCGTGGCACCGCGGTCCCAGGGGAAAAACATCCTGCCCGCCCGGGCCAGGACGAGATCCGAACCGAATCCGATGATGCCGATCAAGAGGATGGCCGCGTACACGTTCTCAAAGTGCTGGTAGCGCGCCTGCTGGGTGATGAATAGCGTGATCCCGGAACTGGTCCCGATCAGTTCGGCCACCACGAGGTAGGTCCAGGCCCAGCCCAGTAGGATGCGCTGGTCACGATACAGGTCGGGCAGGATACCCGGGACCACGACGTGCGTGAGCAGGCTAAGGCGCTTGGTCCCGAGTGTCAGCGCGGCCTCGAGCAGGCCATAGTCGAGCTTTCGTGCGGTGTTGGCAACGACCAGGATCTGCTGGAAAAACGTCCCGATGAAGATGATCGCGACCTTCGGCCCCTCGTAGATGCCCAGCACGGCCACGGCGAGCGCGCCAAAGGCCGGCGCGGGCAGGTACCGGAAGAACTCCACGAACGGCTCATTCAACCGGGCGATCGCCGTATAGGTCCCGCTGATGATACCCAGTGGGATGGCAATCACCGAGGACAGCACGAAGCCTGTCACAATTAACTGGATGCTGCTCCACATGCTCTCGTGCAGCCCGGGCGATTCGCTCTTGCCCGGGGGCGTGGAGAAGGCACGCACGAACGCGAGCGCGACCTCGTGCGGTGCGGGCAGATAAATCGGATTCGACGGGACACCGGTAGGCAGATGCCCACCCTTGGCCCGGATATCCTCGGACTCGCTCTCGAAGACGCTGGCATCGGCCCGCATGCCCGGTTGGAAGTAGTCGACGTCGCCGGGATCGATGATGCGGACCTGCGGATGCCAAATTCCCGGCACGTAGCTCACGAGGCACCACACAAGCAGCGGCAGCACGAACGAACCGATGCCCAGCAACCAACTCACGCGGGGCGCGAGTTGTCGGCGGGGCAGAAGAAGCCGGGAAAGGCTCATGTTTGAGAACCACTAAGGACCGGAGTGAGGACCAGGACTGGCGCCGCTGCGAGAGCCCCGTCAGTATTACGACTGATTAAAGTCGTATTACTAGCTAAGCAACGCCCGTGCCATCCCGCAAAGCGGCGAATTCGGGTCTTCGCAGAGGAGTTTGGGGAAGGCGTGCACAAGTGGGGGGCCCGGCTGCACCAGACCGTGGGAATCCATGCACTTCCGCAGCGCATCCCACCGGGGTGACCCCGGCTGAATTGCGCGCCTGCAAGGTTGCCGGGGCTACGCGGTCATACTCTCGTTGGCCGCTTGCGGGGCGGCATCGCTCGTGCGGGAGATGAGGGCATCGACGGCGACAGCGTCGATGGGCTTGCTAAAGAGGTAGCCTTGCATGTCGCGACAGCCGGCCATGCTGAGCCGCTCATGCTGGTCGATCGTCTCCACCCCTTCGGCGATGACCGACAGGTTCAGCGCCTGGGCCAGCTTCACGATTGCGGCGATGACGGCCTCGCTTTCAGCCTCGACGCCGAGATTGGCGATGAACGATCGATCGATCTTGATCTTGTCGATCGGGTAGCGCTGCAAATAGCTCAAGCTCGAATAGCCTGTACCGAAATCGTCCAGCGCGAGGGAGAATCCGAGGCGGCGCAACTCTTCGAGCATCTCGTGGGTTTCCAGATCGTCGCCGAGCAGGATCCCCTCGGTGATCTCGAGTTCGAACTGATGCGGGTCGACCCCGATTTCCTGGGTCAGTTCTACCACCCGCGCGACGAAGTCGCGCATGCGCAGCTGCTTGGCCGAGACGTTGATCGCCACCTTCAGACGGCTCCAACGCTTACTGTCCTCGAAGGCACGGCGCAGGATGAACATGCCCAGCTCCATGATGAGTCCGCATTCTTCGGCGATCGGCACGAAAAAGGCAGGCGAGATATTGCCCCGCGTCGGATGGCACCAGCGCACCAGGGCCTCGACGCCGGTCATGCCCTCGTCATTGTGGAACTGGGGTTGGTATGCAAGGGTGAAGTCGTTGTTGGCTAGCGCTTCGCGCAAATCCGACTCCAGACCGCGACGGATCTTGATCTGGGCGTCCATTTCCTGTTCGAAGAAGCAGAACTGGCCCTTCGCGGTCTGCTTGGCCCGGTACAGGGCGACATCGGCCTGGCGCAGCGCTTCCGGCGGGTCGATGTGAGGATCAGCGACGATGGAAATGCCCACCGAGCAACCCACGAAGACGCGCCCCGGAGTCAGTTCGAACGGCTGCGCCATGGCCTCAGTCAGCCGCGCAGCAAGGGCCGCCCCTGCGCCGGCGGACGCCCGGGTCTGAACGATCGCGAATTCGTCCCCCGACAGGCGCGCGAAGGTATCGCTCGAGCGGCACTGTCCGGCCATGCGCCGCGCTGCCTCGCGGATCAGTTCATCGCCCACATGATGCCCAAAGGTATCGTTGACATCCTTGAGCCGGTCGATGTCGATGCAGTGAACGGCCACCACCTCGCCGGAGCGCTGCATCTGACTTAAGGAAAGACCGAGCCGGTCGAAGAAAAGAACGCGGTTGGGCAACCCCGTCAGCGCATCGTGATACGCCAGATGGGCCGCACGGGCCTCGCTGGTGATCAGGCCCAAGGCCATCCGGCGGCTGCGGCGGTAAAGGATGAGTACGCCTGCGGCGAGGCACAGCAGTACCGGAATGAAGGCCCAGCCAAGACGGCGCATGATCATCTTGCCCGAACCCTGCGCCACCCAGGTCAAAGAGGCCACCCGCTCACCGCGGTCGTTGTGCAGAACCACCTCGGCCTCGTCGCCGTGCGGTCGGTAGGGTTCGAGGTGGAGCACGAGCCCGGGCAACAGAAAGCGTTCGGCGAAGGCACTGAGAAAGCCCTGATCGATGCGTAGCGCGCTGACCACAATCGGCGCCCTGGGGCCGCGCGGCAAGACCGAGCCGAAATCGGGCTGAACCAGTGCGGCGGTCAGGACGTAGAGCCTGCCCGAGACATTGGCGACACTGTTCGCAAGAACCGGTTTGGGCAGCGGATTGGCTCCCGACTGGGCGTTGTGGATCGGGCCGCGCTCGATCTCCAGGCCACGGACCAGGGAGACCAGGGATTCTGCCTCGCGGCGAAACGCCTCGTAGTTGTGCGCGTCGACCTCGAGACCCGCATCGGCCGCGAACAGCGGACGATTCTCGGCATCGAGGACGAAGCACTTCTCAAAGCCCAGCGACTTGCCGAAGATCACGCCGATGTTCTGACTCGCCCACGCTGCGTCGAAATGATCGTCGAGATGCTTGAGCGCACTATCCCAGACCACCTCTTGGGCAGCATGCCAGGCGGAATCGTGGATGCGCTCGAGAAGGCCATTCTCGACAACAGATTCTTCCCGTTGGGTGGCGGCGCGGTCGAACTCCTCGACCAGTGCGAGACCCCCGGCCGCCAGGAGTCCAAGGGTAAATACGCACAGCAGGGCCAAGGGCCAAAAAAAGTCCGCTTTGAGAACCGTTCTGGTCACAAGATTCTGCCTTTATTGGCTGTCCGCCGACGGCGCGAACGGGTTGATTGGGCGCGACCCGGATCCGTCGGTCCGCCTCGCGTACCTCTGGAGATCGATCCCGTTTAGGCAAAGCCGTGGACCGGATCCCCACTCCCGCTTGCCTATCGGCAAAATCGCGCAGGACTTGAGGGCCAAGTTGACCTGCACCCCCCTTTTGGGCACCGCCTGGAGGCTGCGGCGGATGGCTTCTCCGCCCGTGGTGCGAGCCTGGGGTCGGATCTTGGGGGAGCACCTTTACTTACCCGTCTGGCTTGGGTTTTGGCCGCTTGCCCCCTAGACTGATTCCATATCAAATCGCGAACTCATCGCGGGGAGCCTGGATTTCAGGGCAAGCAGATCGTTTATGGAAAAGACTCTGGACTCCGTTGGTCAACCGGGCATTGCACCCGGGGCCGCCTATCCGGTCGGATCAATCCTGCGCTATGGACCGGGCAGAACGGCATTGTTCTGCGTAACGCATATCGCCGACTATGGGCCGGGCGAGGGCATCCACTACTTCGGTCAACAATGCATGGGGGGGTTGTACACGGCCCGCGACGTCGCGGTGCGCGAGGCCAGCCTCGAAGACCTCGAGACCTGGGCCGGACACGCCGGGTGGCGGTTCATTCCTCAGCACAGCGAGATCCAGTCATTCGGCGAAGCGATGGATCTCTAGCCGGTATTGCGTAATCCCGAGGCGATGCCGTTGATGGTCATGTGGATGGCCCGTCTGAGCCTCTCGTCGTCGGCCCCGGCCCGATAGCGCTTGATCAGTTCCACCTGGAGATGGTTCAGCGGATCAAGGTAGGGCAGACGCTGGCGGATGGAGCGTGCGAGTTCCGGATGGTCGGCCAGCAGTTCGCTCTTTCCGGTGATCCCTTCCAGGGCGCTCCTGGTACGTTGCCACTCCCGCTCGATGGCTTGGAAGATCCGACGCCTCAGTCTCGCATCGGGAACGAGCATCGCGTAGCGCGACGCGACTCCAAGATCGGTTTTTGCCAGAACCATGGCCATATTGGCCAGCAGGGTCCGGAACAGGGGCCATTCACGGGCCATCTGCTGGAGAAGCTGCGCGCGGGTGCTGCGGACTTTCGCTTCGGTCCCGAGCCAGCGCTCGACTGCACTGCCAAAGCCATACCAGCCTGGCAATAACAGGCGGCACTGACCCCAGGAAAACCCCCAGGGAATCGCACGGAGGTCCTCGATCCGGCGTCCGGCCTTGCGTGAAGCGGGGCGGCTGCCGATATTCAGTTCCGCAATCTCCTGGATCGGTGTCGCTGCGAAGAAGTAGTCGGCGAAGCCCTCGGTCTCGTAGACCAGGGCGCGATAGGCAGAGAACGCATGGGCACTCAACTCCTCCATCGCCGCCTCGAATTTCTTGCGCGCTGCGTCCCCAGGCCTTGGCCCCACCCCGAGACTAGTTTCCAGGGTGGCGGCGACGAGGGTCTCGAGATTGCGCCGACCCAGATCCGGGTGGGAGAATTTACTTGCGATGATCTCGCCCTGTTCGGTCAGGCGGATCTGGCCCTGGAGGGTGCCCGGTGGCTGGGCGAGGATGGCCTCGTAGCTCGGCCCGCCACCCCGACCCACCGAGCCGCCCCGGCCATGAAAAAGTCTCAGGCGCACGCCTGCCGCATCGAACAGTTCCGAGAGCGCCACTTCGGCCTTGTAGAGCGACCAGTTCGAGGTCAGAAACCCCCCGTCCTTGTTGCTGTCGGAGTAACCCAGCATGATCTCCTGGGCGGCATTGGGTTCGTCCGGATACAGCTGCACGCGTTCGGCGAGACCCAGCAGGCGTTCGATGATCGCCGGTGCCGCAGACAGATCCTCGATCGTCTCGAACAGAGGGGCGACGCACACATCGGTGCGCGCCGGCGCGTTGGCACACCCCGGACTGGCCAGACCGCTCTCTTTGAGCAGAAGGGCCACCTCGAGCAGATCCGAGAGGGTCTCGGTATGCGAGATGATGATCGTGCGCACCGCGCGCGGCCCGAATTGTTCCCGCACGCGCCGGGCCGCTTCGAATGCGGCGATCTCCTTACAGGTTTCATCGCCATAGTGGTGGTACGGCAGGATCAGGGGCCGCGGATTGCCCAGTTCCGCGAGCAGGATCGAGAGCCGCTCTTCCTCATCGAGTTGCGTGTACCTTGGATGAACCCCTGCTGCGTCGAGAAGTTCGGCGATGACCCGTTCATGCACATCCGAGGTCTGGCGCAGATCGACCGAGGCCAGATGGAAGCCGAATACATCGACCGCGCGCAGCAGTGAATTGAGCCGCGGCTGCGCGAGGGCCCGACCATGATGGGCCAGGAGTGAATCGCGGATGATGCCAAGGTCCGCAGAGAGCGCTTCGGGGTTGGCGTAGGGCTCGGCCGGCGCGACCTCCTGGCGCACGACGGCCGTGCGGCCCAGACGCCGGGCCGTCGCGGCCAGTCGCGCATATACGCCCACGAGTGCACGGCGGTAGGGTTCGTCGGCGCGGTGCGGCGAATGGTCCGGCGATGCGTTCGCGAGGATCTGCAACGCCTCGCTCGCTGCAACGAGCAGCGTGGACATCGACAGTTCGGCACCGAGACTGTGGACCTCGTCGAGGTAGAAGCCCAAGACGACGCCGGCATGCTCTTTGAGCGCCCACTCCAGTGTCGTGGCGTCGACGTTGGGGTTGCCGTCCCGGTCGCCTCCGATCCAGGAACCCATCTGCAACAGGGGCGGGAGCGGTGCGAGCGGTCGGCCCCGCCTATACGCACCCCTGAGTGCAGCCTCGAT
>CAJCID010000283.1 GCA_903970305.1 Rhodospirillales bacterium | reverse complement strand
GTTGCAGCCTATTATGCGGCGCAGTCGGGCGGCCTGCCTTATCTGACGGGACACGATGATCCGTTCTCCAGCCTGGGCTCACCCGACCCCGCCGTGCGGCTCGTATGGGCCGGGGACGCTTCCCGCGGCATCGCGCCTTGTGGTTCCTGTCACGGGCCGAGCGGTTATCGGGTGGGCGCGCCCGCTTTGGCCTTTCAAAATCAAGCCTACCTCGCCAGGGAAACCGCCGCCTTCGCCCAGGGTTCGCGCCACAACGATATCAATGAACAAATGCGCACGATTGCCGTCGGCCTGACCGACATGGAGCGCGGCGCGCTCGCGCAGTTCTATGCCCGAGGCGCCGGTCAAAAGAACTGATGTATGCAGTCCGACGAAAACTGTCCCCGGTGATTACTCTGCCGGGTGTCGGGTAACGAACAGACGGCAATTGGTTTCCCGATATTTTGGCCGCGCTGTCGAAGCTTGGTGGCTGGGCCACCAGGTGCTGATCGCACCGCAATGGATCGCGGGCGTGAGTTGGGGGGACAGCAAGGTCTCGGTGAGCCTGACTCGCGGGCGGGAACTGCGTACCAGGGCGCGTGATGGGTGCTGGTTTCCTCTGCGTGCCGTTTCGATGCAGATGTGCCTCCCATTCGGTGATGGAGCAATATCGAGAGTTCAAGGATGCTGGCGCGCATGATGCCTACGGCCTATCTTCGGGCTTCGCCCTTCTCGGCTCCCGAGGCCAGTAGTCGGTACGCCCATAGTGAGTGTGGATCTCCGCTTCTTGTGCGCGATCGAGCGGCGTCGCGGAGTCGTAGTGCGGCGAACCCTTGATGACCTCCCGGGTCAAGCCGACCGACACCATGCACTCCGCCCAATCGACATGATCAATCCAACGCGGCGCGATGAGCACCTCGTGCCCCAACCACCAATTGCTCGTATTCACGATGAGGTAACGGACCGCCCATGACTCATCCTCGATGAGAAACCCGGCGACATGACCCAGGTCGCCATCGCTCGCGTGCACGTAATAGCGCCCGACGGCATTACAGCTTCGCAGGTGCGAATCGTCGTGTCGTTGCTCTCCGATGCCCTGGCTCTGCTTACCGGCTGTCGGGTCGGTGTGTGACTCCCCACGCACCAATCCTGCCTGCAGCTGGTCGGGGTATGGGCTTGCGCCCCACAGTCCCCCGCCGCCCCAATAGCTCCCATAGGCGTAGTAGCCCAGATAGCCCATCTCTTGCTGACGCGACACCGGCTTATCGGTGTCGATGTCGGGGCTACCTGAGACCTGCTTTCGCGTCAGGGAGACGGGGAAAATCTTCTCGGGCCAGTTCGGCCGACCGATCGAAATGGGTGAGATGAGAACACTGCGGTCCAGGTGCCCTTCACTGGCATCGACGATGAGATATCGGATGACCCACGCTTCGTCGTCGAAATACAAGTCCGTGACACGGCCGATGATGCCATCCGATGCACCAATCGTGGCGCCCTCCATCTCCTTGATGCTGCGTAACATGACTACCTCTCGTGGAAGCGTGTTCGAGGAGGCTCGAACCGGCTGGGCGGCGGAGCTGATCGGGAGATTGCGCGCCGGCGACGCTGCGCGTCTGTTCGCCACCCCACATCGAGAGCGATCCCCACGCCCCTTCGGAGCACGGGACGCGATGTCCCGCCAGGCTCCGTCGTCCGATCGCTAATTGAATCGGCTTCCGCTAAGAGCATTCTTAACGTCGTCGTCGATCGCACAAGGCGAATGCAGCATCAGCTTGCCGTCGCGTAGTCGGATCACGGTCATCCGTGCGTCAAATTGGGTGCCCAAGTAGTCGACTGGGTAACGGCAAAGCCAGATAGCTCCAGGAATGTACTCTTCCAGCAGAAGCGTCATCGCGCTTACCCAAAACCACTGAACACTGCGCCCCAGCTCCGACCGGTGCTAGCGCCTCGCGATCTCGGTTTTCATGAGTCCCAATTGCTCGCGCGTCAGCTCGCCGCGGGCGTATCTCTCGTTGAGAATGTCGAGCGCACCTTTTCCAGGCAACTGCCCGAATCTCTGATGCGCACGATAGGAATAGCCCCAGTTGCCGATGCCCGAAAACAGGAGAAAGATGATTCCGAACCAAAGAAACCAGCCCCAGCCTAAATACCAGTCGTTCCAATAGGGGTGAGACATCTAATTCTCCTGTTACGCACGTTGCACTCAGAGCAGCCTACGCGTTTGCGAGACATCGCTCTGTGCGTTGGGCCGCTGAGGTCACCGCATCCATTCGCTGGAGCTACGACGGCGCTGCAGGCTTCTCGGCCGACTGAGTTGCATGGGCGCCGAAAAAGTATCTACGCCCAGCGCGATCAGGGTGTCCGCCCGGGGTCTCCCCGATACCGAACGGCAGGGGATTCATGCGTTAGAGATCGGGCGCTTTGCTGTCCTTCGATCGCGCCTCGGACGAGGTCCCTGCGGCCCGCAGGAGCTCTGCGGCCTTGCGCGCGCCCTCGAGCGCCAAGGCCGGATTGAACGCCGTCACGGTGAATCGAGTCACGAGCCGGTCCGCGGGCAGCGCGCCACCGTTCGGTGTGAAATGATCCGCGGTCACGGTCGCATCGCCGCAGCGCTCCACCTGCGATTGCAGCTCCTGCGGCGTCCTGCGCAGCGCCAGATTCTCGCGCGGCGCGTTGGCGACGCTGAGCGCGCCGAGACCGCCGAACTCGCCGCG